>QHVJ01000145.1 GCA_003222275.1 Acidobacteriota bacterium | reverse complement strand
GTCGAGGGGACGCGGCAGCGCCCGGCGCACGGCAGCGGTGAATGCGTGGCGGGGCGGGCGCGGCACGACCCATTCTGCAACGGGCCGACCGCGCCCGCTGATGGCGGGCTAGTTGCGCAGGTGAATCGTCACGTCGTTGGACCGGACCCCGTCGGCCTCGGCGTACGTGGTGACGGTGCCCGGCGCCTTCGCGATGAAGGTCGGGTTGAAGCCGGTCGTCGACGAGCTCAAGCTGATGATGCTCATGTCGCTGAAGCTCCACTCGGGCGTGTGCTTGACCTGGGTGGGCTTGTTGTTCGCATCCTTC
>QHVJ01000146.1 GCA_003222275.1 Acidobacteriota bacterium | reverse complement strand
GCGGCGTCGGCCCTCACGCCGCTTCCTTCAACCGCCGGTGGGCGGCGAGCAGACCGCCGAGCACCACGAGAGACGACAGCGCGAACCAGAGAGCGGCCCCCGCGTCGCCGGGGTGGGTGCGCAGCAGGAGCGCGCTCAGTCCGGCGTAGGCGGCGAGCACGCCGAGCACGAACAGCGAGAACCGCGCGTGGCGGAAGGCGAACACGCCCACCCCCGCCCCCACCAGGAGCAGGAGAAGCCCGAACGCCGGCGTGTCGCCGCTCAGGCCGGACATCAGGGCGCCCAGGACGAGGATCCAGCCCGCGTGGATCGCCACCGGCTCGAAGTGCGCCTTGCGATCGAGCCGTACGAGCGCCGCCGCGAGGAGGAGGAACACCACGCCGCACCCGATCGCGTTGGCGCGCAGGGACGACGCGGCATCGGTGCCCGACCAGAAGGCCTTTTCGAGCAGCATCACCGACACGCCCCGCCACGCCGCAAACGTCGTGAGGGCGAGGGAGAACACGATCCGCGAGTCGTAGCGCACCGACAGGAAGGCGGCCACGACCGCCGCCGCGAACAGGTGCCACGGCCACGCGTCTCCCAGCGGAGTGAATTTCGCCTCGACGTAGGCCAGATCCGCTCCCACGAGCAGCACGCCCAGGAGCAGGAGGTACTCGAAGGCGAAATGGGGCGCCGGGCTCTCGCGCCACGAAAATGGCGCGGAGCGCCGGGCCACCCAGAACAGGCAACCGGCCGCGGCCACCGCCAGGGCGCCCGCGATCGCCAGCGGGCCCATGCGCTCGAAGTTCTGCTTCACGAGCAGTCCGACGCCCGCCATGGCGACGAGGATTCCGCCGTAGAGAAGCACGCGCAACTCGGGGTTCACCGACACCAGCTCGCGCCGCGCCACACGGGAGAAGAGGGCGGCGTGCTCGGCGGACAGCGCGCCTTGACCACGCAGGCGCTCGACGGCAGAGGCCACTTCGGGGCTCACGTGGGCCCGATTGTAGCGCTCGGGCGGCGAAGCGGCGAGCGACCGGTATCCGCCTCCGGGAATGTCTTAATATCGATTCGATGGCCAAGCCCCAGGTGGAGCCGCCCGAAGAGGCCGCGGTCCGCCAATCCGTCGCCAAGGCCGAGCAATCCCTCTACGCGAGCGTCCTGGCCATCCGTGACCGCCACGAGCTCGAGCGCCTGGGCATCGCGTTCTACGACGCGGAGACGACACTCCAGTGGTCATACAACGCGGATGCGATGTTCCACGCCGCGTCGACGATGAAGCTGGCCGTGCTGCTGGCGGTCTTCCGCCAGCACACCCGCGGGGAGCTGGCCCTGGAAGAGCCCGTCCACGTCCGCAACAAGTTCCTGAGCATCCACGACCGCAAGCCGTATATGCTGGACATCAACCGCGACACCGAGGGCGAGGTCTTCGAGCGCCTCGGCCGGACGATGTCGGTGGAGCAGCTCGCGTACCACATGATCACTTCGTCCAGCAACTTCGCGACCAACCTGCTCGTGGACGTGGTCGGCGTCCCCGTCATCCAGACCGCCCTCGACGAGCTGAAGATCGAGGGCATCAAGGTGCTCCGCGGGGTGGAGGACCAGGCCGCCTTCGAGGCCGGGCTCAACAACGAGGTCACCGCCAACGGGCTGCTGAAGCTGCTGCGGCTGGTGGAGGAGGGCAAGGCCTATGGCGAGGAGGCCTCGGCGCGGATGCGCGAGATCCTCCTGGACCAGAGGTTCAAGAGCGGCATCCCGGCCGGGCTGCCGCAGGCGGCACGGGTGGCGCACAAGAGCGGCAACATCTCGACCGTCCATCACGACGCGGGCATCGTCTATCTCGAGGGGCGGAAGCCGTACGTGCTGGTGATCCTGACGCAGTTCCCCAGCGAGACGGGCGCGAGGACCGCGGTGGCCGACGTGTCGCGCGACATCTACGAGTGCCTGGCGGGAATGAACGGTGGCTGAGATCGAGTCGGAATCCGGCCTCAAGATCGTCGACGCGTTCGACCTGGACCCCGAGTTGCGCGCGCTGCTCCGGCCCGGCGAGCTGGTCGAGGGCATCCGCGGCCAGTACCACCACCTGCCCCGCTATTTCTACGAGATCCCCTCCCGCGAGGCGGCCCGGGAGATCCGCGTCACGCCGCACTTCGGCCTCAACGAGTTCCTCCTCGTGGACTTGAAGGAGGCGGCCCGCGTGCGGGCCTTTCCCCGGTACGTCCCCTGCGCGATCCGGATCGCCGCCTTCTATCTCGAGCGGCTCCGCGAGGCCACCGGCGCCCCCGTGCACCTGGCCGTCAACGGTGGCTACCGGTCCCCGGCGCACAAGCTCTCGGTGGCGGCCACGCCGCACATGTGGGGAACCGCCGCCGACGTGTACAAGATCGGCACCGTGGTCCTGCGGGACCGGGCTTCGATCGAGACCTACAACCGCGTCATCGAAGACCTTACGGACGATCTGTACGTGATGCCGTACGGCCACGAGATCGGGAAGGCCGACGACCACATCCACGTCGACCTCGGCTACGTCACCGTCGTCCCCCGCGAGATCAGCGAGGACCGCCTCGAGGGTCCGCAGGACAAGCCGCGCTTCGCCTTCGAGGAGCGTCGCCGGGGCGACCGCCGCGGCTGGCCGCGCGAGCCGTTGCCCGAGGTCTTGCCCGCCGCCGCTCACGCCGGCTCGACCAGGTCCGAGTCTCAGAAATAAAACCCGGAAGGACCCCGTGGTCCGATTTTTGCTCTTCGTAGGAGCCAAGCGCGCCGGCCGGCCGGGCGTCGCGTGCCGCGCTCTCGTTTAAGCCGCAGGGCATCATCGGCTTACTCGTTGCTCGAGGCCATCGCCGGCCAGCGAGGCTTTGCAGGAATGCCAACCGACGACAAAGCGGACTTCGAAGAGGCCGCGTCCGCGGGACAAACTCGCCTTCGCCGCGCGGCCGGCCCCTGGGCGAGCGTTCCCGGTCCGGTCGCCCGCCGTCTGCGGATGCCCGTGACGGGCATGGAAGCGGAGTTCAACGTCTTCCTCGACGGGCTGGAGATCGACCCCCGCGCGTTCTGGGGCCGGCCCACCGGGTTCATCGACGTCCCGATGCTGCGCCGCGAGAAGAGCTCGTTCCAGCTCCCGACCGGCGGCGCCGTCTATTTCGACCGGGGGGTGATCGAGGTCGTGACTCCCGTCATCGAGCTGGCCCCGGGGTGCAGCGCGCGCGTGGTGAGGAACCTCTGGGAGCAGATTGCGTTCGTGCGGCGCGAGCTGTCGAAGTGGGAGAAGCGCAGCGGCCGTCACATCCGCTTGAAGGCGTACAGCACCCACTACAACGTATCCTTCGAGCGGTCGCGCGCCCATCAGAACGGGGAGCGCAACGTCCACCGCCTCGCCCACCTGCTGGCCCACATAATTCCGGTGCCGGTGGCGGTCGTGGGCACCAACCGCCGCTCGACCGGCGTGGGCGTGCGGCCGCGCGGCGACCGCATCGAGATCACTGCCGACTTCACCCCCGACCCGGGGCTGATGATCGCGACCGCCACCGTCGTGATCGGCATCGTCCGCGAGGTCATGACCTGGCCGTCGTACGACGTGTCGCTCCTCGATCGCCGGCCGATCCCCACCGTGGAGGGCGTCGTGCCGGGCAAGCACACGACGCGGAAGGGTTGGCTCACCAAGGACTTCCATTTCCCGCAAAGCCCGTTCACCTCGGACATGGACGCCCCCATCTGGAAGGTGCGCGGAGGCCACGGGCTGCTGTCGCTCCGCGACATCGCTCTCCGCACCGCGTGGTACTTCCGCCGGTCGATACGCCGGTACGCCGATCCGTTCAGTTTTCGCATGCTGTTTTCGATCCTCAAGGGGGGCGCACCATCGCTGCTGGAGCTGGACGATCGGCCCAGCGCCTACGAGGACGTCGGGCGCCTGTGCCGGTGGGGAATGGTGCTTCCCGCTCTCAGGGGGTTCGAGACACGCCGCCGCCCCTCGACCGCCCGGCAGGTCGTCTGGAACGTCGGCACGCTCGACGACTTCATCGCCGCGCGGGAGAAGGAGCGGGCGGAATTCGTCTCCCAGCGGCGGCGCCGGCGTCGCGCTCCGACGGCGGCGCAGGCGCGGCCCGAAGCGTCCGCGCTCGGAAAATCGGCGGCCGCTTCGGTCCCGAAGATCGAGGCCGGGATGGGGGGCGACCTCGAGACCGTGAGGCCCCGCCCTTCGCCGGCCCGGCCGCGCCCTCGGCCGGCGGAAGAGGCGACGCTGCGCCCCGGCAACGGCGCGGGCCGCCCGGCCCCGGCGCCGCCGTCCGGCGTCGTCCGCCGGCGCGCTCCCGCGGCGGAGCGCCGCCAGCGCGAGCGGCGCCGGCGGCAGGACCCCGTTCCCTTTCCGGATCGCCGCCTCAGCCGCTCCGCCTACGAGCAGGTGTTCCTCAAGCTCGTCGCCGGCGAGCGGCTGCGGATCGGACGCGAGACGTACACGCCCATCGGCATGAAGGGCTGGTACCATGCCGTGTTCCGCCGCGACTCCGACGGACATGAGCGGCTCCTGACGATCGACCAGCTCCTCAGGAAGATGAAGGACTGGCAGGTGTAGCTAAGGGCCGAGAACGACTGGGCGTCCGCATTGTTCGAGGGCGACTGCTCCCGGTGCGCGGCCGGCGCTGAAGCGGTAGTCGCCGCTCCCGGGATCGCCGACGAGCACATGGCGCTCTTCGCTCGAGGTGCCGGCGCTACAGCGCCGCCGCTGCTCGGACAGCCGCACGATGAAGTTCGAACCCAAGGCCCAGTCCGTCGTCCCCGCGGGCACGTCTACGACCAGCGTTCCCGAGGCGATGGCACAGGGGCCGTTGTCAGCGGCCGGCCACGCGAGCCGGCGCTCCTCCCTCTCCTGCGTTTCCAGGCTGAAGGCGGAGGCGACGGCAAGAACGGCGAGCCCCAGGGCGAGGGTCTGCAGGGCGGTCCGTCCCGGTACGGGCGCGCGTTCGCTGAGCCAGCCCATCAAAGACCAGCCCCCCAGCGCGACCAGCAGCGCGCGGCAAACGGCCAGGTGAAAAAAGACGCGGGGGACGAAGTAGTACCCGGACTGGAACAGTTGCGCGGCGAGGATGAGGGTGAATCCAACCTGCGCGCCGACGCCCGCGGCCAGCCAAGAGGCAAACTGCGTGCGCCGTGCCCCATCCCCCGCTCGAGATGCGGATTGCGGCCGGAGGCGGAATGCGGGGAGCAGGCCTAGCAATAGAAGGACATTGCCGACGTTGCCCGCGACACCGTCGCCCCAGATGAGCGAGAGGACAGGCCGGAGGAGATCCGCCTGGTCCGGAAACCGCAGCGCCAGATGCCCGGCGTCATAGGTACGGCAGGGGCTACGCGCGCCGAAGTAGAGGCCCAGGACCAGGCATCCCGCCGCGAGCAGCAGGCTCCACGCGAGCGCCGCGCGGGTGTCGCGGCGATCCTCCGCGGTGCGCCGCCACGAGAGGCCGCACAGGGCACAAGCCAGCCCGGCCTGGAGTGCGCCGGCCAGGGCGACGAGCGCGAGGCTGACGGCGGATGCCACCAGAGCCATGCGCCACGCGCGCCCGACGTCGCGCCAGGGCCGCGATGCGGCTTCCGCCCCGACGAGAACGGTGAGCGAGAAGAGCAGTAGCCAGGACATGTAGGGCCTGTTCTCGGCGGCGTAGTGGGCAAAGAGGGGCTGGCCGGCCAGGGTGGCGGCGGCCACGAGGCCCCACGGCGCGCCCAGGCGGATTTGCAGCGCGAGCGTGGCCACGAAGAGGAGCAGGCCGGCGGCGACGAGGCTCACGCGACGGTAAGAGACGGCGATCCCTTCGTCGAAGCGCTTCACCGAACGGACGGACAGCCGCTGCGCGAGGTAGTAGAGGGGGGAAGGGCTGCACTGCCCGGGCGCACCATGGACGAGGAGCGAGAGGTAGGAGTGCCGACAGGCCTCCGCGATCTCGAAGCCTTCGTCGAGCCAGAACGGCTTCACGCGAGCGATGTCGGCTAGCGGCGGCCCGAACAAGACGGTGGTGGCGGCGGCCAGGACGACGGCCGCCGCGGCGCGGCCTACCCGAGCTTGTGGCCGCAGGTGCCGCAGAACTTGGAGCCCGGCGCCACCGCCGCGTTGCACTGGGGGCAGGAGGCAGCCGCGAGAGAGGCCCCGCAGTTGCCGCAGAACCTGGCCCCGGCGGGAACCGCGGCGCGGCACTGCGGGCATGCGGAAGCCGTCATGACGGTGCCGCAGCTTCCGCAGAACTTCGCGCCTTCGGGGACGAGGGTCTGGCACTTCGGGCACGCCACGGACGTGCCGGCGGGGGCGTTTGCGCGGCCCTGCCCGCCCATGGCGCCGGCGATCATGCCCGGCATCATCATCCCGATGCCGGCGCCGAGCCCGAGGCCGGCCGCGTTGCCGGCCTCGCCCGGGTTCTTGGCCGCCTCTTCGATCCCCCGCGCGGCCTTGAAGGCCATGTAGCGCTGCATGTCGCCGATGGCCCCCATCCCGGCGCGCTCGTCGATCATCTTCTGGACCTCGTCGGGCGGCGTGATCGCGCCGATCAGGAAGTCCACCAGCTCCAGGCCGTACTTCGCGAAGTCGTCGGCCACCCGGCCCTTGAGCCCGCCGGCCAGCTCGTCGTAGTAGCGGGGCAGGTCGAGGACCGTCTTCAGCGTCTCGCCGAGCAGGTCGTTGAGGCGGGCGACACATAGATCGCGCAGGAAGTCCTCGATCGACTCGGTCGTGTACTGGCCCTGCGTGCCGACCAGCTGCTGGACGAAGATCTGGGGATCCGTCACGCGCATCGACAAGCGGCCGAAGGCGCGCAGGCGCACCATCGTCAGCTCGGTGTCGCGGAAGGCGATCGGCTCCTTCGTCCCCCACTTCATGTCGGTGAAGGTCTGGCGGCCGATGAAATAGACCTGGGCCTGGAACGGCGACTTGCCGCCGAAGGGCGCGCCGACGATCTTGGAGAGGAGGGGCAGGTTCAGGGTGGCCAGCGTGTGGCGTCCGGACGTGAACGTGTCGAGCGCCTTGCCGTCACGGTAGAAGACGGCCCACTGGTTGTCCTGGACGATGAGCTGGGCTCCGAGCTTGATGTCCGCCGAGCCTGCCGGCGGCTCGCGGTGGACGATCTCGCGTCCCGTGTCGTCGAAGTGCTGGATGACCTCGAGCAGCAGGCCCATGGCCTCCCCTCAGCTCACGCCGCGGAGGATCGCTTCGCGCTCGGTCAAGCGCTCGTCGAGCTGGTCGACCGCGCCCGTCGCGGCCTGCACGGCGGGACGGACGCCGGGGGCGCTGGCCCCGCGCGCGGCCTCCGTCGCCGCGCGCACGGCCTCCACGCCGTCGAGCAGCGAGAGGTCGAGCTCGTAGACGCGGGCCAGGACCGCCTCGTCCACCTTCACCGTATCGAAGAAGCCCGCGTAACCGCGCTCCGCATAACGCAGGCGGGCGGCCACGCGGTCGAGACGCTTGCGCGCGGCCTCGATGTCGTTGATCGCATCGAAGGAGCCGCCGCGCGTGGCCCGGTCGGCGAGCTCGTTGAGGGCTTTCTTGTTGGCCTCCAGCCGGCCGGCGAGGTGCTCGCGCTGCTGCCGGTCCGCGTCGCGGCGCAGCTCCCGCTCACGATAACCCTTGAAGCCCGGGATGGCGCTCGCGAGCCGCTCCAGGGCGTTCTGGCCCGCCCGGGCCTTGTCGAGGATCGGCTCCACGCGTCCTCCTTCAGGTCAGGTTCGTCCCGGCTTCCAGCATCGTCTTTACGATGGTGAGGAGCTTGTTCGCGGTGAACGGCTTGTTGATGTACATCACGGCTCCGGACTCGAAGCCTTCGGCCAGCGCCTCGCCGCCGCCCTTCGCGGTGAGGAAGATGACCGGGATGTCCTTCAGGCGGGGGTCCTCCTTGATCTTGCGGCAGACGGTGAAGCCGTCCACCTCGGGCATCATCACGTCGAGGAGAACGAGGTCGAAGGGGCGTCCGGCGAGGAGCTCCAGCGCTTCCGCGCCCCCGGTTGCGGTGGTGACGTCGAAGCCTTTCTGCGCCAGGATGGTGCGCTCGAGGTTGAGGATATTCTCGTCGTCGTCGACTACGAGAATGTGCTTGCCCATTCTGGTTCGTGCGCCCCGAGTGGAGTCGGATTCTAGCAGGGGCGCTCGTCCTTGTCAGCCGGGAACAGCCCGGCGAGGATGGACTCCATCTCCCATAGGAAGAACCACAGCGCGCCCGGAGGCGCACCG
>QHVJ01000611.1 GCA_003222275.1 Acidobacteriota bacterium | reverse complement strand
TCGGCGGCCTCCTGCTGGGCGTGCTCGAGGCGCTCGGCTCGGTGTTCATCTCCTCCGCGTACCGCGACCTCTACGGCTTCGTGCTGCTGATCCTCGTGCTGGTCGTCCGGCCCACCGGCCTCTTCGGCGAGCGCGAACGGACCGTTTGACACGCGATCTGACCGCCGGGTGAGGGCCGGGGGCTGCTGACTCCGCTGCGCGTGGATCTGATTCTCAACGCGGGCCGCGGGTGTATCTGGTCTTTCAGTCTTGACGTGGTCGGCGCGTGTATCTGATTTTCCACTCTTGACAGCGATCATTGGCCACCCTCGCAGGGGCGGCGCATTCGATCGCCAAATCGGCTCCAGCGGTGCGCCTTTGCGCTGAGACGCGCGCAGGCAAGAGTCGCGAAAAAAATCGCGATCGTGCACCGATCTTCCGTTCTGGGGCCACCATGGGCCGTCGAAAATCGCGGTGTAGAGTCGGCGCAGAGCACAAGGAGAGCGCCGATGAACACCGCGGTCGATGATGTCACCCTCGCGCCTACGATGCCGCCCGATGCCGCCCACCGTCGGCGCCGCGCCTGAGCTGGAGCGCCTCGGCGATGAGATCGCCGAGCTGTCCGCTCAACTCGATGCCGCCACTGCCCGGCTGCTGGATCTGATCCGGGAGTTCGACGCGCGCGGAGGCTGGGGCAACGGCAGCGGCTTTCGCTCCTGCGCTCATTGGCTGACGTGGCGCGTCGGAATGGACCCCGGCGCCGCGCGTGAACGGGTCCGCGTGGCACGGGCGCTCGGCACCCTGCCGCGCCTCGCGGAGGCGCTGGCCTGCGGCGAGCTGTCGTACTCCAAGGTACGCGCGCTCACGCGGGTCGCCACGCCGGAGACCGAAGAGCGGCTGCTCAAGGTAGGCCGGGCCGGCACGGCCGAGCACGTCGAGCGGATCGTCCGCGGCTGGCGGCGGGTCGATCGAATTGCCGAAGCGAAGCAGGGCATTCAGCGCCACCGGAGCCGCGGCCTCCATGTGTATCAAGACGAAGACGGTATGGTGGTCATCCGCGGGCGGCTGGAGCCGGAGACCGGGGCGGTGCTGATGAAAGCGCTCGAGGCGTCGCGGGAAGCGCTCTATCAGCTGGCACGCAACAACGGCGTGATAAACAAAAACGTTCCCGCGGAAACGCTCCACCCGGAGACGGGCCTGCTCGTCTGTGAGGACACGCCGACATGGAGCCAGCAGCAGGCCGATGCGCTTGGGCTCCTCGCCGAGACCGCGCTCCACCACGGAATCGATCCGGGGACACCCGGCGAGCGCTACCAGGTCGTGGTCCATGTCGATGCGCCGGTCTTGGCTGAGTCTGACGCCTCGACGGCTGCCGACGCGTGCGGGACTGCCGACGCGTCGGCGGCTTCCAACGCGCCTGGCCAATCCGTGCTCGAGAACGGCACACACGTTTCCGCAGCAACGTCGCGGCGGCTGGCGTGCGACTCGACGCGCGTCGTGATGCGCCACGACGCGGACGGCCACGCCACGGACGTCGGCGCCCGGACTCGAACCATTCCGCCGGCGCTTCGGCGCGCGCTGCAGCATCGCGATCACGGCTGTCGCTTCCCGGGCTGCGGGCTGCCCTTCGGCCAGGGCCATCACATCCGCCACTGGGCCAACGGCGGCCCCACCACGTTGTCGAATCTCGCGATGCTGTGTCGCCGGCACCACCGCGCAGTCCACGAGGACGGCTACCAGGTGGAACGACTCCCTGATGGCGAGCTGCAGTTCAGGCTGCCTGACGGCCGGCTATTCCCTGACGTCCCGCCGCGAGCTCCGGTACCGCCCGATCCCGCCGAGCGGTTGCGCGCGCAGAACGAAGCCGAAGACCTGCACATCCACCCGCGCGTGGCGATACCGGACTGGTCCGGAGAGCGCTTGGACCTCGGCTGGGCGATCGACGTGTTGCACCCGCTGGCCGCTTCCAACAGCTAAGGGCTCGCTCGGCGGCGGTCACGCTTGGCGCGCCAATAGCCGGCGATTCCGGCGCCCAAACCCACGAGGCCCGCCGGGTAGGCGCGCGCGACGAGGATCACCAGCAGGGCGAAGAGAACCATGCGCGTCTCGCCCCAGGGGCGGAGCGCCTCGGACAGCACCTCGATGAAAACCGCGCCCACCACCGGGCCCCAGAACGTCCGCAGGCCCCCCAGGATCACCATGATGACGATGATCGCCATCTCGTTGAACTT
>QHVJ01000144.1 GCA_003222275.1 Acidobacteriota bacterium | reverse complement strand
ATCGTCCGCCGCTGGAGCGGCATCCCCGCCTCCCTCGCCGGCTGGGGCAACAGTGCCGCGCAGCTCAGGCGCGCGGGCCGCGGAGACGAAGTGGACTTCGTGATCGGCCACTTGGACGACGTGAGCTGCTCACTCGTCTTCCAGGGCCGTGAAGTGCGCGCCGAGGCCGCCCCCGTCGCGGCCGGCCGGGGACCAGGAGGATGGACGAGATGAGCGACGCCGACTACGCCGAGTACGAGGAGCGCCCGGGGCGCGACGTCCTCGAGTACTTGGAGATTCCCCTGCGGTATCCCCGTCACATGTGGATGACATTCGCCGCCGTCATGGCCGTCGCCCTGGTCCTCATGTTGGTGATGCCCCGGAAGTACCGCTCGGGCACGATGATCCTCGTCGAGTCGAAGGGCGTGCCCGAGTACTTCGTGGTGCCGGTCACCGCGGAAAGCATGGCCCAGCGCCTGAACACCATCCGGCAGCTCGTCCTGAGCCGCACCCACCTCGAGAAGGTGATCCACAAGCTCGACCCCTATCCCGAGACGGCGGGCGCCCCCCTCCACGTCGTCGTGGAGATCATGCGGAAGGCCATCGAGATCCGTGTGCAGGGCTCGGACTCGTTCGTCATCGAGTACGTGAACCGGGACCCCGACAAGGCCATGGCCGTCACGAGCATGCTCGCGACCGAGTTCACGGAGGACGCGGGCCGGCTGCGCGACGGCATGACCGAGAAGACGTTCGGCTTCCTCCAGGCGAACCTCGCCGATACCCGGAAGGCGCTCGAGGAGCGCGAGGCCGCGCTGCGACACCACAAGCAGGAGTACTGGGGTTCCCTCCCCGAGCAGCTCGACTCGAACCTGCGCGTCCTCGGTCAGATGCAGCTCGAGCAGCAGACCCTCGGCGAGAACCTGCGCACGCTCGGGGACCGCCGGGCCGTGCTCGAGCGGAGCCTCCTCGAGGGGCGGCGCCTCGCTTCCGGCGGGACGGGGGGACCGGGGGCGGAGCTGTTCAAGCAGCGCGCCATCTACGACGCTCTCCGCGGCCGATACACGGAGGATCACCCCGACATGCGCGCCGTCCGCGCCCGCATCCAGGCCCTGGAGAAGCAGGTCGCCGCCGTCCAGCAGCAGCAAGACGGCGAAAAAGAAAAGGAACGGGACCTCACCGATCCGGAAGCGGTCGTGCTCACCCGGTCCCTGCATGCCGTCGAGGCCGAGATCAACTCCGTGAAGGAGCGGCGTGACCGGCTCGATGCCAGGATCGCCGACTTCCAGGCGCGGGTGGAGCAGACGCCACGGGCGGAACAGGAGCTGGCGTCACTGACCCGCGACTATCAGCAGCTCCGCGAGAGCTACAACGGGGCGCTCAAGAAGGAAATGGATGCGGAGATGGCCCGGAAGCTGGAGGAGTACTGGCAGGGCGGGTATTTCCGCGTCCTCGACCCGGCCTTCCTGCCCCAGCGGCCGATTCGGCCCTACGCCGCGTTGATCCTCTTCGGCGGCGTGGTCGCCGCCCTCGGCGCCGGCCTGGCCGCGGCGTTCCTGGCCGATCTGCTCGACCGCTCGGTGAAGTCCGAGCGGGACCTCGAGGAACTCGTACCGCACCCCGTCGTCATCACCATCCCGCGCGCCGCCCTCCCCGGCAAGCGGGCCGCGACCGCCTGAGGAGCATTAATGAGTTCGGTCGATAAGCTACCCACCTTGACCCTGCCCGCCCGCGTCACGTTCGTCGAAGTGACGACCGTCTCCGCGCGCATTGCGGACCCGGGGCTTGCATCGCTTCTCTCGCCGGGCTCCGCGGCCTTCGAGTCCATCCGCGTCCTGCGCACGAAGGTCAAGGCCTTCGGCGAGCAGCGCTTCGTGCACTGCCTCGGTCTCGTCAGCGCAACCGGCAGCGAAGGGACGAGCGCGCTCGTCGTGGGCCTCGCCGCCGCCATCGCGCAGGAGCCCGAAAGACGCGTCCTCCTCGTGGAGGCGGGGCTGCGCGCGCCTGCGCTCGAGCGCCGGCTGGGTCTGGCCGGCGAGCCCGGCCTCGCCGACTGGCTCTCCGCCCCGAGCGAGCGTCCCCTTCCCTTGCGCCGCGTCGAGCCCTGGGGGTTCTTCCTTCTCGCGGGGGGGACGCCGACGCCTCAGCCCATCGAGCTACTCGCCGGGGACCGGCTGGCCCGCCTTCTCGCGGCGGCGAGCGAGTCCTTCGACGTCGTGCTGCTCGACTGTCCTTCCCTCGAGACCGTGGCGGACTCGGCGACACTCCAGGACCTCGTCGACGGGTTCCTCGTCGTCGTGCGGGCCCGTCATGCCTCGCGGGATGCCATCCGCCGCTCGCTTTCCTTCCTGAAGCGCGAGCGCATCCTCGGGGTGGTGCTCAACGACCAGACCAGCATCCTCTCCCGCTGGCTCGACCGTCGCCGTCTCCGCGCGAGAACTTGACCCCCAGTGAACGCCGTCGCTTTGCCCGACCGCCGCCGCTCCGTCCTCTTCCTGGTGGAATCCGTGCTCCTGCTCTCCACCGTCGCCGCCGCCAGCGCGCTGCGGGCCCACTTCGACCAGATGCGCTTCGACCTCGGCCCTCTCCTTCCCAAGGGACTCATCGCCGTGCTCGCGCTGCAGTTCAGCCTGTACTACGGTGAGCTGTACGACGATCGTGCGCTGCGCAGCCCCACCGAGTTCTTCCTCCGGCTCGGCCGGTCCTTCGTGGTCGCCACGCTGATCCTGGCCCTGGCGTACTACGTGTTCCCCGGCGCGCGCATCGGACCCCTCACCCTGGCGCTCGCCCTTCCGCTCTCCGCCCTCGCCGTCGTGGCCTGGCACAGCCTCCACCGATGGGCCGGCGACCGGGAGACCCTCAGCGACAACGTGCTCATCGTCGGCACCGGCCACACCGCCCAGCAGATCGCGGTGGAGATGCTGCGCCGCGGCCCCCTCGGCTACCACGTGGTGGGGTTCCTGGGTGAGCACGAGGCCGAGGTGGGCCGCCGGCTCGTCAATCCGTCCGTGGTGGGGATCACGGCGGACCTCCTGCCCCTCGTGGAATCGCTCAAGGTCAGCCTGATCGTCGTCGCGCTCGAGGACCGCCGAGGACGCCTCCCCGTCGACGACCTCCTGCGTTGCCGGCTGGCGGGCGTCAACGTCGAGGACGCCCCCGGGTTCTTCGAGCGCCTGACCGGGAAGATCCTGGTCAGCGACCTCCGGCCGAGCTGGCTCGTCTTCTCCCCCGGCTTCACCAAGCCGCGCCTGCTCCGCAGCTCGAAGCGTGCCGTCGAGCTCGCCGGTGCCGCAACGATGCTGGTGGTGCTGGTCCCCCTCCTCGGGCTCCTCGCCCTGCTCGTCCGCCTGGACAGCGCCGGCCCCGCGCTCTTCCGCCAGCGCCGGGTCGGCCTGCGCGGGCGGGTCTTCGATCTCTACAAGCTACGCACGATGCGGGTCGACGCCGAAGTGGCCACGGGGCCGGTGTGGGCCGGGGCCGATGACGACCCGAGGGTCACCCGGCTCGGCCGCGTCCTGCGGAAGCTCCGCCTCGACGAGCTGCCCCAGCTCATCAACGTCCTGAAGGGCGAGATGAGCTTCGTGGGACCTCGCCCGGAGCGCCCGCACTTCGTCGAGAAGCTGCGCCAGGTGATCCCCTACTACGACCAGCGTCACACGGTGCGGCCCGGCATCACAGGGTGGGCGCAGGTCAAGTTCGGCTACGGCTCCACGATCGAGGACAGCGAGCGGAAGCTGCAGTTCGACCTCTACTACGTGAAGAACATGTCCCTGTTCCTGGACCTCGCCATCGTCTTCGACACCTTCAAGGTGATCGTCCTGGGCCGCGGGGCCCGCTGAGATGGCCACCCGGGCCGAGGACTTCCCGGGCCGGTCGGCGGTGGCCGGGGCTCCCCCGCCCCCGGCGGCGAGGGTCCGCGCGGCCGCGCTGCGCTCGCGGGCAGAGCTGCGCCCCGGTCTCGTCCTGGCCTTCTTCTATGCCTGGGCCCTCGCGATGGCCCGGCTGATCGACGTCTCCGAAGACGGCAAGGCGATGCTCCTCTTCGGAACCACCTTCTCGATCGTGGCGATCTTCTCGGCGGTGGCCCGCCCGCGCTGGTACCTGCTGTTGGTGGTCGCCTATCTGCCCTTCAGCAAGGTCTATCCGCTGCCGCTGGCCGGAATCACCGGCGCGAACATGACCAACCTGCTCATCGTCCTCGGTCCGGTGGCGTGGCTGTCGCGTCGCGCCCAGGGGCGGTCCCGGTTGCGCCTCCGGTTCCCCGAGATGCTGGTGCTGACC
This sequence comes from Acidobacteriota bacterium, assembly GCA_003222275.1. Classification (GTDB taxonomy): domain Bacteria; phylum Acidobacteriota; class Vicinamibacteria; order Fen-336; family Fen-336; genus AA32. The sequence continues at coordinate 2,846 of QHVJ01000144.1, read as the reverse complement.
TTCGTGGCCGTGGCGTCGCTCAGCCTCGTGCCGGCCTACTCCGCCGGCCCCGGCCTCGGAGAGCTGGCGCAGACCTATCGTGCCTGGCTTGCCCCCATCCTCTTCTTCTTCTTCGCTCGCGGACTCGTGCGGGACCGCGAGGACGTCCGGGCGGTGCTGCAGGTCCTGGCCTGGGTCGCCTTCCTGGTCGCGGCCAACACCTGGAAAGAGGGGATCGACCGTGGAGACCGCGGCAGCATCGATCGGTCGCGCGTGCCCGGCTTGATGGTCCAGGCCAACCAGATGGGGGCCTTCCTCGTTTATTACGGCGTGCCGCTGCTCGCCTTCGCCCTCTCCGCTCGGCCCCGCCGCAAGGGCCTGCCCTATCTCCTCGCCTTCCTCTTCGCCGCCCGCGCTACCCTTTTCACGTTCTCGCGCGGCGCCTACATGGCAATGGCGGGAGGAGCCGCGACGGTGGTCCTTCTCGCCAACCCGCTGCTCCTCGTCGCCGCCGGCGGCGCGGGCGCGGTCGCCGCGGTGGTCCATCCCTCCCTCATCCCCCAAAGCATACGCGAGCGGGTGGGCGCGACTGCTTCCGATCAGTCGATGTACGAGGGTGAGAACTCCCAGGTGAGCCTCGACCGCAGCAACGCGCTGCGGCTGGTCCTCTGGCAGGGCGCGCTCCGCATGATCACCGAGCATCCGTTCGTCGGCGTCGGCGTCGGCCGCTTCCAGCAGCTGATCCGCGTCTACACCGATTTTCCACTCAAGCCGGAGGATCCCCACGACGCCCACAACGCCTTCCTCCTGCAGGCGGCGGAGATGGGCGTGCCCAGCACGCTTCTGCTCTTCTTGATCTTCTTCGTCTGGGGCCGGACGGCGTTGCGGCTCCGGTTCCGGCGCCGCCACCCGGTCGACCGCCGTCTCGCCCTCGCTTTCCTGGGCACCCTCGCCGGCGTCACCCTGAGCTGCATGTTCGGTTCGCGCTTCTCCGACGAGGCACTCGTCGGCCTGTTTTGGATGATGGGCGGGCTGGTGGTCGTCGTTGCGCGTCTACGGGAGCCGCCCCCGCTTCCACGGCGCCGTGGTCTGCTCCGGCGGGTGGCATGACGCCCGCCGCGCCGGTCAAGCGGGCGATGGCCTGGGGTCTCCTCCGCTCCGGCGCGCTCCGCGTCCATCGCTCGCAGTTCGAGAACGGGCGGGCCATGGTGCTCCTGTACCACCGCGTCAACGACGAGGGCGACCCCTTCTTCCCCGCCCTTCCCCGCTCGATCTTCGCCGCCCAGCTCGACTACCTCGCCTCCCGCTACCGTGTGGAGCCCCTCGACGACGTCGTCGCCTGGCTGGCCGACGGCGCCGAGGGTCCGCCGCGCGTGGCCGTCACCATCGACGACGGCTATCCGGACACGCTCGAGGTCGTCCTGCCCGAGCTGGAGCGGCGAGGCCTTCCCGCCACCCTCTTCCTGGCCACCGCTCCCCCCGAGACGGGCGAGCCGCTCTGGACCGACCGGACGCGATGGATCCTCAAATACGCGACGGCGCCGACGCTCGAGATGCCCGCCCTGGGGCTGTGGCAGTCTCCGCTCGAGGCGCCGGTGGCCCGGCTCGCACTCTTGAAACGGCTGCTCCCGCTCCTCAAGGCTCTGACGCCGCCCGAGATCGACCACGCGGTGAACGCCCTGGAAGCCGCCCTCGCTCCCCAGGGTCCGCCGCTGCGCGTGCTCGGCTGGGCAGATGTTCGGCGACTTGCCGCGGGATCGATCTCCATTGCCGGACACACGCACCGACACTACATGCTCTCCCGTCTGGATGACCGCACCCAGGAAGCCGAAATTTCGACGAACCTGCGGTTGATCGCAGAGCACACCGGCACGCGTGCGAGTGGCTTCGCCTATCCCAACGGTGAGCCGCCCGACTACGACGAGCGCGCCATCGCGGTCCTGCGCCGCCTCGGCCTCCGTTACGCCTTCACCTGCCGCCACGCGCTGGCCCGGCCGCGGCAGGACCCTTTCCAGCTCCCTCGGCTGTACACGAGCGAGCGTTCGCTCGCCCTCTTCGCCACCCGCCTGGCGGGCCTGGGCAAGGAGGAGCCCTGGGAGGCAGAGGTCTCATGAGGTCGCACCTCCACGCCCTCGCGCGCCGCGCGGTCGTGCGCACCTGCGAGCTGGCGGGGCGCGAGGAGCGGGGCCTCCGCGTGCTGACCTACCACCGGGTGAACGACGCCCATCCCCGCGACCGGCTCAGCGTCCGCCTCGACGCCTTCGCCGCTCAGATGGAGGTGCTCGCCCGCTCGCGCCGGCCGGTGCTGCCCCTCGCCGGAGCCGTGCCTGCACTGCGGGGGACATGTCCGCTTCCGGCAGACGCCATCGCGCTCACTTTCGACGATGGCTTCCAGGACAATTTCACCCACGCCCTGCCCGTCCTCGAGCGTTTCGGCTTTCCCGCCACGTTCTTCGTCGTCACCGCCGTCGTCAGCTCGGAGGGCACGCTCGACCGGTATCGCGGCTGCTGCCAGGCCGACCGCATGCTCGACTGGGAGCAGGTCCGGGCGATGCGTGCCCGCGGACACGCGATCGGCGGCCACGGGCGCACGCACCACGAGATGGCAATGCTGCCGGAGGCCGACGCGCGGGCCGAGGCCCAGGGTTGCGCGAAAGATATCGAGGCCGAGACGGGGGACCGGCCGAGCCTCTTCTGCTACCCGCGCGGCAGCGAAAGTGCCGGAGTCCGCCGGATCGTGGCCGAGGCGGGATTCGAGGCGGCCTGCACCGTGCGCCCCGGGGCCAATCCGCCGGGCACCGATCTGCTGGCGCTTCGCCGCACCGAGGTCTCCGCCGACGACACCATCGATGATTTCCGCTCGAAGC
>QHVJ01000610.1 GCA_003222275.1 Acidobacteriota bacterium | reverse complement strand
TGAGCGGGTCCTTGGTGGCCTGGCGGTCGCAACGACCAGCGCGGATCGGGCGTTGCGCGAGCCGTTTGCGGGATGGCTTCGTCTGGTGGCGGAGGTCTTCGCCAGTGCGCTCGAGCGGACAGCGATGGAGGACGCGCTGCGGGCCAGCGAGGGGATGAAGTCGGCCATCCTGTCCTCGCTGAGCAACGGCGTGGCCGTGCTGGACTCGGACGGCACGATCGTCGCAGTCAGTCAGAGCTGGACGATCGAAGGCGCGACCGTCGGCAGCAATTACGTGACCGCCTGGCGGGAGACGGCGCGCGCGGGTGCTTCACACGGCTCGGACGCGGCTGCTGGTATCGCCGCCGTCCTCGCTCGCGAGCGCGACTCCTTCGCGTTCGAGTACACGGCGCGCGACCCGACGGCGGAGCGCTGGTACTCGATGGTCGTCGTGCCCCTGAACCAGCCCGACGGCGGCGCGGTCATCTCGCACACGGATGTCACCGAGCGGAAGCGGGCGGAGGTGAACGCCCAGCGTAGCCGCCAGGAGCTCGCGCATTTCACCCGCGTCTCGACGATGGGCGCGCTGGCCGCGTCGCTGGCTCACGAGCTGAACCAGCCCCTGGCCGCCATCCTGAGCAATGCCCAGGCCGCGCGCCGCTTCCTGGACGCGGCGCGGCCCGACTTGGGCGAAATCCGTAGCATCCTGAGCGACATCGTCGAAGACGACAAGCGCGCGGGCAAGGTAATCGAGGGCCTGCGCGAGCTGCTCCGCAAGGGTGAGACTGAAGTCGAGCTTCTTGACCTCAACGCCCTGATCCGGGACGTGGTCAAGCTCCTCGGCAGTGATGCGCTCATCCGGCGGGTCAGAATGCACCTCGACGTCGCCGCCGAGCCTCTCATCGTGGCTGGAGACCGCATCCAGCTGCAGCAGGTCGTCCTGAACCTTCTGGTCAACGCCATGGACGCTATGGCCGACTGCCCCACGGAGGAACGTGTCGTCTCCGTGCAAACCGAGCTGTGCAATGGCCAGACGGCGCGCGTGTCCGTCCAGGACGCCGGGCCGGGGATCCTCACCGGCCAGCACGATCTGCTCTTCGAGCCCTTCTACACGACCAAGCCCACAGGCATGGGCATGGGTCTGTCGATTTCGCGCTCGATCATGGAGGCGCACGGCGGCCTCATCTGGGCGACGAACAACCCGGCCCGCGGAGCGACCTTCAGCTTTGCCATGCCGATCCGCAACGGCACGGCGACGTGAGCCGGAACGGCGCCCGGATCATCGTGGTCGACGACGACATCTCGGTGCGCCGTGCGCTGTCCCGGCTCTTGATCTCCGCCGGCTACCAGGTCCAGACCTTCGAATCCGTGCGCGACTTGCTCATGAACGGCGAGCTCGGTCGCACGGCTTGTGTGATCGTCGACGTCCGCATGCCAGGGCCGGGGGGACTTGAGCTTCAAGAGATCCTGTCGCAAGTCCCGGTGCCGATCCCGATCATCTTCATCACGGGCAATCCCGACGTCCCGACGGCGGTGAAGGCGATGAAGGCCGGCGCCGTGGACTTCCTCTCGAAGCCGTTCAGCGAGGAGGAGCTCTTCGGCGCCGTCGAGCGGGCCCTCGCACTACGCTCGGCTTCAACGGACCAACGTCGTATGGCGCACCGCCGTCGATGATTCACTATCTGCGGGCGGACCGGACGAGCGCGGTACCCAAGAACGCTGCGGTCCAGGGAGGACCGGCGGTGGCGACGGGTCCTGACTCTGTGGTGTACGTCGTGGACGACGACGAAAGCATCCGTCGCTCGCTCGCCCGCAACATGCGTGCGGCCGGCCTGACCGTGGAAACGTTCTCATCCGCGCAGGCCTTCCTCGCCCACGACCTGCCCGATCGAGTGGCGTGCCTCGTGCTCGATGTTCGCCTGCCCGGCGCCAGCGGTCTCGACCTTCAGACCGCGCTCCTCGAGGCCAACCGCGCCATGCCCACCATCTTCATCACCGGATTCGGCAACGTGCCGATGAGCGTGCAGGCCATGAAGGGCGGCGCCATCGATTTTCTCCAGAAGCCGTTCGACGAGAACGAGCTGTTGAGCGCCGTCGAACGCGCGCTGGCGCGCGGACGCCAGGCCCGCGCGGAGCGCGCCGAACGGCTCATCATCCAGCGCCGCTTCGATACGCTGACGCGCCGCGAGCGGGAGGTGCTCGAACTGGTTGTGGCCGGCCTGCTGAACAAGCAAATCGCCTTCAACCTCGGGGCCGCGGAGAAGACCGTCAAGATTCACCGTGGCCGGGTCATGCACAAGATGCAGGTCGAGTCGGTGGCGGACCTGGTGCGCATGACCCAGCGGATCGGTATCGAGCCCTCCAAGACGTCCTAGCCCGCCGCCGCCAGCCAACGAGCTGATGCTGCCGCCGCGGGTCCCGGCCATCATGCGCTTGTTGTGGTTCTACAGCGTCTGAGGGCCCGAACGCCGTTACACGCGCGTGCTGGCTACGACCAAAGTCCGATTTGCCGTCTGGGCGGAATCTCGCACGATCGAGCGTGGAGGATCTCCGAGCATGGCGAAGATCACGGTATGCCTCGCGGCGGCCGTCACGCTGGTGGCATGCAGCACGCTCCCGGCCATGAAGGTCGAGACCGACCACGACCCGGCAACGGCGACTCAGCTGCGCAGCTACCGGACATACCGTGTCCTGCCGGCGTCTAGTTACGGGTCGGTGGATGACGCGGCAATGGGTAGCGCGATCGTGCGCTCGGTGGACGAGACGCTTGATGGCAAGGGCTACCGGCAGGAGGCGAGCCGCCCGGACTTCCTCGTCAAGTGGCACGTGAGCGTCGAGAGCAGGCCGCAGTCGACGCCCATGGCAACTCCGACCTTTCGAGATGTCGGGCCGATGCCCTCGGCGGGGAGCACGAGCGTGCCGGTGATGGTGACCCGCCAGTACAGGGAAGGGACGCTGATCCTCGACATCGTGGATCCCGGCTCGGACACC
>QHVJ01000609.1 GCA_003222275.1 Acidobacteriota bacterium | reverse complement strand
AGCGGATCGCGTTGGCGCGCGCGTTCCTGAAGGACGCGCCGCTCTTGATCCTCGACGAGCCTACGAGCTCGGTCGACGTGAAGACGGAAGCCGCGATCCTCGACGCGATGGATCGTCTGATGCAGGGTCGCACCGCCTTTGTGATCACACACCGGACGAGCGCACTCGCGACCTGCGACGTGCGGTTGCAATTGGAGCGGGGCCATCTCGTGGAGAAGGCGCCGTCTCTCACATGCCAGGAAGCGTGAGCGTGACCGGCGTGAAGACGACACCGCCGCGCGAGCGAGTCACCGCAGCGTCACGCGAGTGGAACAGGACTTGGCGGAGAGGACAGTCGAACGACGACCGGGTCGCCCGCCTGATGGCGGAGACCCTCGAGCAAGGGCTGTCTCGTCTGCGAGGACGGTCCGTACGAATCCGGGAGATACGCCGCGAGTTCTTGCGGTCGAGCTCGAGTTTCCGAACGGAGCGCCTGCACGTCGTGCTCGACGGAGGCAACCCACTGCGGGTGTTCTTCAAAGACCTGAACCCGGAGCATCAGATGGACAAAGCGCGGACGGTCCGAGAGTTCTCCCTCGCGTCCAGCCATCGGGAACTGCAGATGTATCAATCCGTCCTCTCACCAGCGCACTTCGGAACGCTCCATCTCTACGCGTCGCGCTGGGACGATCGCGGTCTTTATTGGATCTTTCTCGAAGACGGTGGCAGGACGTTGCTTCGGAGCTTCGCCGACGTGGAACGCTGGACGGTGGCGGCCCGATGGGCGGCGCGCTTTCACGCAGCGACCCGCGATCTGCCGGAGGCCCAGACCAGCTTTCTTCCCCGCTACGACCACTCGCATTACCGCGAGTGCGCCGAGCGCGTTCGCCAGATTCTGCCGAATCTCGAAGCCGGAGAGCGTCGGCTCGTGAGCCGGGGACTCGACTGCTACGCCAAGTGCATCGACTGGTTGGGCGCCCGGCCGCGGACGGTGATCCACGGCCAATTCTTCGGACAAAACATCATGCTCCGCACAGGACACGCGGGCCCAGAGGTTGCCGTGATCGACTGGGAAACGGCGGCGCTGGGTCCGGGCAGCTTCGATCTGGTGAGCCTCAGCTCCGGCAAGTGGACCAGGCAGCAGCGGCACGCCTTGCAGGCCGCGTACTTCGAAGCGTATCAAGCCGAAACGCGACAGCCGATGGACTGGGAGAGTTTTTGTCGCGACCTCGCCCCCGTCGTTCTCTATCAGTCCCTGAAGTGGCTGGCGTGGTGGGGACATCACCGACGCCTGTCTCACAAATTCTCGAACTTCATGAAGGAGCTGGGAACGGTTCTCGAAGAACATTTCGCCACGGGTTGACCGACATGTCCGTGGGGGAGTCGTGGATGAAGCTCGAGTTCACTGAGGCCGAGGTCAACGAGCGTGTCGCCCCGTTTGCGGCCGTGCTCGCTCAAGAAGAATTCCACAAAGAGGTCGATCGGCTTTGCGTCTCCGAGCGGCGTTGGGGGACTCGACGGGAGATGCGCGCCCGGGCACTCAAATGGCACGGAGACCGCTGTACCTTCGAGATCGCGGTGAGAACGGAGAGCGGCTGGCATCACGTGATCGGGAAAGTGTACAAGACAGACCGCTCGGACGTTTTTCAGGCCATGGAAGCCCTGCGACGGGCTGGCTTCAGCGAGGACGCGGAGTTCTCGATTCCCCAGCCGCTCGTCTACCTGTCTTCATTGGGCGTCCGGCTCGAAGAAAAAGTTCGGGGGCCGTCGGCCAAGGATCTCTTTTTGAACGGTGGGCCGCACGAGCACATCGCGGCCGCCGAGCGGTGTGGGCGGTGGCTCGCACGTTTCCATGCAGTGAGTCCACGGCTCGGCAACGTCGCCGACCTCGGCGCGGAGTTCGTGCGTTATCGGTATTGGACAGACCGGGTGACCGACTTCGGAGAGCCGCTCGCCAGCAAGTCCGAGCGGCTATTCGAGGAGCTCAACACTGCAGCACCCACCCTCGCGGCCATCGAAGGCTGCGGCGGGCATGGCAGCTACATCCCGGAGCACGTGATCTTGAGCGGGTCGCGCACGGCGGCCATCGATCTGGATGAGTATGATGTGGGCGACCCCAGCCGAGACGTCGCGTGGTTCGTCGTGTCTCTCCAGCGTTTGGCGCTCAGGTACCTTGGCTCTCTCCACGCCTTGGACAGCGCCGCCCAACAATTCTTGAGCATGTACGTCGCGTCGGGTCGCGAGGACGCCATAGTCAATTTCCCCTTCTACCGGGCCTTGGAGTGCCTGCACGGCGCGAAGCGCGATATTGTCGGCCAGACTCCCCCCGCGCCTGACCGGGCCGAGATCATGCTCGACGAAGGACTTCGTGCCCTGTGCTGAGGCGAGCGTCGTCGCTTGTCCTGGTCGCGTTCGCCGTCGCAGTCGGCGTCTCGGGGTACTTCTATGCGCAGAGCAGGGGCGACCCACCCAAATATCGGATGGGGCGGGTCGAGCGAGGGCCCCTGACCGCCGCCGTGTCCGCCACCGGCACCCTCAACGCCGTCGTCACCGTCCAGGTCGGCAGCCAGGTCTCCGGCCAGATCAAGGAGCTTTTCGTCGACTTCAACTCGCTCGTCGAGAAGGGCCAGGTCATCGCCCGCATCGATCCGCAGATCTTCGAGACGCAGGTGAATCAGGCGAGGGCCGATCTGGAGGTCGCAAAGGCCGCCGTGCTGAACCAGACGGCCACCCTCGAGAAGGCCCACGCCGACGTCGAGAATGCGCGCGCCGCGCTGGCGCAGGCCAAGGCGCAGACGGCGAAGTCCGACGTCGCGATGATGGACGCCCGGCGGCAGTACGACCGGGGCGCCGAGCTGTTCCGGCGCCAGCTGATCGCCCAGGCGGAGCGTGACACCGCACAGGCGAATCACGAGCAGGCCGTCGCGCAATCCGAGTCGGCGCGCGCGAGTGAGAAGGCGCTCGAGGCGAGCATCCGGTCCGCCCGGGCCCAGCTGAAGGTTCAGGAGGCGCAGCTGCAGTCTGCACGGGCGCAGGTCGACCTGAAGCAGGCCGCGCTCAGCCAGGCGGAGACGAACCTGGCGTACACGACGATCCGTGCGCCCGTGGACGGTGTCGTCGTCTCGCGCGCCGTGGACGTGGGCCAGACCGTCGCGGCGAGCCTGCAGGCGCCGACGCTCTTCACGATCGCGCGGGACCTCACGAAGATGCAAGTCGAGACGAGCGTCGACGAGGCAGACATCGGCCGACTCCGCGTGGGGAACAGAACAACGTTCACCATCGACGCGTTCCCAGGCCAGACGTTTCGGGGCACCGTCTCGCAGATCCGCAAGGCGGCGCAGATCGTGCAGAACGTCGTCACGTACACAGTGATCGTGGCGGTGGACAATCCGGGCGGGCGACTTCTGCCCGGCATGACCGCCAACGTCAAGCTCGTCGTCGTGGAGAAGCCGGACGTGCTGAAGATCCCCAACGCCGCACTCCGCTATCGGCCGGCGGGCTCCGACGCTGTTCACACGGCCGCGCCGGCGTCCGCCATGAAGGCAGGACGCAGCCAAGGCGCGAGCGACGGTGCGGCCGGGAGCGGCGGCGGCACGCGCGGCCGCGCGTTCGTGATCGACGGCGGGGGCACGCCGAAGGCGGTCGCGATGACGCTCGGCATCAGCGATGGCGCGTCGACCGAGGTGCTCTCCGGCGACCTGCGCGAGGGCCAGGAGGTGATCGTGGGCGCCGCGGGCGGTAGTCGTCCGGGCTCGAGCGGCTCGTCGCCGCGCCTCAGACTCTGACCGTGGGCCCGATCATGGTGACCGACGGGCTCACGAAGGACTACCACCTCGGCCCCCACACCGTCCACGCGCTCCGCGGTGTCAGCGTCGAGATCGAACGTGG
>QHVJ01000149.1 GCA_003222275.1 Acidobacteriota bacterium | reverse complement strand
GATCTTCGCGTACACGTCGCGCGCACGGCGCAGGTCGGGCTCGGCCTCGGCGAACTGTCCCATCGCGATCTGGACGCTCGCGCGGTTCTTCAGGCTCACGGCCGTGCCGCGCTTGTCGCCGATCGTCTGCCGGATCGCGGCCGCATCCCCGTACTTCGCGATGGCCTGCGGGTACTCGCCGAGCCGCTGGTGCGCGACACCCATCGCGTGGAGGACGTCGCCCTGGCCCTGCTCGTTGCCGGTCTGGGTCATGAGGGCCAGGGCGCGCACGAGCGGGTCGGTCACCGCCCGGCGCGCATCGCCCGCCTGGATCATGCTCTTCCCGAGCAGGTACCACGCGCGGGCGTCGCCCTTGTCCAGCGCGGTGAGGCGCTCGAGCGTGGCGACCGCCCTCTTGGCGGCGCCCTGGCTCGCCTGGGCGGAGGCGAGGTCGAAGAGCGCCTCGGCGTCGTTGGGGTATCTCTGCACCAGCTCGGCGTAGACTTTTTCCGACTCGGCGGGGTCGCCGCGAAGGAGGGCCAGCCGGGCGCGCACGCGCCAGGCGAGGCGGGTCTGGGACGAGCCCAGCGAGTCGGCCGCCTTCTCCGCCGCGGCTACGGCCTTGGCGTGGTACCCGAGCGCCTGATACGCCTCGCCGAGGCCGAGGAGCGCGGATGCGAAGCGTGGGTCCTCCTTGACCGCGCGCTCGAAGGCGGGCGCGGCCTCGACCGCGTTTCCCACCAGGAGGCGCTCGCGGCCCTGGCGGTAGGCGCTCGCCGCCGCGAGAGAGTCGGTCTGGGGCTCCGGGGCCAGCGCGCTCGCGGTCGTCGGCGCGCCCAGCTCGGCATGGAGCCGCTCGCCGAGATCGCTCACCAGTCGGAAGAGCCCCCCGGCGGTCGGCGTCTCGCCAGCCATCGCGCGCGCCTCGAGCGCGCCGCCGCTGCCGACGGACAGCACACGCAGGTCCACCCTCAGCGTCGAGCCCGCGCGGCGCACGGTGCCGGTGACCAGGCGCCGCACGTCGAACAGCTCGGCCAGGCGGCGCAGCGTCGTGTCGTCGGTGGGGGGGCCGCCGAGCTTGAGGTCGCGCAGCATGGCGAGGACGCGCGACGAGTCGACCACGCGCAGCTCGGGCGTCTCGGCGAGGTGGCCCGCGAGCATCTCGGCGACACCCGTGCCCGTCCAGGCCAGGGATGCATCGCCGGTCTCGTCGACGAGGGGCAGCACGGCCACGCCCGTCGGCGCCGCGGCCGCGGTGGCGGCCGGGACGGCGACCGGACCGACGGCCCGTTGCCGGTAGGCCATCCCCGCTCCGGCGCCGATGAAGAGGAAGGCCAGGATCGCCCACGCCGCGCGCGGAATGCGGTCGACGACGCCGGCGCGCCGGCCGTCCAGGTCGGCGAGCAGATCCCGGACGCCGGCATAGCGGCGCGCGGGGGAGCGTTCGAGGCAGCGGCGGATGAGTCGCCGGACCTGGGCGGGCACGGAGACGCCGGTGTCGGCGATGTCGCGGGCGCGGCCGGCGATGCGCTGGGCCAGGGTCTCCGCTCGCGAAGCGCTGCGGAACGGCAGCTCACCGGTCAGCATCTCGAAGAGCAGGAGCCCGAGCCCATAGATGTCGCTGCGGGCGTCGGCGGGATCTCCGGCGACCTGCTCGGGCGACAGGTAGTCGAGCGTTCCCACGACCGCGCCCGCGCGCGTCATGCGGTCGTTGTCCAGCGAGCGCGCGACGCCGAAGTCGGTGATGTACGCGGTGTCGTCGGGGGAGAGCAGCACGTTCCCCGGCTTCAGGTCGCGGTGGATGATGCCCACGTCGTGGGCCTGCTGCACCGCCTCCGCGACCTGGCGGAAGATGGGCAGCGCGCGCTCGACCGGCAGCGGTCCGTCCTTTTCGAGCAGGTCCAGGAGCGATCGCCCCTCGACGAGGCGCATGGTCAGGAAGCGCAGCCCCTCGCTCTCTCCGATGTCGTGGATGCGCACGACATTCTTGTGTGTGATCTCGCGGGCGAGCACCAGCTCTCGCCGGAAGCGCGCGATCCACTCGGGATCCGTTCCCAGGTCCGGCCGCAGGACCTTCAAGGCGACGTCCACGCCGAGCTCCTCGTCGTGGGCCTTGTAGACGACACCCATCCCGCCGAGGCCGATCTGGCCCACGATCCGGTAGCGCTCCGCGACGAGCTTGCCGGGGACGAGACGGTGCTCGAGGTCGGCGCTCGTCGAAGTGTCCGGGGGAGCCGGACGCGGCGGGCGCCAGCCGTCCTTCACCAGTCGCATGTTCATGGGGCCGGCAGCAGCAGCTCCTCGATGCGCTCCTGCAGCTGGGCGACCAGTTGGTCGAGTGGCGCCGGGTAGGGCCGGCTCAGCTTCTCGGACATCGACCCGGCGAGGATCGCGCCCATCTGATCGGCCATGCTCTCCAGGGTCTGCAGCTCCAGCTCCGTGAGCGCGGGGCCGAGCTTCCGGCTGTCGACGTAGATCACGCCGAGGACCTTGCCTTCGTGGCGGATGGGGACGCAGGCCAGGGCGGCGATGCCGAGCGATACGACGCTCGGCCGCTTTCCGAGGCGGGGATCGGCCCTCACGTCGGAGAGGACGATGGGACCCCGGCTCTCCACGGCCTGGCGCACCGCCCCCACGCTCCCCCGGAACCGCTCGTCGCGCACCGCCTCCGGAGACAGGCCCGAGGCGACCTCGGCCCTCAGCTTTCCACCGGGGGAGATCAGGATCACGAAACCCCGGTCGGTCCGGGTCAGCTCCATGGCCGCTTCCAGGAAGCGCAACAGCAGGTCCGCGGGCTCCGGCTCCGCCCGTAGCCGGCGACGTATCCTGGCCGATGTCTCGATCCGCGCCAGGCGCTCCGCCTCGACCGTGGCGGCCTCGGCGGCCGAGAGCCGCTCGAAGCGCCCCGGCAGGCCGCCGAAGCTGATCGCATCGCCGTCGCGCAGCTCGGCGCCCTGCACGGGCTGCCCGTTGACGGCGGTGCCGTTCTTGCTGCCCAGGTCCTCGATCGTCCAGCCGCCTCCGCTCCAGCGCAGCTGCGCGTGGCGCTTGGAGACACGCGGGTCTTCGATGACCAGCTCGCAGCCGGGGTCGCGCCCCACGACGAGGCGCTCGCCGTCGCGGATGATGAGGAAACGTGCGGCGCGTTGCGGGGGAAACAGGGTCAGTTTGGCGGGCATCGTGCTCCTCGGGGACTCAGTGGCTCAGTTTCCGATCGAGACTGAACCTCAGGGTTTCCGCGCCGGATCGCAGCAGGCCCGCGACGTTGATGAGCGGCGAGCAGTTGGCTCGCCACACGTCGGGGATGTCCTCTCCGCCGTGAACCTTCACGTAGCGGGAGAAGAAGGTCATCGCGGCGATGGCCTCCCGGATCGCGCCCGACTGGTAGAGGGTGCGTGCCGATGACAGATGCGCCTGAAGCACCGTCAGGACGTCAGGCGATATGGTATCCGCGCTGTTGTTGAGCAGCGACTGCACGTCGTCGAACTTGCCGACTATGACGGAGTCTATGGGCCGGAGATCGATCGCGATGAGGAACTCCGAGAAGTCGCCGCCGCTTCCGTCGTCGCGGTAGCTGCCCCGGCCTTCGGACTTCGTGATGTCCTTGAAGGGCCCGCCGTCCGACGACTTGAAGAGGGAGAACGGCACGTTCGGGTCGAGCTGAAGATTGTGCGTATGGAACGAGACGTGGTACACGCCCGCGAAGCTGAGGGCGCTGGAGGCGCTGGGGCTGATCCGGACCACCACGGGATAGCCGACCGGGATGCCGACGAGGCCGACCCCGGGAAGGCGGCCGAGCAGGGCCGGGTCCACCGGGTTCACGATCGTCGCCGTGACGTCGAGGGCCGAGGAAGTCAGCCCCACGACGTGCTCGAAGGCGATCCTCAGGTCCGCGCCGATGCCTCCGATGTCGAACGACCCCACGGCTTCGTTGCCGGAAATCGACAGCGTGACCGGAACGGGATCCGGGAGCAGCGGCGGGGGAGGTGGCGTCGGCAACGTTATCGGGGGAGGTGTCGGCGTGGGGATGGGGAGTTGGGCAAAGGCAAGAGTCGCACTTCCAAGCGCAAGGAGCGCGCTCGCCGCCAGGATCGACCGCAGGAAGACCCGTTGCATGCAACCCCTCCTCACCGCTTGCGCGGTTCGCCTCCGGAGCAGCTTGCAAGCAAGAGACGCGCCGGGTCAGGAGGCGCTTTCCTGCGAAGCGGTTACGCATATGCATAGGGGGCCGGGCGGCCTCGACGCCGCTGGGCGGGAGGGAAGGGTGAGAAGTCCGCGCCGGCGGGGAGGGTCGCCGACTACCCAATAGTGGTACGCGGCGACCCAGGTTTGCCCGCCGGCTACTCTTTCCCCGCCGGCGCGGACTCCCATTTCTTGAGCTTGTTGAGGAGCGCCTTGTAGGAGATTTTGAGCCGGCGCGAGGCTTCCCGCCGGTTCCAGCGCGTATCCTCGAGGATCCGCTGCACGAGCTGGCGCTCGGCCTCTTCGGCCGCGCGGGCCGACACCGCCCGCAGGGACGCGCCGGCGAAGGCGCCGCCGCCGGCGGACGCCGTCGGCGGGCCGGGACCGGCGCGCGCGCCGGCCGGCTCCGGCCGCGTGGGCAGCGATCCCTTCAGGCTCGGCAGGATCAGGTAGCGGCGCACGGCGTTTTCCAGCTCGCGCACGTTGCCGGGCCAGTCGTAGGCGAGGAAGGCCTCGAGCACGTCGGGCGGCAGCGCGCGCACCGCGCTCTTGTACTTGTCCGCGTAGAGCCGGAGGAAATGCTCGCAGAGCAGCGGGATGTCCGCCCGCCGCTCGCGCAGCGGCGGGACCTCGATGCGTATCACGTCGAGGCGGAAGTAGAGGTCTTCGCGAAAGCGTCCATCGGCGACGGCTTCGGTCAGGCGCGCGTTGGTCGTCGCCAGCACCCGCGCGTCGACGCTGACCGGGCGCCGCGCGCCGAGCCGGCTGTACTCGCCGTCCTGGAGCACGTGCAGGAGCTTCGCCTGGAGGTGAGGGCTCATCTCGCCGATCTCGTCGAGCAGGATCGAGCCGTGATGAGCCAGCTCGAACTTGCCCGGCTTGTCGCGCTGCGCGCCCGAGAAGGCGCCGCGCTCGTAGCCGAACAGCTCCGACTCGAGGAGCTCCTGCGGGAGCGCCGCGCAGTTCACCTTCACGAATGGCCCGTCGTGGCGCCCCGACTGGGCGTGGATGAAGCGCGCGAGCACTTCCTTGCCCACGCCGGATTCGCCCGTGATCAGCACCGGCGCGTCGGTGTCCGCGACCTGGCGCGCCACCTCGCGGATGTGCAGCATGGCGTCGCTGCTGGAGACGGGCTCCTCCGCCGCCCCCCCCGTGGCCAGGCGCCGCCGGAGGGTCCTGACCTCGTCCTGCAGCAACTGCTTCTCGAAGGCGTTCCGTATGGCCAGCTCGAGCTCCTGCTCCCCGAATGGCTTGGTCAGGTAGTCGGAGGCCCCGCGCTTGACCGCGTCCACCACCGTCTTCAACCGTCCCACGGTGGAGAGCACGATTACCGGCAGCGAGGGCTGCGACTCGCGGATGCGGTCGAGAACCTCGAGGCCGCCGATGCCGGGCAGGATGAGGTCGAGGAGCACCAGCCCCGGCCGCGGCGACTCCTCCAGGCGGCGGAGCGCCTGCTCGCCGGAGTCCGCGCAGGCCACCTCGTGTCCGAGCGACGTGAGGAGCGTGGCCAGGAACCGGCGAATGCTCTCGTCGTCGTCGACGACCAGGATGAGGCCCTGCGTCACGCCCAGCGTTGCCGAGGGCGGCCGGAGCGAACGGCCCGCCGATGGAGCCATGTACCCGAATTGTACGCCACCGAGCGGCGGCGGCACGAGTCTTGCCTCTCGGTTGCTGCGTATGCTCGTGCGCGTCGTCCTCGCCGATGACCACGTAATCGTGCGGCAGGGGCTCTCCCTGCTCCTCGCCGGGGCCGGTTTCGACGTGGTCGGGGAGGCATCGGACGGCCACGAGGTGGTCCGGCTGGCGCGGGACCTGCAGCCCGACGTGGCCGTCCTCGACGTCATGATGCCGCTCCTGAATGGCCTCGACGCCGGCCGCGAGATCCACCAGGTCTCCCCGCGCACGAAGACGATACTGTTGACCAGCCGGCACGACGAGCAGCTCGTCCTGGAGGCGCTGCAGGCGGGCATTCGGGCTTGCGTCCTCAAGACCTACGACGGCGAGGATCTCATCCGGGCCATCCGGGACGTCGTGGCGGGAGGTGTCTACCTGAGCTCCCGCATGTCCCGGTCGCTGGTGGACGCCTACCGAGCCCGTACCGCAACGCCGGCCGACCCCCTCAGCATGCGCGAGCGGCAAGTGCTGCAGCTCATCGCGGAAGGCAAGCGAACGCGGGAGATCGCCGAGCTTCTCGGCGTGAGCGTGAAGACGGCGGAGTCCCACCGCACGCACATCACCAAGAAGCTGGGCATCAGCGAGACGGCCGGACTGGTCCGATATGCACTCCAGCGCGGCCTGAGCCAGCTCTAGCCTCACCGCCCGACCCGGACATTACGCGTTTTCCGGATCCCGATTTCAGGGAGCGCCTGATTGCGCGGTGCGCGCACGCGCCTACATTCATGACCTGATGACCGTCCTGGCCTCACGCCGCTCAGACATGCCTCTGCGCCTGGTGCTGGCCGACGATCACGTCGTCGTTCGCCAGGCGCTGAGCCTGCTCCTGACCAGTGCCGGCTTCCACGTCGTGGGGGAGGCGTCCAACGGGCGGGAAGCCGTCATCCTCGTGCGAGAGCGGGCGCCGGACGTGGCGGTCCTCGACGTCGTGATGCCGCTGCTCAACGGCCTGGACGCTGCCCGCGAGATCCACCGGGCCTCCCCTCGCACGAGCGTCATCCTGTTGACGAGCCGGCACGACGAGCAGCTCATGCTCGAGGCGGTCCAGGCCGGCATCCGGGGCTGCGTCCAGAAGACACATGAAGCGAAGGACCTCATCCGGGCCGTCCGGGACGTGGCGGCGGGCGGCGTGTACTTGAGCGCCGCCCTCTCGCGGTGCATGGTCGAGGCGTACCGGACGCGTACGGCGCAGCCACCGGACCCCTTGAGCCCGCGCGAGCACCAGGTCCTCCAGCTCATCGCGGAGGGCAGGCCGACGCGGGAGATCGCGCGCATGCTGGGCGTGAGCGTGAAAACCGCCGAGTCCCATCGGGCCCACATCATGAGAAAGCTCGGAATCCGGCAAACGGACGGCCTCGTCCGATACGCTCTCCAGAGTGGCTCGGCGCCGGTCCCGCGCGAAGGGCTGCGCTCCCCTAGTCGATCTTCCGGGAATCCCCTATCCGACATTCCACGAGACCCCGATTGCCGCCTGAGGCGTGGGGCCTAACTTCCACCATGGAGTGTGTTAGCCGTGATTTTCTCTACCGAGGACGTCCGAGCTTCGAGTGCGTCGGCCCTCCTCGCCTCTACCCTCCAGCGCCCTGCGGCCGACAGGCTGCAGCTCGGGTCCGCCGATCGGCGAGGCCCGGTGGTGCTGGCGCGAGGGTATCGGCGCGCCGGAGGCTCGGACGTCCTGGGTGGAGAAACGCCGCCGTCGACCGCAACCGCCAGTCCGGGGCCGTCCGCAACGGCCGCTCGTTCTGGCGGGGGCGCACGCACCACGTCGCCGGCAAACTAGCGTTTTCTCTGGCGGTTGAGATCTGCGCAAGCGCGGATCGAAACCGAAGGGGGCGAAGCCTTGACTGCCACAGCCTTGGACGTCGCGCGGCCGGAAACGACGAGAGGAGTGCTCGCGGCGGAGGCCGCGGCCGCGAGCATCGAGCGGGAGACGACCTGGCACGTGCTCTGGACGCACAGCCACTGCGAGCCGCTGGTCTGTGACCAGCTCTCCGCCCGGGGCTTCCATCCCTTCCTGCCCCAGATCGAGGTGTGGTCGGTGCGGGCCGGCCGCCGGCGGCTCATCAACGCCCCGATGTTCCCCGGATACCTGTTCTTGAACGACGCGCTCGACAAGCGGCGGCACGTCGAGGTGTGCAAGGCTCGTGGACTCGCGCGCATCCTGGGAGAGGGCTGGGACCGGCTGGCGGTGGTGCCGGAGGCGGAGATCGAGGCGATCCGCCAGCTCGCGGCTTCGCGGGTTCCGGTCTTCGCCCACCCCTACCTTCGTGAAGGGCGGCGAGTGCGCATCGTCTCCGGGCCTCTCGCGGACGTGGAGGGCATCCTGGTGAAGGCCCGCCCCGAGAAGGGTCTTCTGGTGCTCTCGGTCCACATCCTTCAGCGCAGCGTGGCCGTCGAAGTGGACGGCGTGCAGGTGGTTCCGGCCTGAAGAGCGCCGGCTACACCATGTCCATTCCCTTCCTGCCGGCGGCGCGCGCCGGGCTGGCCCTTGTGATCGTGATCCTCCTTACCGACCCTTCGACGGCGCAACAGCGGTTCGAACTCGGGGCCTCGGTGGCCGCCACCGAGGTGTACGACGACAACCTGTTCTTCAGCGCCGATGCTCCGGAGCAGGACAACGTCTGGCGCCTCAGCCCGCGGCTGACCCTCGGCCGCCGGTCGCCCCGCTTCACCGTCCGCGGACAGTACCGTCTCGATGCCGAGTCGTACCGCCGACATCCCGAGCTCGACACCGCTCTCGCCGGGCAGGATGCCTCGCTGGAGATGACCTGGACGCCTTCGAAACGCCTGGCCCTCTCGACGACCGCGTCCTACGCCGAAGCCCAGGCGCCCGGCATGCTCAACCTCCTCTCGGGTCTGGAGCTCGGCCGGCACCGGGCCCGTCGCCTTTACGCGCGGCAGTTGCTCACACGGCAGCTCGGGGGCCGTTCCCAGGTCTCGATCGAGCCGAGCTTCACGCATGAGGTCGTCGAGGGCTTGCCGCGCAACGACACGGAGGCGGTCGTGCTTCGGCTGGAGAAGCGGCTGGGCGCGCTCGACCGCGGCCACGTCAGCTACAGCGCGCGGCGCTTCGACTTCGACGGGGATGCGGTCTTCTCGCACGTCGTCGCCCTGGGCTGGACCCGCGAGATCACCCCGCTCGACCACTTCGAGGTCGAGGCCGGTCCCCGCCTCTCCGACCATGGGCTGGGCACGGAGGCGAGCGCCAGCATCCGGCACCGGTTCGCGCGGGGAGAGGCGGCCCTGGCCTATGTCCACACGCAGACCACCGTCCTCGGCGAGGCGGGGCCGGTGATCACCAAGGGCGTGACGGCCACGCTGAGCCGGCAGCTCTTCGAGTCGCTGACCCTGGCCGCGGGGCCCTCCTTCAATCGCGTCGAAGGGCGGGGTTCCGAGTTCGAGATCTATCGCCTCGACGTGGAAGTGGCCTGGCGCCTCAACCGGCGGCTCTCCCTGTCGGCCTCGCACCAGTTCAACTTCCAGAGCGGGGTCACGGGACTCGGAGGGCCGACGGTGGAGATCGCGCACAACACCTTCGTCCTGCGGGCGGTGGCGGCGTCGTCCGGAAACTGAGAGGCACGGCATGCACGGGCACGGACCTCAGCCACTCGAGCAAATTGCCGAGATATGGGACCGGCGGAAATGGCTGGCTTTGGCCGTCTTCGCGTTGACGGCGGCGGCAGGGGTGAGCCTCGCGTTCAGCCTTCCTTCCATCTATCGCGCGACGGCCACGGTGATCGTCGAGCAGAGCCGCACCCCGGCCATGCCCGGCGAGGTCGAGTCGCGGCTGCAGCTCATCAGCCAGGAGATCCTCAGCCGGGCGCGGCTGGAAACGGTCATCGGCAGCCTCCGGCTGTACACCGCTCTTCGCGAGCACGCTCCCATGGAGGCGGCGGTCGGCCAGATGCGTCGCGACATCCAGACCGAGTCCAAGCTCCAGCCGACGCCGAACGGGAGCGCCACCATCGCTTTCGGCATCAGCTACCGCGGCCGGGACCCGGAGGTGGTGGCCAAGGTGGCCAACGCGTTCGCCTCGTTCTACCTCGAAGAGGACCGCAAGATACGTGAGCGCCAGACGAGCGGGACCGTCCAGGTGCTCAAGACACAGCTCGACGAGGTGAAGGCGAACCTGCAGCAGCAGGAACAGACGCTGGGAGCGTTCCAGGACGAGCACGGCGGGGAGCTGCCTCAAGAGTCGGAGGCGAACCTGGCCAACATGGAGCGGGTCCAGGGTGAGCTGCGGACCGCGACCGAGGATCGCCTCCGGGCCGTCGACCGGCGCAACGAGCTGCTGCGGCAGCTGGATACGGCGGATGCGGCGCCCTCCGCCGCGAGCGCACCCAATCCGTCGGCAGGCCGGCTGGACAGGAAGAAGGACGAGTTGGCGGAGCTGAGGCGGCACTACAGCGACAAGTACCCGGAGGTCATTCGCCTCAAGGACGAAGTCGCCACGCTCGAGAAGGAGGCGGCCGGGCAGCCGGGGCCGGGAGCGCCCGCGCCGACCGCCGCCAGCCGATCGGCGCGCCTGCGCGACAACCTGGCCGAAGTGGACGCGGAGATCAGCACGCTCAGGTCCGCCGAGGGACGGCTACGCGCCGAGGTCGCCGAACGCATCCGGCGCCTCGAAACCGTGCCCCGCCGGCAGCGCGGCTTGCAAGCCGTCACGCGCGACTACCAGACGACGCGCGACCTGTACGACTCGCTGCGCAAGCGTTATGAGCAAGCGCAGCTCGAGGAGGAGGGAGGCGGCCGGACTTCGTCGCCCTTGCGGATCCTCGACCCGGCCATCGTCCCCACGGCTCCCGCCGCTCCGAACCGTCTGCTGCTCCTGTTCGCCACGTTCGTCGGGTCGCTCGTGATGGGAGCGGCGGCCGCCTGGATCGCCGACCGGATGGATACGTCCCTGCACAACGCCGACGACGTCCGGTCGTTCACGCGCGTGCCCGTCCTCGTCAGCATCCCGCGCATCGTCACCGCGGGCGACCGTCGCGCGCGACATCGGCGCGTCTGGCTGGCGGCCGCCGGAGTCCTGCTCGCAGTGGGGGTCGTCGCGCACGGCGTCCACCGTGTGGCCCGTGCGAACGAGGGCATCGTGCTCATGATGGCCCGCGGCGGCCGCTCGTGACATGCCCATGGCCCGCTCCCGTGGTCCCCGTCCCGTGAGCCTGGACTTCGAGTTGCACCGCCTCTCCACCCCTCCGACGTCCGGCGAAGTCGTCCCCGCGCTCGAGGTGGAAGATCACCTCGCCTGCCTGCTCTCTCCGCAGTCGTTCGAGGCCGACCAGTACCGCGTCCTCCGCCAGTTCCTCACGGAGGCGCGGGGGGCCCGGCCGCTCCGCATCCTGGCCGTCACCAGCCCGGCGGCCGGCGACGGAAAGACCACGACGTCCATCAATCTCGCGGCCACGCTCGCCCAGACGCCCGGCTCGCGGGTGCTGCTCGTGGACACCGACCTGCGCCGGCCGTTCGTGGCCACCAACCTCGGCCTCAGCCCGGATCGTCCTGGACTGGCGGAAGCGGCCATCGACGAGGGGCTCCAGCTGAGCGACGTGGTGCAGTCGACTCCGTACAACCTTGCCGTGCTCCCCGCCGGAGCTCCGCCGGCCAACCCGTACCAGGCGCTCGAGTCTCCTCGCATCGGGCAGCTGCTGGAGCAGGCCCGCGACGCCTACGAATACGTGGTGCTCGACACGCCGCCGGTGCTGCTCGTCCCGGACTGCAAGCTCATGTCGCAGTGGATCGACGGCTTCCTTCTCGTGGTGGCCGCCCATCGCACGCCGCGCAAGCTGCTGGGGGAGGCGCTGAGCGCGCTCGACGAGTCGAAGATGCTGGGGATCGTGTTCAACGGCGACGACCGCCCGATGGGCGGCTACTACGGCAAGTACTACGGTGGCTACTACCACGATCGTTCCCGCCGCGAGACGGGGGGCGGGCGGAGCTCGAGGCAGCGCGACCAGAAACCACGGCGGTCCTCATGGCGATGATCCTGGCCTTCATGGACGCAGCAGTCGTCGTCGGCGCGGTCCTCGCGACGCTCGCCTTGACCGGACCTCAGTGGCCCGGCGCCGTCCCGGCGGTCGTACACGGTCTCGCGATCGCCCTCGTCAGCGTTGCCGTCGCCTCCTATTACGACCTCTACGACTTCCGCCGGGTCCGGAGCTTCCGCGATGCGGTGCCGCGGCTGGCGCAGGCCATCGCCGCCGGAACGCTGCTGGCGGCGGCCGTCCACGCCGCGTTCGGCCATTGCGCAATCACGCCGATCCAGCTGCTCGGAAGCGGGCCCGTCGCCCTCGGGTTCGCTCTGGTGCTGCGGGCGGGCGTCTTGGCCCTCATGCAGGCGACACCCCACCGCCAGCGGGTCCTGATGATCGGCGCGGGACCGCTCGCGCAAGAGCTGATCGCGGAGATCCATGGCCGCCCCGACCTTCGCCAGAGAGTGGTGGGCGTCGTCGACGACCGTTCGGGATCTCCGGTGGCGGGCTGTCCGCGGCTGGGTTCGCTCAAGGACGTGCTCCGCATCGTGGACGAGGTCGGGCCCCACCGCGTCATCGTCACCCTGGCTTCCCGGCGCGGAAGCATGCCTCTGAAGGCGCTGCTCCAGCTGCGCGTGCACGGGATCGCGGTGGAGGACGGCGTGGAGGTCTACGAAAGGCTCACGGGCAAGATCGCCATCGAGGCGATGACCCCCAGCAGCCTCATCTTCAGCCAGCACTTCCGCCCCCGGCGCCTGGACCTGGCCCTGGCGCGCGCCCTGAGCCTGCCGCTCGTCGCGCTGGCCCTGGTCCTGGTGTCGCCGCTGCTCGCTCTCATCGCGCTGGCCATCAAGCTCGATTCGCCCGGGCCCGTGCTGTTCGTGCAGGAGCGGGTCGGGCGGGGCGGGCGGCTCTTCAAGCTCATCAAGTTCCGTACGATGCATCCGGCCCGCGGCACCACGTCACACTGGGCTCGGGACAACCATGCCCGCATGACCCGGGTCGGCCGCCGGCTGAGGCGGTTCCGGCTGGACGAGCTGCCCCAGCTCTTCAACATCGTCAGGGGGGACATGAACCTGGTGGGGCCGCGGCCCCATCCCGTCTCGAACGTGCCCTTGTTCGAGATGGTCATGCGCAACACGCCCGAGTGCGGCGAGACGATCCCCTACTACGCCCTGCGCTCGATGGTCCGACCCGGGCTGAGCGGCTGGGCCCAGGTGCGCTACCAGTACGCCAACGACCTCGAGGAAGAGATCGAGAAGATGAGGTACGACCTGTACTACGTCAAGCACATGTCGGCCTGGCTGGACCTGGGGATCCTGTTCGCGACGCTGAAGATCGTGCTGCGGGGCCGCGAGTCGGCGCAGCCCACGCCGGCCTCCGCCGTCCGGCGCACCGAAGCCATCGTCGCGCGCGCCGCCGTGGCGGGGCTGCGCCTGGCCGGCGGGGCTCGATCCTCGTCCGAGACGGTGGCGCCGCTGGGCCCGGCCAGGGCCGGTGCGTTCGAGACGGCGCCGGCGGCCCTTTCCATTCCCGCGACGCCGCCCGCGGCGAGGGCGTGAGGCAACCTCGACGCCCGGGAGAAGACACATGACTTCGAGCCTTCTTGCGTTGACGCTGTTCGTGCTCGCCGGCACCGGCAGCCGGGTTCCGGCCGCCGCCTCCCGCTACGAGACGCCGGTCGACGCCGCCTATCGCATCGGGCCGGAGGACGTCGTCCAGGTCTCGGTGTGGAACAACGAGGCGATGAGCCGGACCGCCCCCATCCGTCCCGACGGCAGGATCTCGCTGCCGCTGCTCAACGATGTGGACGCGGCCGGCCTCACCCCCATGGAGCTGCGGGAGCGGCTCATGCAGCGCCTGGCCGAGTACATGCCGCACCCGGAAGTCTCCGTCGTGGTGACCGAGGTCCGCAGCTTCAAGGTTTCGGTCATCGGGCAGGTGCCCAAGCCGGACCGCTACCAGCTCCGGAGCGCCGCCACCGTCATGGACGTGCTCGCGATGGCGGGCGGCTTCACCGAGTTCGCCTCGCGCTCCCGAGTCGTGGTGATCCGCGCCAGCGGCGACAAGACCGAGCGCATCCCGTTCGACTACGAGAAGGTCCGGAGCGGCGATCCCAGCCAGGCCAACTTCCAGTTGCGCCCGGGCGACATCGTCCTCGTGCCATAGACCGGCGCCAGCTTCATGACTCTCTCGACCCATCCATCCGGATCCTCGCGCACGCCTTCGACGTGCGCGGCCTCGGCCGCGCCACCGGTATTCCTGAGGTCGCTCGAGGCCCTCGGCGGCCGCACGCTCGCGGAGGGTCGGGCGCCGGCGCGGCCGCGCTTGGTGGCGCTGGGCGGGGGGACCGGGCTTCCCGTGGTCCTCCGGGGCCTGAAGGCGGCGCTGGCGCCGGCCGGGGCGGGGGGGCCGCTGTCCGCGACGGATCGAGACCGGCTCACCGCGATCGTCACGGTGGCCGACGACGGCGGCAGCTCCGGCCGTCTGCGCCGCCAGTACGGCATGCTCGCGCCGGGCGACGTACGAAACTGCCTGCTCGCGTTGTCGGAAGGCGCGGACACCCTGGCCAGCCTGTTCGGGTTCCGATTCAACCATCAAGGAGAGATGTCCGGCCACAGCCTGGGCAACCTCATCCTGACCGCGCTCAGCCAAATGGAAACGGGGTTCGAACGGGCGGTGGAGAGGGCGGGCGAGATCCTGGCCATCCAGGGTCGCGTCCTGCCCGCGACGAGAGAGCCGATCCGCCTCGAGGCAGAGTTCGAGGATGGCACTCGGATCGAGGGCGAGTCACGCGTGGCCGGCGTGCGCCGCCGCATCCGAAGGGTCCGGCTTCAGCCGGCCGCGGCGGCGCTCCCGCAGGCGCTGGAGGCGATCCGCAGAGCGGACTGCATCGTCATCGGGCCGGGCAGCCTGTACACCAGCCTCATCCCCGTCCTCCTCACGCGAGGGCTGGTCGAGGCCATCGTCGACTCCGGCGTCCGGGTGGTGCTGGTGATGAACCTCATGACCGAGCCGGGCGAGACGGATGGCTACAGTGCGGCGGACCACCTCATGGCCCTCCGCGTCCACGCGCCCGGGCTGCCCGTGCACGACGTGATCCTCAACGCCGCGCCGCCGGCCGATCCCGAGCGCCGGCGCTACGCGGACCAGGGCGCGCTGCCCATCGAACCTGAGGCCCTCGCGGCGCTCGGCTGCCGAGTCTGCGTGGCCGACTTGCTGGCGCCCGGGGCCGAGGTCCGCCACGACGCGCAAAAGCTGGCGCGCGCGATCCTGGAGCTCGCGGGCCGCCCCGCATCGGCCGAGTCCGCATGACGCTTCTCCCGCAGGCCGAATGGTGGCGGCCGCAGCCGGCGCCCGCGATCGGATCGGCGTGGCCGAGCGCCCCCGTGGCCGCGTCCGGCACCACGGGTAGCCGGCTGGCATTCCGGGCCCTCCTGGTATTCACGTTCATCCTGGTGCTGGCGCCGCAAAGCTTCGTTCCGGCCCTGCAGCCGTTTCGCATCGCGCTCGTCGCCGCGGCGGTCGGCATCGCGGCGCAGCTCGTCGAGCGGCTCGCTCACGGGCGCCCGGTGACGGTCATGGGCAGGGAGATGGTGCTGGTGGCGGTGCTCCTGGCCTGGTCCGTGGTCACCGTGCCCTGGTCGCTTTGGCCGGGGGGAAGCGTGTCGTTCCTCCTCGACGCCTACTTCAAGACGGTGGCGATCTTCTGGCTGCTGGCCAACACCGTGGACACCGTAGACCGACTGCGGACGCTGGCCTGGAGCCTCACGGCCATGGCCGTTCCGCTGGCGCTGACGGGACTGAAGAACTTCATGTCCGGCGAGTTCCTGGGCTCGAACCGGATCCTGGGATACGAAGCGGGACTCACGGCCAACCCCAACGACCTCGCCCTGATGCTGAACCTGCTGCTCCCCCTCGGCGTGGCGCTGTTGCTGTCCAGCCGCGGCGCGCTCGCTCGGAGCGTGCTGGTGGTGGTCGTGTTGCTGGAGGCGGCGGCGGTGATCGTGACCTTCTCGCGGGCCGGGTTCCTCAGCCTGGCGACCTGCGTCGCCCTCTACCTGTGGCGCCTGGTCCGGCGGGGCTTGACGGGCTGGGTGCTGGCCGCGTTCGTGGCCGGCGTGGCCGGCATGACCCTGCTGCCCGGCTCGTACATGGCTCGCCTGGCCACGATCACCGACATCGACAGCGACCCTACGGGCTCGGCCCAGTCACGTTGGGAAGACACGCAGGCCGCCGTGCGATACGTGATGGCCAACCCGTTCGTCGGCGCCGGGATCGGCATGGACACCGAAGCCCTCAACGGCGTGAGGGGAGTCACCTGGACGCAAGTGCACAACATCTGCCTCGAGTATGCCGTCGACCTCGGACTGCCCGGGCTCGCGCTGTTCGTCCTGCTCTTCGTGTCCTGCGTGCGCAGGGTGCGGCGCATCCACCGGGCGCCCGCCGGTGATCCCGGGGGCCGGCTGTCCTGCCTGGCCGAAGGCATCGAGATCGCGCTGTTGAGCTTTGGTATCGGCGCCCTCTTCGCGCCCGTCGCCTACCTCTTTTATTTCTACTACCTCGCGGGGCTGGCGGTGGCGGCGGGCTCCATCCACCGCCGGCTTACGGCCGCCGGCGCCGGCCAGCCGATGGCGTGCGCGTCATGAGCGCCGGACCGGCGCTCCATGGAAGAGCGGACGCGCACGGCGCGGACGTCGTGAGGGTGCTCCAGTTCCTGGCCTCGTTCGCGATGGGTGGCACCGAGCGCCAGGCCTTCAATCTCGCTCAGGGGCTCGACCGCTCCCGGTTCGAGCCGCACTTCGCTTGTTTCCGGGTGATGGGCGAGTTCCTCGCCGACATCGAAAGCACGCGGAGTCCATTGACGAAGTACGAGATCAAACGCCTCTACGGCAGCCGGACCGTGGGCCAGCAGCTCCGGTTCGCCCGCGATCTGCGCGAGCGCGACGTCGACGTCGTGCACTCGTATGGGTTCTACGCGAACGTCTTCGCCATCCCGGCCGCCCGGCTCGCCGGCGTGCACGCGATCGTGGCCTCGATCCGCGACACCGGCGATCACCTCACGCCCAACCAGCGCCGTGTGCAACGCCTCGTCTGCCGGCTCGCCGACGCCATCCTCGTGAACGCGGAGGCGGTCAAGCAACGGCTGGTCGGAGAAGGCTGGGACGGTGACCGCATCACCGTCATCGGCAACGGCGTCACGCTGTCCAAGTTCGGGCCCCGGAACGGCAATGGCCGGCGGCGGAGCGAGCTGGGCTTCTCCCCCCAGGCCCCGCTGGTTGCGGTCTTCTGCCGCTTGAACCGCCTCAAGGGCGTCGAGCACTTCCTGGAAGCGGCGGCCCGCGTAGCGACGCGCTTCCCGCACGCGCGCTTCGCGGTCGTGGGTGAAGGCCGCGTCGTCCAGGATGGCGTGATCGTCGAGGGTCCCTACAAGCGCGAGCTCAAGGCCCACGCCGCCCGTCTCGGCCTCGGTGATCTCGTGGTGTTCACCGGCTTGCGGGACGACGTGCCGGAGTTGCTGGGGGAAGTGACGGTTTCGGTTCTTCCATCCCTGAGCGAGGGTCTTTCCAACGCCATCCTCGAATCGATGGCGGCGGGCGTCCCCGTGGTCGCGACGGCGGTCGGCGGCAACGCCGAGGCGGTGAAGGACGGTGTGACCGGCTTGCTGGTGCCGCCCGGGGATTCCGCGGCGCTGGCGGGGGCCATATGCACCCTGCTCGACGACGAAGGCCTGGCCCACCGGTTCGGCCGGGCCGGGCGCGAGCGAGTGGAGGAGCGCTTCTCGGAGGAGCGGATGGTGCGGGACACGCAGCAGTTCTATCGGTCCCTGCTTGCGAAAAAAGGCCGGTGCGTGGTGTCGAACCCAGAGGAGAGCACGGCCTGATGTCGGCCGGGGAAGGAGTACCCATGATGAGCCTGGACCGTGCGGCCTGGCCCGCGCCCGCGACCGCAGAGCGCGAGCTTCGACCGTTGCCGGCCGCGCCACTGAAGACCGAGTCGAGCTTCTACGCGGGATACGCCTGGTGTCTCGACGTCTTCCCGACGGTCCGGGACGTGAGCCGCCGCCTCCGCGACGAGCTGTCGCGCCTGGGAGAGGCGATCGAAGACTGGCAGCGGCAGGAGATCGCGCTCAACGCCTTCATGCTTTCGTGCGCCGCGGCCGACGCCGTGGACGATTACGTGGCCGGAGAGAGCTACGACTTCTCGCCGGCGACGGTACTGCCGGGCATGGGCGCGCTGACGGGCGCCCTGCAGCGGGTGCTGGACGCGCGGCGCCGCTACCGCGCGCGCGGGCAGTCGGGCCTCCGCAGGTGGCGTGGCGCCTGGGGCTCGGCCCAGGTCGAGTTCCTCCAAGCCTGGCTGGGCGACGGTCACGTCGATCGTGCGGCGATGGCTTCCCGCGGGGCCGCCCTGGCCGGCCTCCTCGACCACGAGCTGCCGGAGGCCCTGTCCCGCCGCCGGGTCAAGGTGCCGGCGGCCTTCCGCACGCAGGACCTCGCCCACCACGACGTCATCGAGCTGGCCGATCGTTTCGTCGCCGCCTTTCCGGACCGCGGACGCCCCGTCCTGGCCCTGGGCCTGCGCACCGCGGGCTCCTACTTCGCCCCCCTCGTCTGCGCTTGGCTGAAGCTTCGCGGCTACCGCGACGTGGAGGCGGCCACGCTGCGTCCGAAGACGGGCGTCGCGCCGTGGGAGCAGGCCGCGCTCGCGCGCTGTGCGACCCGCCAGGGCCTGGCGGTCGTCGTCGACGAGCCGGCCAACACGGGCGCGACGCTCGCCTGCACGAGCGACCTGCTGGCCCGGGCCGGCGTGCCGCCGCCGAACACCGTGCTGCTGCTTCCCGTCCACCCGACGCGCCGGGACTGGAACGAGGCCTCCGAGTGCCTGCCCCTCCTCCGCACGACCGTGATCACGCTCGAGCCCGAGCAGTGGCACAAGCACAGGCGGCTCGATCCGGAGCCGGTCGCGCAGCAGATGCAGGAGTACTTCGCGGCGCGCGGCTACGCCGAGGTCGAGGTATGCCCCAGCCGCGAGGCGGAGCGCTTCAACCATCGCCTGCAGCGTCTCTCGGAGGAGAAGTTCCACAGCCGGCTCAAGCGGGTGTACGAGGTGCGCCTGCGGGACCGGAACGGGCGCTCCGAGACGCGCTTCGTGCTCGCCAAGAGCGTGGGCTGGGGCTGGCTGGGCTACCACGCCTTCCTCGTCGCGGAGCGGCTGGCGGAGTTCGTGCCGCCGCTGCTCGGGCTTCGCGGCGGCGTCCTCTATCTCGAGTGGCTGCCGGACGGCGTCGCCCCGGCCCTGCCCCGTGATCGCGAAGAGCTGGTGCTCCGCGCCGCGTCCTACGTCGCCGCGCGCGTCAAACGGCTCGGCCTGCCCACCGACCCGCAGCCCGAGCTGGACCGGCATCACCTGAAGGGCATGGTGTTGCTGGCCGGCGAGCTGAGTCGGGCGTTCGGATCGAAGCACGCGGGGGTGCTGAAGCGGGCCCGACTGTGCCGCGAGCTGGCGCGCCGGGCCTGCCCGGTCCCTACGCTGATCGACGCGAAGATGCGGCTGCTGGAGTGGGTCCAGGGGCCCGGATGCTTCCTCAAGACCGACTTCGAGCATCACGGCATGGGCAAGACCGAGCTCAACCTCACCGATCCGGCCTACGACCTCGCCGAGACGTCCATGAACCTGGGCCTCTCCGCGGCCGAGGAGCGGGTCCTGATCCAACGGTACCGCCAGGCCTCGGGCGACGAGGACGTCGAGGGCCGCCTCTTCCCCTACAAGCTGGTCGCCGGCATCTACGCGCTCAAGAGCGCCATGTCGAACCTTCGCGATCCGCGGCTGAGACACCGCCACCAGGAGTTCAACCAGACATACATCGAAGCCGCGGACTTCCTCACGGTCCACACGGCGCGCTTCTGCGGGCGGCGGTGCGGGGCGCCCGACGCTCCCGCCTGGCGCTCGCCGCTGGTGGTCCTCGACGTCGATGGCGTCGTCGACAAGATGATCTTCGGCTTTCCCTCCACGACCGCGGCCGGCATCGAGGCGCTCGCGACCCTG
Organism: Acidobacteriota bacterium; assembly: GCA_003222275.1. Taxonomy (GTDB): domain Bacteria; phylum Acidobacteriota; class Vicinamibacteria; order Fen-336; family Fen-336; genus AA32. The sequence continues at coordinate 42,750 of QHVJ01000149.1, read as the reverse complement.
CACGCCCACGGGCTGGCCGTCGCCCTCAACTCCGCGCGGACGCTCGACGAGATCCGGGAGTACAGCCGGACCTATGGCTGCGCGGGCGGGGTCGCCGAATACGGCAGCGTCGCCTGGGACCGCGTGTCGGACCGCACCCACGTGCTGGTGACGGAAGAGTCGCGCGACCAGCTGCAGCGGCTCGCGCGCGCCCTGCGGAGGATACCCGGAGTCTTCCTCAACGACCGCTACCGCCACTCGCTGCGTGCCTACAGCTACGAGGGCGGCCGTACGATCCCGCTGCCGAAGGCGATCGTCGACGGGACCATCGCCGACCTGGGCCTGGACCGCCTGCGGCTGCACCAGACGTACGTCGACAGCACGGTGCTGGCGCGAGAGGTGGACAAGGGGAAGGGCCTGCGGGCGCTGCTCGCCCTGGCCGGGATCGAGGACGCCGAGACCGTCGCCATCGGCGACTCGGAGGCGGACCTGGCCATGTTCCGCGTCGCCTCCCGCTCGTTCGCGCCGAGGCACATCTCGACCAAGTCCACCGCGCGCATGCTGGGTTGCCGCATCGCCGGCGCCACGTATCAGCCGGGGCTGCTGAGCGCCGTGCGATCGATCGTGCATCCGCACGAGGACCGCTGCCCCCGCTGCGAGCGTGGCGCCCCTGCGCCGGCCGACGGACTGTTCTGGGACCTGCTGAAGGCGGCCGACCGCCATCCGCTGGAATCGCTGGCGCGGGCCCTCGCCGACCCGATGTCCCTTCAGGCTTTCCTGCGATGAAATCCTCGCTCGCGCGTACCGGCTTCGAGGGCCCGGTCGAGGCCTACCTGCGCCAGCGGAGGCAGGAGGGGACGCCGGCCGTATTCGACCTGGGCTGCGGCGCGCGCAAGACCGAAGGCGCATTCGGCGTCGACACCGTCGGCCTGCCGGGAGTGGACCTGGTCCACGACCTGACCGCGAGGCCCTATCCACTCCCCGACGGCTGCGCCGACGAGGTCGTCCTCCACCACGTGATCGAGCACTTCGCGGACCCGCTGCCCCTGATGGAGGAGGTGTGGCGGCTGACGCGGTCCGGGGGTCGTGTCCTCATCCGTACGCCCCACTATTCCGGACCGTACGCCTGGATCGACCCGACCCACCGCCGCGCCTTCACCTCGCAGTCCTTTCACTACTTCGGTGAGAACGGCTACTCGTACTACACGCATGCGCGCTTCCGGGTCGCAGGCGTCCGCCTGAAGTACTTCATGGAAGAGGAGCTGTGGCCGGGGCCCCAGCGGGCCTGGGGACGTGCGGTGCAATGGGTGCTCGACCGGCACCCTACGTTCAGCGAAAGGTACCTCTGCTACCTGATCGGTGGCATCGAGGAGCTGCAAGTCACCCTCGAGGCCGTGAAGCCCTGAACCGATGAGCCGCGCTTTGCTCCCCATCCTGCGGACGTCCTGGCCGGCGCTCGTCACTCGCGTGCGCCTGCTTCGCCGTCGTCCGCTTCTCCTGAACGTGAGGAGCCTGCTCCAGCGGATCCCCTTCAAGCCGCTGGACGTCAACTGCCTCTATCTCCTGGAGTACGTCGGCATTCCGCCGGAGCATCCCGGCTCCCTTCGGGGGCGGGCGGAAGTCCGGAGGGGAACGCTCGAGGACCTGGACGCGCTCACGCAATGTCAGGACAAGCGGCTGGCGTTCCTGAACCGGTTCAAGGCCAACGACCAGTGTGCGGTCGCCGTCCTGGATGGCCGCATCGTGGGGTACCAGTGGTTCTGCGACCGGCCGCTCTACGTGGAAGAGCGCTACTCGTGCCCGATCGAGGTTCCGCGTGACACCGTCTACGAGTACGACATCTTCATCGTCCCCGAACACCGCCTCGCCGGGCTCTGGTTCAAGTTCCACTGTCTCTACCTGAGAGACCTGATGGGACGGCTGGACCGGCAGAGGGTCATCGGATTGGTCGACTACGGCATGCGCCTTTCGATGAACACCCACTTGCGATTCGGCTTCAGGCTCTTCCGCCGAGTCCTCGTCATCCAGATATTCGGCAAGGCGATCTGCGTGGGAAGGGCGATTCGTGGCGACCGGGCCTCGTTGCCGCGTTGGATCTCGGGCGGGGGAACCGCGGAGTCCCGAGGCGCGGAAAGAGCCGAGTCGGGTTCCCGGGCGGCGAGAACGGAACCGGCGATCGGCGCTGCGCGGGCGACGAATGCACCGCGGTCCACTTAGCCCCTAGAGCTGTCTTCATGTGCGGCATTGCCGGAATCGTGAACCTCAACGGCCAGCCCGTGGCGCCGGCCCTCCTCGACCGGATGATCGAGCGGGTCAGGCACCGGGGGCCCGATGACTGCGGCAGCCATACCGACAGGCAGGTCGGGCTGGCCCACGCTCGGCTCAGCATCATCGATCTGGCCTCCGGCGGCCAACCGATGCACAACGAGGACAAATCGGTTTCGATCGTGTTCAACGGAGAGATCTTCAATTACATCGAGCTGAGGGCGGACCTGATGCGGAGAGGCCATCGGTTCCGGACTCAATGCGATACCGAGGTCATCCTGCGTCTCTACGAGGAGAGCGGGGAGGAGTGCGTTCGGCACCTCAACGGCCAATGGGCATTCGCGATCTGGGACAGCCGGAGAGAGAGGCTCTTCCTTTCCCGCGACCGGCTCGGCGTGAGGCCACTGTTCTACACCATCGCCGACCAGTCCTTGATCTTCGGCTCCGAGATGAAATCGATCTTTGCCCTCCCGCACGTGTCCCGCGAGATCGATCCCGTCGCGCTCGACCAGATCTTCACGTTCTGGGTCGCCATTCCGCCGCGGACGACGTTCAAGGGCATCCGGGAGCTGCCGCCCGGACACTCCATGACCGTGCAACAGGGCCGGATCACGGTGGCGCGGCATTGGCAGCTGGATTACGGCGCGGGCGGAGACGACGCGCCGGAGGATGCCCGGACCGAGGAAGAGTATTCCGCGAAGCTCCTGGAGCTGCTGGTCGACGCGACCCGCATCCGGCTTCGCTCGGACGTGCCGGTGGGGGCCTACCTCAGCGGCGGGCTGGACTCCACGCTCGTCACCGCCCTCATCCGGAGGTTCACCGGGGCCCCCCTCAAGACCTTCTCGATAGGCTTCGACGATCCCGAGTTCGACGAGACCCGCTATCAGAACGAAGCCGTGCGCTTCCTCGGGACCCACCATCAGGAGGTGGGTTGCACCCTCGCCGACATCGGCCGCGTGTTCCCGGGCGTCGTCTGGCACGCGGAACGGCCCATCCTGCGAACGGCTCCGGCGCCGCTCTACATCCTTTCCGGGCTGGTCCGGAAGCATGGCTACAAAGTAGTGCTGACCGGAGAAGGCTCGGATGAGATGCTCGGCGGCTACGACATATTCAAGGAAGCCAAGATCCGGCGCTTCTGCGCGGCCCGTCCCGACTCCAGGCTCAGGCCGCGGCTGCTGAAGAGGCTGTATCCCTACCTGGGGAATCTCCAGTCGCAGTCCGGCGCCTACCTGCAGGCTTTCTTCGGCGCGCGACGGGACCAGACGGAAGACGAGTTCTTCTCTCATCGGCCCCGATGGCAGCTGACCTCCCAGCTCAAGACGGTGTTTTCCGGCTCCGTACGATCGGAGATCGGCGCCTACGATGGTCTGGCGGAGCTGCGAGAAGCGCTGCCGGCCGGCTATTCCGGCTGGGATGGCCTCTGCCAGGCCCAGTACCTGGAAGCCGCCTATCTGCTTCCCGGTTACATCCTGTCCTCCCAGGGCGACCGGATGGCAATGGCCCATTCGGTCGAGGCACGGTTCCCCTTCCTGGATCACCGTGTGGTGGAGTTCGCGGCGCGGATCCCTCCGCGCCTGAAGATGAAGGTCCTCAACGAAAAATATCTGCTGAAGCGCTGCGCCGACGGCCTGGTGCCTCCATCCGTGAGGAACAGGCCCAAGCAACCGTATCGAGCCCCCGAAGGGAAGTGCTTCTTCGGTGGAGCCCGACTCGAGTACGTGGACGAGCTGCTCTCGCCAGAACGCATTGCGCACGACGGCATCTTCGATCCGGTGACGGTCCAGAAGCTGGTGGCGAAGTTCCGCGACGGGCGCGCCATCGGGATCAAGGACAACATGGCGCTCGTCGGCGTTCTCTCGACCCAGCTCGTCCACGATCAATTCGTCAAAGGCTTCAGAGAGGAGTTCGCATATGCCGAACGTCGAGCAGGAACTGCGGCGATTTGTCATTGACAACTTCCCCTTCGGGCAGGTGGGAGACGGCCTGTCGAACGACGACTCCTTCCTCGATCAGGGGATCATCGACTCCACGGGTGTGCTGGAGCTGGTGACGTTCCTTGAAGAGACGTACGAGATCAAGGTCGAGGACGAGGAGCTGATTCCCGACAACCTGGATTCCATCAACCGGCTGGTGAAGTTCCTGCAGCGAAAGCTCCAGGTTTCCAGCTAGAGGGCGCGACCCCGTGCAGGTTGAAGAGTTTCTCGAGCGGAGCGCGGTTCGATTCCCCGGCCAGACGGCCCTGGTCTGCGGGGACCGGCGGCTGACGTACGCGCAGGTCGAGGAGGGGTGCAACCGGCTGGCCCACGCCCTCGTCGGGGAGGGGGTGCGGCCCGGGGATCGCGTGGCCATCCATCTGGACAATTCCGTGGAAGCGGTCCTGTCCGTCTTCGCGATCTTGAAGGCGGGGGCGGTGTTCCTGGTGGTGAATGCGACGACCAAGGCGGACAAGCTCGCCTACATCCTGAACAACTGCCGGGCCACGGCTCTCATCACCGACTCCAGGAAGCTGGACGCTATCGAGGAGGGCTCGGCGCAGACGCCCCATCTCAGGACCGTCTTCGTCGCCGGCGAGCGCGCGAGTGCACGACCCGGGACCGGCCTGCGGTCCATTGCTCTCGAGGCCGTGCTCCAGGGGGCCGACCGGCCCGTCCCGCCTCCGGCAAAGCGGCGCATCGACATCGACCTCGCCGCGCTGATCTACACCTCCGGATCGACGGGAAGGCCGAAGGGCGTGATGCTGACGCACCTGAACGTCGTCTCGGCGGCCACGTCGATCACGACCTACCTCGAGAGCGTGCCCGACGACGTCGTGCTGTGCGTGTTGCCTCTCTCCTTCGACTACGGGCTCTACCAGGTGTTGATGGCGTTCAAGGTCGGCGCCACCCTGGTCCTGGAACGCTCGTTCACCTATCCCCACGCCGTCCTCGAGACGTTGATCCGCGAGAGGGTCACCGGGTTCCCGATCGTGCCGACGATGGCGGCCGTGCTGCTGCAGCTCGATCTGGGCCGGTATGACCTGTCCCGGCTGCGCTACGTCACCAATACCGCGGCCGCGCTGCCCACCCACCACATTCGACGACTGCGCGCGCTCTTCCCGGACGTGAAGCTGTACTCCATGTATGGGCTCACCGAATGCAAGCGCGTCTCCTACCTGCCGCCGGACCAGATCGACGTCCGGCCCGGCTCCGTCGGCCGGGGGATGCCGAACGAAGAGGTGTACATCGTGAACGAGGAAGGACGGCGCGTCGGCCCGGGCGTCATCGGCCAGCTCGTCGTTCGCGGCTCCAACGTCATGAAGGGGTATTGGGACCTGCCCGAGGAGACCGACAAGGTCCTGAAGCCCGGCGCATTCCCGGGAGAACGGGTCCTCTACACCGGCGATTTCTTCAAGACGGACGAGGAGGGATACCTGTACTTCGTCGGCCGCAAGGACGACATCATCAAGACCCGGGGCGAGAAGGTCAGCCCCAAGGAGGTCGAGGACGTCCTGTATTCCCTGGACGGCGTCGCGGAAGCGGCCGTCGTCGGAGTTCCGGATGCCGTGCTCGGCCAGGTGATCAAGGCCGTCATTACCCTGCGCGAAGGCTGCCCGCTCACCGAGCAAGACCTCCGGCGCCATTGCGCCCAGCACCTGGAAGATTTCGCGGTGCCGAGAGCCGTGGAGTTTCGGGATTCGCTGCCCAAGACCACCAGCGGCAAGATCAGCAAGCGGGAGCTGAACGTGTCGGCGGAGGCGGGCCGGTGAAGACTCGCCGCGCGTTCTCGCCGGAGGTGCTCGAGATCGATGCCGCCCGAACGGCCGGGCGGATCGAGGCCAGCATCCGCGAGAGTGTTTTCCGGCAGCTCCGACGCAAGGGAGCCGTGCTCGGGCTCTCCGGCGGCATCGACAGCAGCGTGGCGGCCGCCCTTTGTGTGCGGGCCCTCGGGAAGGACCGGGTCCTGGGGTTGTTCATGCCGGAGGCGGACTCGTGCGAGGACAGCCTCCGCCTGGGCCGCCACCTGGCCGGCTGCCTCGGGATCAGGACCGAGCTCGAGGACATCACGCCCATCCTCGCCGGCGCCCGATGCTACGAGCGGCGCGACGACGCCATCCGCACGGTGGTGCCGGAATACGGCGAAGGATGGAAGAGCAAGATCGTGCTGCCCAACCTGCGGGACGGCTCGGCCTACTCGCTTTTCTCGGTGGTCGTGCGGTCGCCGGCGGGAGCGGAGCGGTGTGTGCGCCTGACGGCGGAGGCCTATCTCGGCATCGTCGCCGCCACCAACTTCAAGCAGCGCGCCCGAATGGTGGTGGAGTACTACCATGCCGACCGGCTCAACCACGCCGTCGTCGGGACGCCGAACCTCCTGGAGTACGACCAGGGCTTCTTCGTGAAGTACGGGGACGGGGCCGCCGACCTGAAGCCCCTCGCGCATCTGTACAAGACGCAGGTCTATCAGCTCGCGAAGTATCTCGACGTTCCCCGTGAGATCCAGGAGCGTCCGCCGACCACGGATACGTACTCGTTGCCGCAGTCCCAGGAGGAATTCTATTTCGCGCTGCCGTACGGCCAGATGGACCTCTGCCTTTACGGAATGAATCACGGCGTGCCGGCGGCCGAGGTCGCCGCCGCCACCGGTCTGACCGTCGAGCAGGCCGAGCGGGCTTATCGGCTGATCGACTCCAAACGAAGCGCCACGCGCCATCTTCACCTCCCGCCGATGCTCGTCGAGGACGCAGGGCCGGACCCTGGCCTCGAAACGACGTGCGCCTCCGGCGCGCGCGAGCGGCCGGAGCCGGTCCCCGTGCCGCCGCCCGAGCTGCGGCCGGAGCCGGCTCCGGTGCCGCGGGCCGTTATCGGGGCCTGATGACGGCCCTTCCCGAGGTTCTGTGGACTTCTGCCTGACCGAAGAGCAAGAGGAGATTCGCGGCACGGTCCGCGAATTCGCCGAATCGGAAATCCTCCCCCACGTCATGGAATGGGACGAAGCGTCTCGCTTCCCCGCGGAGATCATTCCGAAGCTGGCCGAGATGGGGCTGCTGGGAGTCATCTTCCCGCAGGAGTACGGGGGCGCCGGGCTCGGCTACGTCGAGTATGCGATCACCCTCGAGGAGCTGGCCCGCGTGGACGGCTCCATCGGCCTCATCGTGTCTTCGCATACCTCGCTCTGCGCGAATCACATCTACCGCTTCGGGGGGGAGGAGCAGCGGCGAAGGTACGTGGTGCCGCTGGCCCGGGGTGAGAAGCTCGGCTGCTGGTCGCTCACGGAACCGGAGGCCGGCTCCGACGCGGGCGGAACGCGCACGAGGGCGGAGCGCCGCGACGGGGGCTGGGTGCTGAACGGGGCGAAGACGTTCACCACGAGCGGCGGTCACGCCGACGTGTGCGTGGCCATGGCGGTGACCGACGGGTCGAAGGGTCCCCAGGGAATCTCGGCCCTGATCGTCGAGAAGGGGACGGCGGGCTTCTGGCCGGGCAAGAGCGAGAACAAGCTCGGCATGCGCGCCAGCGACACCTCGGAGGTCGTGTTCGTCAACTGTCTCGTGCCCCCGGAAAACCTGATCGCGCCGGAAGGCAACGGCCTGATCCAGAGCCTCCAGATCCTGGATGGGGGCCGGATCTCCATGGGCGCCCTGGCCGTCGGCATGGCGCAGGGGGCCTACGAGACGGCCGTGCGATACGCCACGCAGCGCAAGCAGTTCGGGAAGGCGATCAGCGAGTTCCAGGCGACCCAGATCAAGCTCGCCGACATGGCCACGCAGATCGAGGCGGCGCGGCTGATGGTCCATCGGGCCGCCTGGCTCGCGGATCGGAAGCTGCGCGTCACGAAGGAAGCGAGCATGGCCAAGCTCTTCGCGAGCGAGGTGGCGGTGCGCGTGGCCGGCGAGGCGGTGCAGATCCTCGGCGGATACGGCTTCATCAAGGACTACCCGGCCGAGAAATATTATCGCGACGTCAAATTGTGCACGATCGGCGAAGGCACGAGCGAGATCCAACGGCTCGTCATCGCCCGTCAGCTCCTGATGAAGAAGTCTGCCGCCCGGCCCGAGGGCCGAGCGGCTCGAGCGGGCCGATACGCTCTCGCCGGCGCGGCGGCGGGCGGTCCTTCCCGCGAGTAGCCCTCCAACCCATAACCGTAGTCGACCACCATGCTCCGGATCGAACGGATCGAGGACACGGATCGCTTCGCCCTCATGGGGGAGGAGTGGAACGCGCTGCTCCGTGACAGCGACGCGGATTGCCTCTTCCTGACGTGGGAGTGGCTCTACACCTGGTGGCGCACCCTCGCCGGGCGCCGCCGCCTGTTCATCCTGGCCGTCCGCTGCGGCGACCAGCTGGTGGCGATCGCGCCCCTGGCCCTGGCGCCGCCGGCCCTGGGCCGTCTGCTCCCGTTCCGCTCGTTCCAGTTGCTCGGCACGGGCGCCGTGGGCTCCGACTACCTCGACCTGATCGTGCGCCGGGGATGGGAGGACGAGGCGGTGAACGCGCTCGCCGAGTGCTTGCGGTCGGAGCGGGCGATGCTCGAGCTGCACCGGCTGCGTCCGGAGGCGGTTTCCTGGCGCCTGGCGGAGAGCCTGGAGCCGCGGGGCTGGTCCTTGCGGCAGGCGCGGACCGACGTCTGCCCGTTCATCCCCCTCGCCGGTGAGTCCTGGCCTTCGTACCTGGCCGCCCTCGGCTCCGCACATCGTTACAACCTGCAGCGGCGGCTGCGGAACCTGCAGCGGGACTTCACGGTCCGATTCGAGCGCGTCCAGGCCGAAGCAGGTCGCGCCGAGGCGCTGGGCAGGCTGATCGGCCTCCACGAGGCGCGCTGGCGAGAGCGGGGCCAGTCCGAAGCGTTCGTGTCGCCGGCCCTGGTTGCCTTTCATGAGGAGCTCAGCCGCCTGGCCCTGGCCCGGGGCTGGCTGCGCCTTCTGGAGCTGCGTCTGGACGATCGCCCCGCGGCCGCCCTCTACGGGTTCCGCTACGGTCCGGCCTTCCTCTTCTACCAGTCGGGGCTGGATCCCGCGTTCGCCAAGCAGAGCGTCGGGCTCGTGACCATGGGCCTCGCCATAAAGAGCGCAATCGAGGAGGGAGCCGCGCAATACGACCTGTTGCATGGCGCCGAGCCGTACAAGTTCCTGTGGGCGCGCGACGCGCGGGAGCTGCGGCGTCTGGAGCTCTATCCGCCCCTCTGGCGCGGGTTCCTCTGCCAGCGGACGCTGGCGCTCGGGCGGGCGGCGCGGCGGACCGCCCGGCGCGTTCTGCCCCGGGCCTGGGGCGATCGCGTGGCCGCCGGGTGGCGGCCTTTCGGGCTGGGACGAGCATGAGGCTGAGCCTGTTGGCCAAGGAGGTGGCCGCGGAGACCTTGGGCCGGACGGGGGCCCATCGGCTCTGGAGCGGCCGGGCCGCGCCGCGGGTCCTCGTCCTCGGCTACCACCAGGTGGTGGAGGACGAGCGCAATGCCGGGCCGTCCATCCCGGCCATGATCATCAGCACCGCCATGCTGGAGCGGCAGCTCGACTGGGTGGGTCGCCGCTTCCGCTTCGTAACGCTCGACGAGCTGGGCCACCAGCTCGAGTCCGGAGGGGCGGGGGAGCGCCCCTTTGCGGCAGTCACCTTCGACGATGGCTACCGCGACGTGTACGAGCACGCGTTCCCGCTCCTCCAACGCAAGGGGATCCCCGGCGCCGTCTGCGTGGTGACGGACCTCGTGGGAACCCGGCGCCTGCTGTTCCACGACCAGCTCTACCTCGTCGTCGCCCGGGCGCTCGCGCAGCCACTCTCGGCTCGAGCTCAGCTCGTCATGCGGCTCCGACGCATCGCCCCCGTCCCCGGCCTCGAGGAGATCGCACGCCCGCGTCCGCGCGGCGCTTTCGCGGTCATGCGCCGGCTCCTGGAGACGGTGCCGCCGGCCGAGTTGGAGATGATGGTGCACGTCCTCGGCGAGCCGCGGGAGTGGGAGGAGGAGTCGTTCTCCGAGCTCCGGATCCTCGACTGGGACATGGTGCGCGCGATGCATCGCGGCGGTTTCACGATCGCCTCTCACACGTCCACGCACGCGCGGTTGACGGTGGAAACCCCGGAGCGCGCGCGACAGGAGCTCTCGGCGTCGCGGAAACGGCTGGAAGAGGAGCTGAACGCTCCCGTCCGGCACTTCGCGTATCCGGATGGTTGCTTCGACGGCGCGGTCGTCGACGCGGTCGCGGAGGCGGGTTACGAGTTCGCCTATACGACGTGCCGGCACCGCGACCGCCGGCGGCCGCTGCTGACGGTACCCCGGCGGCTGCTCTGGGAGAACTCCTGCCGCAACTCGGCGGGACGCTTCTCCCCATCGCTGATGCGCGGGCTGGTCCAGGGCGTCTTCGACTGGTTCGCGCCGTGCCGGCAGGATCACCGCGCCGCCCGGGTCGCCCGACGGCAAGAGGCGATGGCCTGATGACCTCGACGGAGTCCACGGTCAAGCCGGCGCTGGTGCTCATGGTGGGACGGGGGGTGGCGCTGGTCGCCACCTTCCTCGCGCCGCTGATCCTGGTCCGCTTGTTCGACCAGTCGCAGTTCGGCACCTACAAGCAGCTGTTGCTCGTCTACGTGACGCTCTACGTCCTGAGCCAGCTCGGCCTGGCCGAGAGCCTCTTCTACTTCATCCCCCGGTCCACCCGCGGAGCCGGCGGGTACGTGGCGAACTCGATGCTGGCGCTGACCGGCACGGGTGTCGCCAGCCTCGCCCTGCTGTGGGCGACGGCGCCGGCGGTGGCGCGCTGGCTGGGAAACCCCGACCTCGCCCGCCATCTCCCGCTGCTCGGCGTGTTCCTCATGCTGATGCTGCCATCGACCGCACTCGAGATCGTCATGATCAGCCGCCGGCGCTATGCCGACGGTGCGGTGTCATACGGCGCCTCCGACGTCCTGCGCGCGCTCGCCTTCGTCGTTCCGGCGCTCCTCTGGCACGGGCTCGACGGGCTGCTGATCGGGGCGGTGGCCTTCGCGGCGGCGCGGCTCGGCGCTTCCTTGATCTATCTCCGGCGGGAGCTCGGCGCGTCCTTCCGGCCCCAGGCCGCCCTGGCGTGGGAGCAGCTCGCCTACGCGCTGCCATTCGCGGGCACGGTGCTGGTGGAGACGGTGCAGCTCAACTATCACCAGTACGCCGTCGCGCACCGATTCGACGCCGCCACGTTCGCCGTCTACGCCGTCGGCTGCTTCCAGCTCCCGCTGCTCGAGCTGGTCGCCAGCCCGCTCAGCAACGTGATGATGGTGCGAATGGGGGAGAGGCTGCGCGACGGCCAGGGCGACGAGGCCCTGGCGGTGTGCAATCGGACGACCCGGACCCTCGCCCTCGTGTTCTTTCCCGTGCTCGCGCTGCTGCTGGTGGCGGCGCGCGACGTGATCGTGCTGCTCTTCACCGAGAGATACGTGGCCAGCGTGCCGATCTTCATGGTCTGCTCGCTGAACCTCCTCGCCACGGTGGTGCAGACGGACGCCATGCTGCGCGTGTATGCGGCCACCCGCTTCATGCTCGTGGTCGGCATCCTGAAGCTGCTGCTGATCGCCGCCCTGATCGGCGCTTCGATCGCGGCGTTCGGCCTGCCGGGGGCGGCGGTGGCCTGGGTGACGTCGACGCTCGCGATGAAGGCGGTCGTGCTCGTCGGCATGAAGCGGTCCCTCGGCGTGGGCATGGGGCGCCTCGTGCCCTGGCGCGATCTGGGGCTCATCGCGACCGCCTCCGCGGCCGCCGCCCTGCCCGCGCTCCTCGTGAGAGCGGCGATGGAAGGGCCGCTCCTCGCGCGCCTGGCTTTCACCGGCCTCGCCGGCAGCGCGGCGTACCTGGTCATCGTCTTCCAATCGGGACTGCTCGACGCCGACGAGCGGCTGGCCGTCAGGAGGTGGCTGCAGCGCTTCACACCGGCCGCGGTGCAGCCGGGGGAGTCGGGGAGCTAGATCGATCATGTGTGGCATTGCCGGAATGGCGAGGTTCGACGGGGCGCCGGTGAGGCTCGACGACCTCCAGCGGATGTGCGCGGCCCTGGCCCACCGCGGCCCCGACGACGAGGGCTTCTACGTGGCGCCCCGCGTCGGGCTCGGCATGCGACGGCTGAGCATCATCGACCTGGAGACCGGCCGCCAGCCCGTGCACAACGAAGACGGGACGATCTGGGCCGTCTTCAACGGCGAGATCTACAACTTCCAGGAGCTCCGCCGGGATCTGGAGGGCCGGGGACACTCGTTCTACACGGGCACGGACACCGAGGTCATCGTCCACCTGTACGAAGAGCGGGGCCGGCGGTGCGTGGAGGCACTGAGGGGGATGTTCGCGTTCGCGGTCTGGGACGAGCGCGATCAGAGCCTTCTGCTCGCGCGGGACCGGGTGGGGATCAAGCCCCTCTATTACTGCGAGGTGGAGGGGCGGCTGGCCTTCGCCTCGGAGCTGAAGGCGCTGCTGGAGCTGCCCGACGTCGAGCGCACCGTCAACTGGACGGCCCTCGGCCACGTATTCACCTTCCTCACCACACCCCAGGCCGAGAGCATCGTCCAGGGCGTGCGCAAGCTCGAGCCGGGAACGACCCTGACCGCCTCGCGGCAGGGCGTGCGTCTCTCACGCTACTGGGACCTCGAATGGGCCACCGACTACGGCCGCAGCGAGGCCGAGTGGGTGGAGGGCTTGCGCGCGCTGCTGGACGAGTCGGTCCGGCTGCACCTCGTCAGCGACGTGCCCCTGGGCGCCTTCCTGAGCGGGGGCATCGATTCGAGCTCGGTGGTGGCCACGATGGCCCGGCTCAGCCCGCGGCCGGTCAAGACCTTCTCCATCGGTTTCGTCGAGAAGGACTACGACGAGCTGGACTACGCGCGCATCGTGGCGCGCGCGTTCGGCACCGAGCACCACGAGCTGGTGCTCAAGCCCGACGTCCTCCCGGTGCTGGAGGACCTGGCCTGGCACCTCGACGAGCCCTTCGGCGACCCCTCGGCCATCCCGACCTACATGGTATCGAAGCTGGCCGCGGAGCATGTGACGGTGGTGCTGTCGGGGGACGGGGGCGACGAGCTGTTCGCCGGCTACGACCGATATCGAGTGGAGTCACGCGAGCGGCGGTGGGAGTGGCTGCCCGGCCCCCTGCGCCGGGTGCTGGGGGCGCTGGCCGGCCGCGCCCCCGCCCGCGTGAAGGGACGCAACTTCCTGCGTCACGTGGCCCTCGACGGCCGAGAGCGCTATCTGGACGCCGCCACCTTCTTCCGTCACGAGGAGCAGCGGGAGCTCTTCTCGCCCTCCGTCTTCGACCTGGTGTCGGCGGCGGATCCCCGGCGGGACGCGATGGCCTACCTCGCCCGCCCGGACCGGCATTGGCTCTCTTCGCTCCAGCACCTGGACGTGAAGCAGTACCTCCCCCTCGACATCCTGACCAAAGTGGACCGCATGAGCATGGCCCACTCGATCGAGGCGCGTGTCCCCCTGCTGGACCACAAGCTCATCGAGTTCGCCGCCACCATCCCGCCCGAGCTGCGGCTGCGCCAGGGCACCGGCAAGCACATCTTCAAGCGCGCGATGCGCGGCCTCGTCCCCGCGCCCGTGCTGCAGCGACCCAAGCAGGGATTCGCCATCCCGCTGGGCCGCTGGTTCCAGGGCCGGCTGTCCGAGTTCGCTCGCGAGCTGCTCCTCTCCCGGGCGGCGCGGCAGCGCGGCCTGATCAATCCCGCCTACGTCGAGAAGCTGCTGCGGAATGAAGGGGCACACGATCTCGACTTCCAGCTCTGGACCCTCATCTCATTCGAGCTGTGGGCGCGCCGCTACCTGGACCAGGCCTCGCGGCCCGCACCGGCGCCGGCACTGAAGAGCGAGCCACTGGTCGTGGGACCCGCCACGACCGCCGCGGTGCGGGCATGACCAGGGCCAGGATCGCACTCGTGGCGCCCAGCCTCGAGATCCCCGGAGGACAGGGCATCCAGGCCCACGCCCTGGCCGAGGGGCTGCGGCGCGACGGAGAAGACGTGGCGTTCGTGCCCATCGATCCCGGCTTCCCGCGCGGCATGCGCTGGCTGCGCCGGCGCCGCTATGCGCGCACGGTCGTCAACGAGGCGCTCTACCTGGCGAGCTTGCGCCGGCTGCGTGGCGTCGACGTGACTCACGTGTTCTCCGCGTCGTACTGGTCGTTCCTGCTCGCGCCGGTGCCCGCGATGGCCGCGGGACGCCGGTGGGGAAGGCGTGTCGTGCTGCACTACCACAGCGGCGAGGCCGATGACCACCTGGCGCGTTGGGGACGCCTCGTCCACCCGGGGTTGCGCCTGGCCGACGAGATCGTGGTCCCCTCGGAATACCTGCGCCGGGTGTTCGCCCGCCACGGATATGCCGCGCGCGTGATCCCGAACGTGGTGGACACGTCGTCGTTCCGCTTCCGTCCGCGCCGGTCCCCGCAGCCGCGGTTCCTCTCCACCCGCAACTTCGAGCCCTACTACCGCGTGGAGAACACACTCGAGGCCTTCGCGCTGCTGAAGAGGCGTTTCCCCGGCGCCACGCTGGCCCTGGCCGGCCACGGCCGCCTGGAGGGCCGGCTGCGCCAGCGGGCGGGCGCTCTCGGCGTGGACGGCGTCCAGTTCCGCGGCCGAGTGGACTCGCGGGAGATGCCGCGGCTCTGCGACGAGTCCGACATCTTCCTCAACTCCTCCGTGCTGGACAACCAGCCGGTCTCGATACTCGAGGCGTTTGCGGCCGGGCTGCCGGTGGTCTCGACGAGCACCGGCGACATCGGCCGCATGCTCCGGGACGGGGAGACCGGCCTGCTCGTACCCCCGGACGACCCGGGAGCGATGGCCGCCGCGGCCACAGAGATCCTCGATCATCCGCACCGCGCGCTCCAGATGGCCCAACGGGCCCGGCGAGAGGCGGAGCGGCATTCCTGGTCCGCGGTCCGGGCGGCGTGGGCCGAGGTGTACTCGGCGGGCACCGCCGTCGTCCGGAGGGCAGGATGAGCGCGCGGTTGCGGCTGGTGGTGTTCACGGCGGGACCGCTCTCGCCGACGAACCGCGTCTTCTTCGAGGGGCTGGCCCGTGACCCGCTGCTCGAGCTGCGCGCCATCGTCGTCGACGGCTACGCACGCCCCCGGCAGCCGCTCTGGCGGCGGCTCCGTCGCGGGATGCAACAGGACGGGTGGCGGTGGCTGTGGTTCAAGGCCGTGACCCTCGCGGCGGCGGCGGCCAACCGGGCCGCCCTCGCGCTCTTCGAACGGACGCACCGTCCCGTCCGCGTCGACACCTACGACACGCTGGCCCGCGACACGGGCGTTGCCGTCCACCGCGTCGCCGACATCCACGGCGAGGAGAGCCTGGCTCTTCTCCGTTCGCTGCGCCCCGAGCTCGGCGTCATCGTGGGGGGCCGAATACTGCGCGACACGGTGATATCGATCCCCGAGTACGGCACGCTGAACATCCACAAACGCAAGGTGCCGGACTACCGCGGAGGCGGGCCCGTCGGCTACTGGGAGGTGCTGGCCGGCGAGAGCTCGATCGGCGTCACCATCCACTACGCCACCGCGAAGGTCGACGAGGGGGACGTGGTCGCCGAGGCGACCATCCCCGTAGAAGAGTGCGATACGCTCGCGAGCCTCTGCATCAAGGCGGATCTGACGGGGGCCGAGCTCTACCACCACGCCATCCGCACCATCGCCGGCGGTCGGCGGCAGGGAACGCCGCAGGATCCACGGCAAGGTCGCACGTACCGGGCGCCGAGCGAGTTCCGGGTCTGGCAGCTCGAGAGGCAGCTGCGCAAGAAGGCGGCCGGGCGCATGCCCGCCTTGCGCACGCGCGCGTCCGGCCTGGTCAGGGCCCGCGTCCTGCTGCAATACGCCCTGGTTTCGCCCCTCTTGCTGTGGTGGCGCCAGCGGTTGCAGAGCCAGCGACGCTCGCCGGTCTGCATCCTCTTTTATCACCTGGTCGCCAACCGGCCGCTGAACCACATGTGCCTGCCCCTGGAGGAGTTCGTGGGGCAGATGGACTTCCTCCGCCGCTACCACCCCGTCCTCTCCCTCGCGCAGGTCGCCGGACGCCTCGGCGGCAACGAGAGCGACGAGGTCGCCGTCGCCGTTACCTTCGACGACGGGTATCGCGACAACGTGTGGGCCATCGAGTACCTGCGCTACTTCGGCATTCCGGCCTGCTTCTTCGTGTCGATCGCCCACGTCCTGGACGGCAGTGCGTTCGAGCACGATCGACGGCGGGGCTTCGACAGCGCCTTGCCCTTGACGCCGGCCGACCTGCAGAAGCTCGCCGCCGACGGCTTCGAGGTGGGGTCGCATGGCCTTCATCACGAAGACTTCGGGACCCTGGACGCCGCCGCCGCCGAGCGGGTGCTGAGCGAGAGCCGGCGCCTCATCGGGGAGGTCACCGGCTCCCTTCCGGATCACTTCTCATTCCCGAAGGGGCAGCCGGGAACGAACATCACGGCCGCGTCGTTCTCCGCCGCGCTACGACACTACCGCAACCTCTACTCCGCTTACGGCGGCTACAACGTTCCCGGCCGGCCGGGCGGTCCGCATTTGCTGCGGGTGGGCAATCCGATCGGCCTCCTCGACCTGGCGGCGATCCTCGACGGCTACACGGGACTGCGGCAATGCCTCCTCGGAAACGCGTGGGGACTCAAGACATCGGCCCTCGCGCCGTGCGCGCCGGCGACGGAAACCGGTACCGGGGCCGCCGCCCATGCGGGGGAGCTTCTCCTTCGGAGCGGACGTTGACGATGAACCTTCGCCGGCTCCCGCAAATGAACGTCGCGGAGGTCGCGGGCCGCACGCGGCAAGAGGTCTCCAAGTGGTGGGATCGCATGGCCGTGAGCGGTGCCCGGCGCAGGCCCGCCGGGAGCGCGCTCGAGAGCGAACGGCAGCTCGAGAGCTTCCGCGCGGCCGCGCCGGGCCGGTTCTTTGCCGGGGCCGCGGACGACGGCACGCCCGCGCTGCTGGCTGAGCGGAGGCCGGACCTCCTCCCGGACCTGATCGCGGGCGCCGAGCGGTCCCTGGACGGCCACTTCGACCTGCTCGGGTACCGCGGCCTCTCCTTCGGCGATCCCGTCGACTGGCGCTTCGACCCGATCTCGCGGCGGCGATCCCCGCTCGTCCATTGGAGCCGCCTCGATCCCCTCGACTCCGCCTCCGGCGGCGACAGCAAGGTCGTGTGGGAGCTGAACCGGCATCAGTGGCTCGTGGACCTGGGCCAGGCGTACCGGATGACGGGAGACGAGCGCTACGGGGAGGCGCTGGCCGCCTATGTCACGGGCTGGCTGGAGTCGAACCCGGTGGGAGTGGGGATCAACTGGGCCAGCAGCCTCGAAGTGGCGTTACGGCTCGTGGCCTGGTCCTGGGCGCTCGTGCTCGTCCGGCGTTCGCCCGCGCTGACTCCCGATCTGTTCGCGCGCATGAGCGCCTCGGTCGAGGACCACGCCACCCACGTCGAGAGGTACCTCTCCTACTATTTCTCGCCCAATACGCACCTGACCGGCGAAGCCCTCGGCCTGTTCTACGCCGGCACAGTGTTCCCGGAGCTGTCCGGCGCCCGCCGCTGGCGCGAGCAAGGCGCGCGCATCCTCATCGAGGAGAGCAGCCGGCAGGTCCGCGCGGACGGCGTCTATTTCGAGCAGTCGACCTGCTACCAGCGCTACACGGTGGAAATCGCCCTGCACTTCTTGATCCTGTGTGCCCGGAACGGCGTCCCGGTGCCGGCCGCGCTCGGCGAGCGCCTCCAGGCGATGCTGGACTTCCTCCTCGCCGTCCGCTTTCCGCGCGGCCAGGCACCCCACATCGGCGATTCCGACGGTGGTTGGCTGCTCCCCCTTGCCCGCCGGGCCCCCGGCGACCTGCGCGGAGTCTTCGGCACCGCCGCGGCCCTGTTCGGACGGTGTGACTACGCATGGGCGGCCGGAGGAGTCGTGCCGGAGCTGCTCTGGCTGCTCGGTCGGTCCGGCCTGGCCGCGTTCGAATCGCTCCGCGCGGCGCCCCCATCCGTCGCTCCCTCGCGTCTGTTTGCCGATGGAGGGTATGTCGTCATGCGGGACGGCTGGGGGGAGGCGGCACACCACCTCGTGTTCGATGTGGGCCCGCTCGGCTGTTCCGCCAGCGGCGGCCACGGCCACGCCGACCTGCTGAGCATACAGTGCGCCGCGTTTGGCGAAGCGTTCCTGATCGATCCGGGGACCGGGACCTACGCGGATCCAGCCTGGCGGAGTTTCTTCCGCAGCTCGGCCGCACACAGCACGGTCATGGTGGACGGCGAGAGCCAGGCCGTGCCCGGTGGACCGTTCGACTGGCGGCAGAGGCCCCGGGCGCGGCTGAACCGATGGCTCTCGACGGCGTCGTTCGACTTCGCCGACGCCGAGCACAATGCCTATGGCCGGCTGCCGGATCCCGTCCGCCATCGCCGGCGCGTGCTGTTCCTGAAGCACCGGTACTGGGTGCTGGTCGACGACCTGGAGGGCGCCGAGAAGCATTGCGTGGAGCTGCGCTTCCAGTTCGGTCCGGTGGAGGTGACCCTGGAGCCGGGGCCCTGGGCGCGGGCGACGGCCGGCGGACGGTCTCTTCTCGTGCGTGCCTTCAGCGTCTCGCCATTGCACGAACGAATCAGCCAGGGTCGTCAGGAACCGATGGAAGGCTGGGTCTCGCCCGACTACGGTCAGCGCCATCCGGCGCCGATGATCGTGTGCTCGACCGCCGCCCGCCTGCCCCTGCGCATCGTCACGCTCCTGCTGCCGAGCGCGGATCCCGCGGCGCCGCCCCCGGCCGTCCGGCCGCTGCGGGGCGAGCCGGGAGGAGTCACCGGCCTCGTCTTCGACGCTACGCACGAAACCCTCTCGATCGGGCCCGACCGCGTGTGGGCCCACTCCTCGTCTACTGACCCGAGCTCCTGACCCGACCATGTGCGGCATCGCCGGCATCGCGAAGTTCGACGTCCACGAGCCCGTGGAGGAGTCGCGGCTCAAGTGGATGCGGGACGTTCTGCGTCACCGCGGCCCCGACGGCGAGGGCCTGTTCGTCGACGGCCCCGTGGGGCTCGGACATCGGCGCCTGGCCATCGTGGACGTGGGTGGCGGGCATCAGCCGATGACCAACGAGGATGGCTCGGTCTGGATCGTCTTCAACGGCGAGATCTACAACCATGCCGCGCTGCGCCCGGGGCTGGAAGCCCGCGGCCACCGATACCACAGCCGCAGCGACACCGAGACCATCCTCCACCTCTACGAAGAGGAAGGGGAGCGCTCGGTGGAGCGCCTGCAGGGGATGTTCGCCTTCGCCATCTGGGACCGCCCCCGGCGCCGGCTTCTGCTCGCGCGCGACCGCCTGGGCATCAAGCCCCTCTACTACGCCATCACGCCCCGCGAGCTGGTCTTCGCCTCCGAGATCAAGGCCCTGCTGGCGGCCGGCGTCCGGGCCGAGCTCCACCAGGCCGTCGTGCCCGAGTACCTGGCCACGGGTTTCGTCTCGGGCGAGGAGACGCTGTTCCGCGGCGTGCGCCGGCTCCCGCCGGCCACGACCCTTTCGTGGTCCCCCGGGCAGGACACTAGCCCGCGGCGCTACTGGCAGTTGCCCGCCGCCGGCCGCGCGGGCGGCCCCCCGCTGGCGGAGCGCGCGCGCGAGGTGCGGGACCGGCTGGCGAGCGCCGTGCACAGCCATCTGATGAGCGACGTCCCCCTGGGTCTCTTCCTTTCCGGCGGAATCGACTCGAGCGGGTTGCTGGCCTTGATGGCGCCGATGGTGAAGGAGCCCGTCCGGACCTTCGCGGTCGGCTTCTCCCATCGCGAAGCCAACGAGCTGGCGTATGCGCGGCTGGCCGCGCGCTCGGCCGGGTCCGAGCACCGGGAGGTCGTGGTCTCGCCCGAAGAGTTCTTCGGGGCGCTGCCCCGACTGGTCTGGCACGAGGACGAGCCGATCGCCTTCTCGTCGAGCGTTCCGCTCTACTTCGTATCGCGCCTGGCCCGCGAGCATGTGAAGGTGGTGCTGACCGGCGAGGGGGCGGACGAGCTCTTCCTGGGCTACAACCGCTACCGCGTCACGGCCTGGAACGAGCGGCTGGGACGGCCCTACTGGCGGGCGGCCCCCGACGGGTTGCAGGCGACGGTGCGACGCCTGGCCGAGCGGCTGCCCCGGCGATTGCGCCGCTACGCGGTGAGAAGCTTCCTCGCGCTCGAGCCCGGGCCGCGCGGCCTGTTCTGCGAGAACTTCGCAGTCTTCCCCCAGGCGCTGCGCCAGCGCGTGATGGCCGACGCCTCGCTGCTGGCGCGCGATCCGCACGCGGAGGCGCTGCGCTGCTACGAAGAGGCCGACGGGGAGGCGCTGGACCGCATGAGCCGGGCCGACCTGCAGACCTATCTGGTTCGCCTCCTCATGAAGCAGGACCAGATGAGCATGGCGGCGTCCATCGAGAGCCGGGTGCCCTTCCTGGATCACGAGTTCGTCGAGCACGTCGTCTCCATTCCCGGCGCCTTCAAGCTCCGCGGCTGGCAGACCAAGGCGGTGCTGCGGTCGGCGCTGCAGGGACTGGTACCGCCCGCCATCCTCAGCCGGCCAAAGATGGGGTTCCCGGTGCCGGTGGGAGCTTGGCTGCGAGGGCCCTACTGGTCGATGGTGGAGGAGTTCATCCTCGGCCCCCGCCCGGCGGCGCGGGGCCTGTTCGACCCTTCGGCCCTGCGTCGGCTGGCCGAGGATCACCGCGCCGGCCGGGCCTCCCACGGAGATCGGCTCTGGCTCCTCCTGAACCTCGAGGTCTGGCAGCGGGTGTTCGTGGACGGCGAAGGCACGGCGCTGGCGATGAAGGCCGCGTGAGCAGGAGCGAGCCGTTCTCGAATCGGGAGGCAGCGATGTCGACAGACTCCGCCGTACAGGCCGTCAAACCCCGCGAGGAGCGCTGGAGACGAGAGGCCAGCTTCTTCGACGGCTGGGCCCAGAGATCGAGCGATGACGCGTTGCCGATCGATCCCCTCGCGTTTCGGCGCTACACCCGCCCGGTGCTGCGCCGGCGCTTCAACAAGGAGTTCCGTTTCCGGGTCATGGGCGATCTCGGGGGCAAGAGCCTGCTGGACGTGGGCTGCGGCGACGGCCTCAACGCGGTGATGCTCGCAAAGATGGGGGCGAACGTGACCGGCATCGACGTCTCGCCCAAGGCCATCGAGCTCGCTCGGCGTCGCGGGGAAGTCAACGGGGTGTCGGATCGCCTCTCGCTGATCGCGGCTCCCCTCGAGACGGCCGACCTGCCGCCGGACACCTTCGATCTCGTCTGGGCCGATGGGATCCTCCATCACGTGCTCGACGATCTGGAGCTGGTCCTCGATCGCTTGACTCGCTGGGTCAAGCCCGAAGGCCTGCTCGTGTTCGCAGAGCCGGTGAACCTCTTCCACCCCCTGCGGCAGCTTCGGTTCATGATCCCGGTCGAGACCGAGGCGACGCCGGACGAACGCCCCCTGGTGCGGTCGGAGGTCGAGCTCATCCGGCGGTACGTACCCGACCTGCGGGTGCGGCACTACTCGCTGTTCGGGCGCCTCGACCAGTTCATCCTGATCAAATTCAACTACGAGAGGTCCTCGCCCCTCCGGCGAGCCATCGTGAACGGCATCGACTTCCTCGACTACGGGCTGCTCTCCCTGCCCGGGGTGAAGAGGCTCGGCGGCAGCTGCGTGATGTACGGCCATCCCGCCAAGGCATCGGTGCCGCCGCCCGACGGCAGGAAACGGCCTGACAGAACCGTGAGCCAATCATGACGGGCGAAAACATCGTTTGCTTCACGAAGGACTGGGCCGAGGACCCGACGAGCAGCAACCACGTCATGAGGGCGCTCGCCCGGGACAACCGCGTGTTGTGGCTGAACTCCGTCTGCACCCGGCGGCCGGACTTCGCCAGCGGCCGGGATCTCCGCAAGATCGGCCGCAAGCTCGCGAGCTTCCTGAAGGGCCCGAAGCAGGTGGCCGACAATCTCTGGATCTACACCCCGCTCGTCCTTCCGTTTCCGCACAACCCCGTAGCCACCGCGCTGAACCGGAGGCTCCTCGCCCTCACCCTCGCGGCCCTCCGGCGGCGTCTGGGGATGAAGGATTTCCAGCTCTGGAGCTTCCTCCCGACCACCGCCGAGTACATGGGCCTCGGTGAGTCGCTGGCCGTCTATTACTGTACCGATGAGTGGTCGGCCTTCGCGCACGTCGACGGGGAGCGCGTGGCCGCCTCGGAGCAGGTGCTGTGCCGCAAGGCCGACGTCGTGTTCACGACGTCACGCTCGCTCCTCGAGCGGAAAAGGGCCTTCAACCCCAGGACCCATCTCGTCTCCCACGGTGTGGACCACGCCCATTTCGCGAAGGCCCTCGACGAGACGATGCGACCCGCTCCCGAGATCGCCACCCTGCCGCGGCCGGTCATCGGTTTCTTCGGATGGATCGAGCGCTGGATCGACCTGGACCTCCTGGCCTGGGTGGCGGAACGCCGGCCCGAGTGGTCGATGGTGCTCGTCGGCAAGGCGACCGTGGACGTGTCCGGCTTTGGCCGGTATCCCAACGTGCACGTGCTGGGGCGGCGACCGTACGCGGACCTTCCTCAGTATTGCAAGGCCTTCGACGTCGCGGTCTGCCCTTTCGTCCTGAACGAGCTGACCCACAACGTCAACCCGATCAAGCTGCGCGAATACCTGAGCGCCGGCGTGCCCACGGTTTCCACCGCCATCCCGGAGGCGGCATCCTACTCTTCCGTATGTCGGGTGGCCGCGGATCGCGAGGGCTTCCTCGCCGCCTGTGAGGCCGCGCTGGCCGAGGGCTCGGGCGAGCAGCGACGGAGGAGAAGCGACACCATGCGTACGGAAACATGGGAGGGGAAGGCCGAGGAGATCGGGCGGATCGTACAAGACGTCAAGGCGCGGAAGCGCCGGGAGTCCGAGCCCGCGCTTCGTGCGCGGCCAGTCCGAGCGAGTGTGGGGTCATGAGCGTCAAGGTCCTGTGCGTCGCCGGCACGCGGCCGAACTTCGTGAAGGTCGCCGCCCTCATGAGGTGCCTCGCCGAGCATCCGCTCTTCCGCACGAAGCTCGTCCACACGGGTCAGCACTACGATGCGGACCTCTCCGGGATCTTCTTCCGCCAGCTCCGAATGCCCGTGCCCGACATCGAGCTGGAGGTGGGCTCCGGCTCCCACGCGTCCCAGACGGCGGAGATCATGCGCCGGTTCGAGGCGGTGCTCGAGGACGAGCAGCCGCAGGTGGTGCTCGTGGTCGGGGACGTCAACTCGACGCTGGCCTGCGCCCTGGCCGCCGCCAAGTTCAGCCTTCGCGAGCCCTTTGACTGGGGTCGTGGAAGCCGTAGTCGACCGATCGTCGCCCACGTGGAGGCCGGGCTGCGCTCCTTCGACGAAGACATGCCCGAGGAAGTCAACCGCAAGCTGACCGACGCGGTCTCGGACCTCCTCTTCGTGTCGGAGCGCTCGGGGCTTGCGAACCTGGCCCGGGAGGGGTCGTCGCGAGAGAAGGTCTTCTTCGTGGGCAACGTGGTGATCGACACGCTGCTGGCCGCTCGCGCGGGAGCGGCGACGTCGGGAATCCTCGACGACCTCGGCGTGGGCGCCGGAGCGTACGGGCTCGTCACCCTCCACCGGCCCAGCAATGTCGACGATCCGGGAGCGCTCCGTGGCCTCCTCTCGACGCTCGACGAGATCGCGTCGCGCCTGCCCCTGGTGTTCCCGCTCCACCCCCGGACGCGCCGGCGGCTCGAAGAAGCGAGCCTCTCGCTCGATCCGTCGCGGTGGAAGCTCACGCCTCCGGTCGGGTACCTGGAGTTCGTCCGCCTGCAATCGGAAGCCAGGGTCGTCCTGACCGACTCCGGCGGCATCCAGGAGGAGACGACGGTACTGGGCGTGCCGTGCGTGACCCTGCGCGCAAACACCGAGCGGCCGGTGACGGTGTCGGAGGGGACCAACATCCTGGCGGGCACCAGCCGCGACGGGATCCTCCGCGCGTTCGACGAGGCGCGGGGGATGCCGCGCGGGGGGCGCGCGCCGACGTTCTGGGACGGGAAGGCCGCCGAGCGCGTGGTGGCGGTCCTGGCCGGAGAGCTCCGGGACACGCGACTTCTGTCGCTGGAGGCCACCGGATGAGCTGGCCCCTGGCGACGATCGCGATCCCGTGCCTCAACGAGCGAGACTCCATCCAGAGCTGCGTTCGCAGCGTGCTCGCCCAGGATTACCCTCCCGAGCAGCTCGAGATCCTGGTCGCGGACGGCCGGAGCGCCGACGGGACGCGCGACGTGCTCCGCCGGCTGGCCGCCGCCGACGACCGGATCCGAATCATCGACAACCCCGAGCGGATCCAGGCCGCCGGGCTCAACGCCATCTTGAAGCAGGCGCGCGGCGACGTGATCGTGCGGATGGACGCGCACTGCGACTATCGGTCGGACTACGTGCGCAAGTGCGTCGAGGTGCTCGAATCGACCGGGGCGGACAATGTGGGGGGCGCCCAGCGTGCGGAAGCGAAGACCTTCTTCCAGAGGGCCCTCTGCGCCGCGCTCGCGAGCCCCCTGGCGGCGGGGGGGGCGAGGTATCGATCGGCGGAGAACGAGGGTTTCGTGGACACCGTCTTCCTCGGTGCCTTTCGTCGCCGGGTGTTCGAGACGGTCGGCCTCTACGATCCCCGCGCGGTCACGAACGAGGACGCCGAGCTGAACCAGCGCCTGCTGGCCCGGGGGGGAAGGATCTACCTGAGCCGCGAAATCGTCGTTAATTACTACCCCCGGCGCTCGTTCTCGGCCCTGGCGAGACAGTACTTCCGATATGGGGTCGGTCGCGCGCGCACGTTCCTGAAGCACGGTGCGCTCACGACCCTCCGGCCGGCCCTTCCCTTCTTGATGTTGGCGGTGGCGGTCGCTCTCCTGGCGACCCCCCGCCTGCACCCGTTGGCTCCATTCGCCCTCGCGGTCTACGCCCTCGCCACCGGCGCCGAGGCCTTGCGCGTGGCCGGTGCGGGCGGCGTCGCCACCGCCGCGGTCGTGTGGGCGATCTTTCCCGTGCTCCACGTCAGTCACGGCCTCGGTTTTGCGGCGGGCCTCCTTCGCTACACGCTGGCCCGCGACTGGGCTCCGCCGGAGCGGCTCTCCGGCTCAGCGGCGCCGGCAACGCCTGCTCGTCTGCAAGAGCCACGCTCCGCCTGACATCCGACCGGTTTCTCGAAGGCCATGAATCCCGCCCGCCTGAAAGCCATCGTCTTCGACGTCGACGGAACGCTGTACCGGCAGGACCCCGTCCGCCGGGCGATGTTCGCCCGTCTGCTGCGGGCGCACGTCGACCGGCCGCTCGCCGGGCTCCGGACGCTCCGATGGCTGCAGGCCTATCGCCAGGCCCAGGAGCGGCTGCGCGGCGGGCCGGCGGACGGCGGCGATCTCGCGGAGCAGCAGGTCGGCCTCGCCTGCAAATGGACCGGCGCCCCGCCCGCGGAGCTCAGGTCCTGCGTGCGCCGCTGGATGGAAGAGGAGCCGCTCGGCCTGCTTCGCCCGTCGGTGCGTGAAGGTCTTCCCGAGCTGATCGCGGCGGCCACCCGCCGCGCATTGCGCCTGGGCGCCTGCTCCGACTATCCCGCGGCCGAGAAGCTCCACGCCATGGGCCTCGCGGGGTTCTTCGAAGTCGTCGTGACCGCCCAGGATGCGGAGGTACAGCGGTTCAAGCCCCATCCGCGCGTTCTCGAGGTTGCGCTGCGCCGACTCGGAGTCTCGAACGAAGAGGCGCTCTACGTCGGAGACCGGCCCGAGGTGGACGCGGAGGCCGCCCGTCGCGCGGGAGTGGCCTGCGCCATCATCGGCCCGCGCCATCGACCGCGGATCCGGCCCGGCTGCGTCTCGGTTCCCTCTTTGGGTCGGTTGGTCGAATTCATCGGCTGATCCCGAAAAATGGAGCTGCCGTCATGAGCACGAAAGCGAACGTACACCTCTACGAGCGCGCGCCCTTGGCGCCCGCCGAGCTGCGCCATCCGACGCTCGCGGGTCATCTGCGCATCCTGCGCGTGGACCACTGGATCAAGAACGTCTTCGTCCTGCCGGGAATCGTGGTGGCGTTGTCGGTCGACAGGGCGGCACGGTCGGCCCTCGACCCGTTGCCGCTCGTCATCGGCTTCTTGGCGATCTGCCTCGTCACCTCGAGCAACTACGTGATCAACGAGGTGCTCGACGGCCCCTTCGACCGCCACCACCCGGTGAAGTGCCGCCGGCCGGTGGCCTGCGGGGCGGTCTCGATACCGCTGGCGTATGTCCAGTGGATGGCTCTCATGCTCGCGGGAGTCGCGATGGGCGTGAAGGTCTCGCTGCCTTTCGCGGGCACCCTGCTCGCCCTGTGGGTCATGGGCTGCCTGTACAACATCCCGCCCGTGCGGACGAAGGACGTGCCGTACCTCGACGTCCTCTCCGAGGCGGTCAACAACCCGCTCCGGATGCTGGCGGGCTGGTATCTCACGGGAACGAGCGTGGTTCCCCCGTCCTCGCTCCTGCTCGGCTACTGGATGGTGGGCTGCTATTTCATGGCCATCAAGCGCTTCGCGGAGTACCGGGAGATCGGGGATGGGGCGCGCAGCGCGGCCTATCGGAAGTCGTTCGCCTACTACAACGAGCAGCGGCTCCTGATCTCGATCACCTTCTACGCCGCGCACGCGATGCTGTTCCTGGGCGCGTTCATCATGCGCTACCGCCTGGAGCTGATCCTCTCCTTCCCGCTGGTCGCGCTCGTCATGGCAACCTACCTCTCGCTGGGGTTCAAGGAGAACAGCGCCGCTCAGAGGCCGGAAGGCCTGTACCGGGAGCCCGTTCTCATGGCCGGGGTAACGGCGTGCGCCGCCCTGATGGTCTTCCTGCTGATCGTCGACGTGCCGCTCGTCCATAGGCTCTTCGTTCCGTCTCAATTCCGACCCTGATGCCGGACAACGGCCGGACGCTCGCGCTACGCATCGGTGACCTGCTCTTCCTCCTGGGCGGGGCCGCCGTCTGCCTCTTCTTGTTCGTGGATGCCGCCCCGCGCATGCGCTTCCAGTACGACGAGGCCGATTACATGGTGGCGGCCCGCATGGGACTGCGCGAGAACTACCTCGAGACCTCGTCGCTGTCTTTTCCCGCCTACGTGAGGACCGGCCTCCGGGCCCTCTCGAACCAGATCGATCGGACGGACCTCTCCGAGTCCGTGCGCCTGCGCAACGACGTCTCGTTCTACAGGCACTACCACGGACCCCTGTACTTCCACTGGCTGGCGCTGGTCAGCCGGCTGACGACCGAAGAGGCGCACGTCCGGGCGGCCGGCCTCGTCTTCCATCTCCTCGCCTTCGTCACGATATTCGTGGGCCTGATCTGGCTGCTCGGCCCGGAGGGCCGTACCGCGGCATGGATCGCTTCGTCGGCCTATCTGTTCAGCGTGGGCAACATCCGGACGGCGCTGGGCGTGAGCACGCACCAGATGTACGCGTGGGTGGCGATCCTGACGCTGTTCGTCATCGCCCGGTTCCTGATCACCGGCCGAACCCGATATCTCCTCGCCGCCGTCGGGGGCGCCACCGTCTCGCTCTCCATCCTCGAATACGGCGTGCTTCTCTTCGTCGTCCTGGCCTTCTGCGGCTGGCGGCTGCGCCGACGGCTTCTCGCCGTGAACCCGGAGCTGGCTACGCGCGGGCTGGCGGCGAAGCTGATCGGCCTGTTCCTGGGCATCTGCGCCCTCTTGTGGCCCGCCGGGTTGTTCAAGCTTTCCATGCTCAAGGCGTACCTGGCGATGCCCTTCCTCGCCGTGATGCGGAAGGATTCGTTCGGAAAGGCGAGCCTCGGAGACATCTGGTCCAGCCGCCTCGGCGGCTCACCGCTGGAGTACGCGATCCTCTTCGCCTGCCTGGCGGCCGGTGTCTATGCCCTGACGAGATTCCGGTCGCGCCCGGAGCTGGCACCCTTCGTCCTCTACGCCGGCCTCATCCTCCTGATCGCGCTCAAGAGCGACACCGAACGGTACATGTCCTCGGCGCCGCCCGCCCTCTACGTGGTGGGCGCGGTGATCCTTGCCGATTGGTGGCGGCGGCGGGGACCGAGCCGGTGGACGCCGGCCGCGATGACGGCAGGATTCCTGCTGCTGCTCGCGAGCGCGGTTCGGGCATTGCCGGCGCGGGACGCGTCGACCGCGCCCAGCGCAAGCGACACGGTCAGCTTCGTCAGCGGGCAGCGCGATCGCCTCCGGTCGATCCTGGTTCCCGGGTCCTGCGTGCCGGCCATCCATTACTACGTCCCGGAGGTCGTGGTGCGATCGTATCGGCCGGAGGCGGGGTCCGAGAACGTTCTGGCGCGGATCGCCCGCGCCCCCGTGGACGCGCTCTTCGTTCGCCAGGCGGCCGACGCGGACCTCGGCTCCGGTGTCGCGCAGCGGTTCCGAACCGAGAGGATCATCGGGCCCGACGACGACGATCCCACCTGCGGTCGCTTCGTCGTTTATTTCCTGGGCCGGCCGCCGGGAGAGGCCTCGTGGCCACCCTGACATGGCGGCGGCTGACGCCGGCCGCGGCCGCCGCGCGCGGCTGCCATTGCCGCCGCGTCGCGAGCGCGACCCTCCTGCTCCTCTTGCTGGGTCTCCTCGGCATTCTCGGTTGGGGAGGGGACCTGCTGGTGGCCCCCGACCCGCTCCCGCCGAACGCGGACGTGCTCGTCGTCCTGTCCGGATCCGATCGGGCTGCGCAGGCGCGCCGCGAGGAGGCGCTGAGGCTGTTCCGGGAGGGGCGGGCCGGCAACCTCGCCATCAGTGCGGCCCAGGTGAGGTTCTGGGGCCAGTGGGTTCCCGACCTCATGCGCCGCTATCTCGAGCGCGAGTACGGGAAGGAGCAGGCGGACCGGGCGGTCCTGTGCCCGCACAACGCCGACTCCACGCTGGAGGAGGCGCGGGCCCTGCGCCCGTGCCTGGAAGAGCACGGCTGGCGCAGCGTGATCGTGGTGACTTCGAATTTCCACACGCGCCGGGCGCGGCACATCTGGCGGCAGGTCTTCAAGGATGCCCCGCGGCCCGTCAGGATCTTCGTCTACGGCGTGGACGACGGTGAATTCGAGCCGCGCGGCTGGTGGCGCAGCCGGCGCTACGCGAAGACGTTTCTCTTCGAGTCGGTGAAGCTCGTCTGGACCTACCTGGTCGAACGATGAAGCAGACCCGATGCGCCTCGAGGTGGGCCGTGGGGCTTCTGATGCTCGTGCCCGCCGCCGCAGGTTGCGGCGACCACGTGCCGGCCGAGACTCCGATCCCTGCGGCGGGGCTGCCGGATCCCACGCTCTTGCCGGCGGCGACAGCATTGCAGGTGCCGCTGACGGCGGCCTATGGCGCCCTCAACATTCCATCCCTGGCCGCGGGCAAGACCTACCTCGATCCGACGACGAGCGTCAGGATCTACAAGATCACCTCGGCGACATATCCCGCTCCCGGCTCGGATTGGGGCCACGATTATTCCGAAGGGGGCGACGAAGTGTCTCTCCCGTACGTCGGAAACACGCGCGCGATATTGATGCAGCAGAACGGCGCGTCGGGCGGTCCATGGTGGATCGTGGACTTCACGCCCGGGACCGGCGTCAGCAACCCGCGGCGGCTCACGGGGATCCTCGCTCCCTGGACCGGCCTGTCGTTCACCTTCTCCAACAACCCGGCCACCCCCTACTACGCGTACGTGGCGGGCGGGACGACCATCCGTCGTTTCGACATCCGATCGATGAACGAAGCGCCCGGCAATGGATGGCCCGTGACCGACTCCAGCCCGACCTGGCTGCACCAGAGCGAGAGGGACGGGTTCTTCGTCTGGCTGCGCGGAGCCAACGGGGACACGATCGTTGGCTATGAGCCGAGCACGGGCACGAAGAAGACGTATACCAACGCCGACCTGAACGAACCGCGTGTGGACCGGGCCGGCCGATACGTGGGAGTCAGCATGAACAAGCCGCCGAACGGGCTGATCGTATGGGACTGGCTCACGAACTCAGTCCTCTGGAGCACGGGCGGCGATCCCGCGCGCGCGCCGCAGTTTGCGCATGTCGCGAGCTTGAAGGACCGCTGGATGGGCGTGAACTGGGGACTGACGTGGCCCGGCGAGTTCACGATGTTCACCCCGAACGTGCCCGACTCCGGCGTGAATATCGGCGGGCCCGCAAACGGCAGCCTCACCTACGGCAACGGGAACTGGATCCAGAACCCGGCCAGTCCCGATGACCAATGGGCCCTCTTCAGCCATTACGGAAGCCTGATGCCGGCCGGATCCGCTTGGCTCGCTCCCGGAGGAATGATCTTGATCACCGCCAACGGACAGCGTCGATTGCTCGGGCACCCCTACAACACGGCGGGAACGTACAACTACTGGAGCTTCCCGAAGTTGTCTCCGGATGGTCGCTACGTCCTGTTCACGTCGGACATGAACGGCTCCGGGCGCAGCGACCTGTTTCTCGCTGAGCTGCCACAGAGCCAGAGGCAGTCGTGACGCGGCTGCTCGCCCGGGCATTTCGCGTCGTGCGTGATCGGAGGCGGCTCTTCGTGCCGTTTGCCCTGTGGCTGCTCGCGCCGCACGGCGCCTTCGCCTATTTGAACGATCGGGAGGCCCGCATCCCGGTGAACTACTTCACCCTCGTCCCGCCGGCGGCGGGCCAGAGCTACCTGGATCCGGTGTTCGGGACGTCCATCCGCCGCATATCCGACGCGCTCAACCAGCCGAACTCCCGCAACGTCGGGAGCGTCCCCTTCATCGCCACCGAATACTCGACCATGTCGCCCTTCAACGTGGACGATTCGCGGTTGCTCCTCGTGCATCACAGCTACTTCGCCGTCTACGACGGCGAGGGCCGCTACCAGAAGGACCTTCCCATGGACGCCACCGCCTCCAGTGAGCCGCGCTGGTCGCGGCGTGATCCGAACCTGCTCT
Source organism: Acidobacteriota bacterium (assembly GCA_003222275.1). Lineage (GTDB taxonomy): Bacteria > Acidobacteriota > Vicinamibacteria > Fen-336 > Fen-336 > AA32. Next base: position 11,668 of record QHVJ01000149.1, on the reverse strand, counting down.
ACTACATCCCCGTCTATGGAAACAGCCTCAAGAGCTACGACGCCGCCAGCGGTGTCAGCTCGGTCGTGCACACGTTCGCCGAGTACTCCCGGATCAGCGGCCGCGGCGAGTCCGACATCTGCTTCGATGGAGACCACTTCGTCCTCGTAGGGGACGACCGCGACGTCTTCGTGTACGAGCTGAGCACGGACACGAAGGGGCCACTGCTCGACATCGGCGGGCGCGCCTTCGACCAGGTCATGATCGCGCCCGACGACAACGTGCTGGTGGGCTGGTTGCAGACCGGGACCGGCCGCTACAACGGGGTGGAGCTATACGACCACAACATGAATTTCCTCCGCCAGCTCACTCCCGCGACGGGCCACATGGACGTCGGGCGCGACATCGACGGCCAACCGGTGCTGCTCTGGGTGAACGCCGCCGATCCGCAGCCGCCTCCCGGGTGCCAGAACTCGGTGGTCAAGGTCAGGCTGGCCGACGCCCAGCGAACGTGCGTGCTCTCGTTGGACTGGGGTCTGGCCGTGCACATCTCGGTACCCGACGGCAACGGGTGGTTCTTCGTAAGTACGTATGCCCCCGGCGATCCCGCCCCGCTCCCGGGCCAATGGCGGCCCTACGCCGACGAGGTGCTGCAGGTGCGTCTGGACGGCTCCGAGGTGCGCCGGCTGGCCCACCACCGCAGCCGCCCGTTCAACGACTACAGCTACATGCCACGGGCCGCGGTGAGCCACGACGGACGCCGGCTCGTCTTCAGCAGCAACTATGGCCTTCAGTCGCTGCTCGGCTATGCGAGCTACTACTCGGATGCATACCTGATGGATGTCGCCGCGACCTCGGCGTCCTATCCCGGGTCTCCCTCGGCGCTGAGCGAACGGTACGAGCAGGACGACGGGTTCGTGATGAGCTATTCCGGACCCTGGTATGGGAACCAGGCGTTCGTCGAGAGCGGGGGTAGCGCCGTTCTGGGCATGGATGCCGGCGCGCGCGGCACGTTCTCCTTCTCCGGCAACGGGGTGCGCTGGATCGGCCTCCGCGACCCCTGGTCGGGCATCGCGCGCGTGTCCGTGGATGGGCAGCTCAGGTCGACCGTGGACACTTACGCCTCGTCGACCCAGCCCCAGTCGGTCCTGTTCTCGGCCAGCGACCTCGGGGCGGGGAGTCACACGCTGGACATCGAGGTCACCGGCACGCGCAACCTGCTTTCCGGAGGCTCCTGGGTCTGGCTGGATGCCTTCGACGCGGTCGTGCGGACGGAGCAGGACGACCCGGCCGCGAGCTACAGCGGTACGTGGTACCCGAACCTGGACGCCTCCAACAGCGGGAACACCGCGGCGCTGACCTTCGAGCCCGGCGCGCGGGTCAGCTTCCGCTTCTCCGGGAGAGCGGTGAGCTGGATCGGCCACCCCAATAACTGGTCCGGCATCGCCGCGGTCTACCTCGACGGGACCTTGCGCGCCGAGATCGACACCTATGCCGCCGTGGACCAGGCGCAGGCGGTCATCTACACGCTCAGTGGCCTCCCGCCCGGGGAGCACACGCTGACGGTCGAGGTCACCGGGCGCCGCCATCCGCTGTCTCTCGGCACCTGGGTATGGGTGGACGCGTTCGAGACCCTGCCGGAGGCATCAGGAACTCCCTGAGAGTCGATTCAGACCGACCCCGAGGCCTGTTTCCGCGTATTCCCGATTGTCCTCGCCGCGCCCATTCGTATCTTGAAAGGGTGCGGAGAATTGTCTCGATGCGCAATATTTTCATTGTCGAATCGGCCTCTTTAAATGTTCATCCGTTCGGCGTAGCCGAAGGGGAGGCGCAAATGACCCGGAGATCTGGAAGCTTCCGCGCGACAATTGCGTGGGTGACGGCGCTGGCGGGGATTTTTGCCTGGACGTGGGCCTCACCGACTCCGGCCCTGGCGCAGCTACCCGGCGCGGGCAGCCTCGTCGTGACCATGACGTCTCCGACATCCGGGTCCACCGTCGGGGGCACGATCGCGGTCAGCGCGAACGTCACCATCATCGGTCTCCTGACGGTCCAGCGCGTCCAGTTCCAGCTCGACGGCAACAACCTCGGATCGGCCGATGCGACGGCTCCATATTCGGTCGCGTGGAACACGTTTCCCGCCAGCAACGGGTCCCATACCTTGAGGGCGGTCGCGGAAGACGTGCTGGGCATCTGGTGGCCCTCAGAGCCGGTCACGTTCACGGTCTTCAACGACCACCTGCCGCCGAACGTGGCGATCACCTTCCCGACCGCCGGCTCGACGGTCACGAGCACCGTCACGGTCACGGCCGGTGCCTCGGACGACGTCGGCGTTGCCGGCGTCCAGTTCCGGCTGGATGGCGGCGCCCTCGGCGCAGAAGACACCGCCGCTCCGTACGCGGTCACGTGGAACACCACGACCGCCGCCGAAGGCAGCCATACCCTGAGCGCGGTCGCGCGCGATGCCGCGGGCAACACCAGCACGTCCGCCTCCGTCGCCGTAACCGTCTCGAACGACACTACGCCTCCGACCGTCAGCATCACCGCCCCGGCGGCGGGGGCGACGGTCACGGGCACGATCACGGTCAGCGCCAACGCCACGGACAACGTGGGTGTCGCGGGAGTGAGGTTCCAGCTCGATGGCGCGTCTCTCGGTGCCGAAGACACCGCGGCTCCGTACTCGGTCAGCTGGGACACCACCACCGCCACCGCGGGCACGCATACGCTGCGCGCCATTGCTCGCGATGCGGCCAACAACAGCGGCACCTCCGCCTCGGTGACGGTCACGGTTTCCACCGCGGCGATCAACCCGGGGGACGTGTTCGTGGCGCTGCTCGGCGGCACCATCCAGTGGCACAACGCGGACGGGTCGTTCCGGCAGAACCTGGCGCCTTACGGCAACGGGCAAATCAGCAGCCTGGCGTTCGATAGCGCCGGGTACCTGTATGCGCCCAACTGGTACGGGACGATCCCGCCCCCCGGCAACACGGTCGCGCGGTTCGATCCCAGCGGCAACCTGCTGGGCTCCTTCGGAAGCGGCTACAACACCAATCCCGGATCGGTGACCTTCGACGCCCAGGGCAACGTCTACGTCGGCCAGTCGGAGGGCACGGGAGACATCCTGAAGTTCGACCCGGCCGGGAACCTCCTGGCGAGCTTCGACGTCGCGGTCGGATCGAAGGGGACAGACCACATCGATCTCGGTCCCGACGGCTGCACGATGTTCTACTCTTCGCGCACCAAGGACGTCTACCGGTACAACGTGTGCACGAACACGCAGCTTCCGTTCTTCAACACCCAGCCGTTGCCCGGCTACGAGGCCTATCACCTGCGGGCGCTGCCTGACGGCGGCGTCCTCGTGGCCGACACGTCAGTGGTCGTGCGGCTGGATTCCTCCGGGAACCAGATCCAGACCTACTTCGCGCCCGGGGAGAACAACTACTGGGGCGGTCTGGACCTCGTGGGAGACGGCACCTTCTGGGCGTCCAACGCGAGCACTTCCAACATCTACAAGTTCGATATCCAGTCGGGGGCGATACTCGGCAGCTTCAACCCGGGAACGGGGGCGAGCGCTGCCGGCGTGGGAGTCAAGCCGATCGCGCACTGATCAATGCGATTAGGAGCCGGCCGGCCGGCGTTCAATCGGCCGGCCGGCGCTCGTCGAGCAGGTGATGATCTTTGGTCGCCGCCAGCACCCACCGCCACACCCGCCTGCCACATCGGTCTTCGTCATGCTCGCGGGCCGCCGATGCGGATTTTCCCTTCGTGAGTCCAGGAGTTCACCTGATGGTCGTTGGACCTCGGATTCCGATCCTTCTTTGAATGAGGGGGCCAGGCGTGAGCAACCCGAGAACTGAAACACTCCACGCGAGAATGACTCGCTCGGCAGCCCTGGCGGTGGTCCTGGCTTGGACGTGGGCTTCGCCGCCTCCGGCCCTGGCCCAACTAGTCGGCAGCCTCGTTGTCACCGTTACCTTCCCGACGTCCGGCTCTACCGTCGGGGGCACGACCCACGTCGACGCGAGCGTCAGCATCATCGGTCTCCTGACCGTCCAACGTGTCCAGTTCCAGCTCGACGGCGCCAACCTCGGCGCGGCCGACAGTGGGGCTCCGTACTCGATCCCCTGGAACACGGTGCCGGCCAGCAACGGGACCCATACCTTGAGGGCCGTCGCGCAGGACGTGCTGGGCGTCTGGTGGCCCTCCCCGGAGGTTACGGTCACGGTGTTCAATGACAAGACCCCCCCGACGGTGGTCATGACTTCGCCGACCTCCGGCGCGACGGTCACGGGCCCGGTCACGGTTTCCGCCAACGCTTCGGACAACGTGGGTGTGGTCGGCGTGCAGTTCCAGCTCGATGGGGCGGCTCTGGGCGCGGAGGACACCACGGCTCCCTACGCGGTCACGTGGAACGCGGCCACCGCCACCATCGGCACCCATACCTTGAGAGCAGTCGCCCGCGATGCGGCCAACAACGTCGGAACATCGACGTCGGTGACCGTCACCGTGCCCGACACCGCGGCGCCGACGGTGGCCATGACGTCGCCGGCCTCCGGCGCGACGGTCACCGGCTCCGTCACGGTTTCCGCCAACGCGTCGGACAACGTGGGTGTGGTCGGCGTGCAGTTCCAGCTCGATGGGGCGGCTCTGGGCGCGGAGGACACCACGCCTCCCTACGCGGTCACGTGGAACACGGCCACCGCCACCGTCGGCACCCATACCCTGAGAGCGATCGCCCGCGATGCGGCCAGCAACACCGCCACCTCCGCGTCGGTGAGCGTCGCCGTGCCCGACACGGCGGCGCCGACGGTGGCCATCACCTCGCCGGCCTCCGGCGCGACGGTCACCGGCTCCGTCACGGTTTCCGCCGACGCGTCGGACAATGTCGCCGTCGTCGGCGTCCAGTTCCAGCTCGATGGCGCCGCTCTGGGCGCGGAAGACACCACGGCTCCCTACGCGGTCACGTGGAACGCCGCCACGGCCACGATCGGCACCCACACCCTGAGAGCGGTCGCCCGCGATGCCGCCAACAACACGGGGACCTCCGCGTCGGTGAGCGTGACCGTACCCGACACGGCGGCGCCCACGGTGACCATGACTTCGCCGGCCTCCGGCGCGACGGTCACCGGCTCCGTCACGGTTTCCGCCAACGCGTCGGACAATGTCGCCGTCGTCGGCGTCCAGTTCCAGCTCGACGGGGCGGCCCTGGGCGTGGAAGACACCACGGCCCCGTACGCGGTCAGTTGGGACACCACTACCGCCGCCCCGGGCACCCACATCCTGAGAGCGGTCGCCCGTGATGCGGCCAACAACACCGGCACCGCTTCGGTGACCGTCACCGTACCCGACACGGCGGCGCCGACGGTGGGCATGACCTCGCCGGCTTCGGGCGCGACGGTCACCGGCTCCGTCACGGTTTCCGCCAACGCTTCGGACAACGTGGGCGTCGTCGGCGTCCAGTTCCAGCTCGATGGAGCGGGCCTGGGCGCGGAAGACACGACGGCCCCGTACTCGGTCACTTGGGATACCGCCACCGCCGCCCCGGGCACCCATACCCTGAGAGCGATCGCCCGCGATGCGGCCAACAACACCGGCACCTCCACCTCGGTGACCGTCACCGTGTCCGACACGGTGGCCCCGACGGTGGCCATGACTTCTCCGGCTTCCGGCGCAACGGTCACCGGCTCGGTCACGGTTTCCGCCAACGCGTCGGACAATGTGGGTGTCGTCGGCGTCCAGTTCCAGCTCGATGGGGCGGCTCTCGGCGCGGAAGACACCGCGGCCCCCTACGCGGTCGGTTGGGACACCACCACCGCCGCCGCGGGCACCCACACCCTGAGAGCGGTCGCCCGCGATGCGGCCAACAACACCGCTTCCGCCGCGGTGACCGTGACCGTCTCGAATGGTGCGCCCCCCGACACCACGGCGCCGACAGTGGCCATGACTTCTCCGGCGTCCGGCTCGACGGTCTCGGGCCCTGTCGCAGTCTCCGCCAACGCGTCGGACGATGTCGCCGTCGTCGGCGTCCAATTCCAGCTCGATGGGGCGGCTCTGGGCGCGGAAGACACCACGGCTCCGTATTCGGTCAGTTGGGACACGACGTCCGCCGTCCCGGGCTCCCATACCTTGAGGGCGATCGCCCGCGACGCCGCCAACAATACCGCCACTTCCGCTGCGGTCACCGTGACCGTTCGCGACGTCATGCCGCCGACGGTGGCGATGACTTCCCCGAGCTCCGGTGCGACGGTGTCGGGCGGCATTACCGTCACGGCCAACGCCTCGGACCTCGGAGGGGTCGCCGGCGTCCAGTTCCAGCTCGACGGCGGCGCCCTCGGCGCAGAAGACACGGCCGCTCCGTACTCGGTCACGTGGGATACCGCCACGGCCGCTGACGGCAGCCACAGCCTGAGGGCCGTCGCGCGCGACGGCGCTGGCAATACCAGCACGTCCGCGTCCGTCGCCGTGACCGTCTCGAACAGCGCGCCTGACACCACGGCGCCGACGGTGAGCCTCAGCTCGCCGGCCTCCGGCGCCACGGTCACCGGCACGATCACGGTCACTGCCGACGCATCCGACAACGTGGGTGTCGCGGGAGTGAGGTTCCAGCTCGATGGGGCGTCTCTCGGTGCCGAAGACACCACGGCTCCGTACTCGGTCAGCTGGAATACCAGCACCGCCACCGCCGGCACGCATACGCTGAGCGCCATCGCCCGTGATGCGGCCAACAACACCGGCACCTCCGCCGCCGTCACGGTCACGGTCTCCAACAACGGGTTTGGGCCTGGGGACGTGTTCGTGGCGCTGCTGGGCGGCACCGTCCAGTGGCACAACGCGGACGGGTCGTTCCGACAGAACCTTCCGGCCTATGGCAACGGGCAAATCAGCAGCCTGGGGTTCGATAGTGCCGGGAACCTGTATGCGCCCAACTGGTACGGGACGATCGCGCCCCCCGGCAACACGGTCGCGCGGTTCGATCCCAGCGGCAACCTGCTGGGGGCCTTCGGAAGCGGCTACAACGCCAACCCAGGATCCGTGACCTTCGACGCCCAGGGCAACGTCTATGTCGGCCAGTCAGACGGCACGGGAGACATCCTGAAGTTCGACCCCGCCGGGAACCTGCTGGCGACGTTCGACGTGGCGGTAGGGTCGAAGGGAACGGACCACATCGATCTCGGTCCCGACGGCTGCACGATGTTCTACACCTCGCGCACCAAGGACGTCTACCGGTACAACGTGTGCACGAATACGCAGCTTCCGTTCTTCAACACCCAGCCGTTGCCCGGCTACGAGGCCTACCACATGCGGGCGCTGCCTGACGGCGGCGTCCTCGTGGCCGATACGTCGGTGATCGTGCGGCTGGATTCCTCCGGCAACCAGATCCAGACCTACTTCGCGCCCGGGGAGAACAACTACTGGGGCGGCGTGGATCTCGTCGGAGACGGCACGTTCTGGGGGTCCAACGCGAGCACAGGGAACATCTTCAAGTTCGATCTCCAGTCAGGGGCCATACTGGGCAGCTTCAACCCGGGGACCGGGAGCCCTGCCGGCGTGGGGGTGAAGCCGATCAGGCCCTGATCGCGATGGGAACCGGCCCGGCCGGCGTTCAGTCGGCGGGCCGGCGCTCGTCGAGCAGGTGGTTGTCTTCGATCGCCGCCAGTACCTGCTGGGCCACGAAGCGGTGGCCGGCCGGGTTCCAATGGGCGTCTCCCGCGATGAGCATCGTGCCCGTGTCGTATCCGGGGGCGTGGTCGATATCGAGGATCAGAAGCCCTCGCCGGCGGAGCGCGGCCACGAGCTCGTCGTAGCGGAACGTCGGGGACGGCGCGTAGCGCGAGGTCGTCACCACCACGAGCCCGGCATCGGCGTCGCGCGCGACGCGGGCGATGGCGTCGACCAGGTCCAGCGTCAACCCGAACCCGGCTCCGCGCGTCGTCATTCGCGGATGCCGGAAGCGGTCGATGATGCCGGACTTGAGCTGGAAGACCAGCGCCGAGTGGGTGAAGATCCAATGCTTCAGCCGCAAGGCGCGGGAGGGCTCCGGCACGGGGACGCCCGTGAGGGAGAGGCCGCCGTTCCCGGTCTGCCTGAAGCGCGGCTTGTGGTACACGTTGTAGACGAGGTCGCTGTTGTTCTCGTCGTCGTCGTTGCCGCACATCTCGAGTATCACCAGGTCGGGCCGGTAGCGGACGCCTTCCGAGCGCAGCCAGAGCAGCTCCTGGTCGGTGCCGTATCCGGCCACCCCGGCATTGATGACCTCGACGCCGGGCAGCTGCGACTCGAGGACCTTGGGAAAAGTCTCGTCCTGCTCGACGCCATAACCCCAAACGAAGGAGTCCCCGATCACGAGGATCCGTCGCGTGCCGGGAGTCCGGTCGTAAGCGTACTCGCGGTCGCGTAGGCCCTTCGAGTTGGCGTGGACGTTGATTCGGAAGCGCGGGTGATCGAACACGCCGACGGCGCCCGGGGAGTTGCTCCAGCCGAGCTGGGCATCGTGGCGCCAGAAATCTCCCGGCACGGGATTGACGGGAAGAGGACCCCGATCGAGGATGCGGAGCATTGCCTCCGCGAGGATCAGCGACACGCCGGCGGATGCCAGAAGCAGCGCGATCTCCATACCGCGGCGGCGTGACACTCCGGTTACCCGTGATTTGCGCGCTGCCGCCGGGCCGCAGGCGTCACCGGCGAGGTGCTGGCTGCTCTCGTAGGCGGGCGGGAGAACATGCGCGAGTCTATTGTAGTGGCGCGGCGGCGGCCAGGTATCGAGCCCCCAGCGATGTCGCCGGGTCCGACGGGTCGGGCGATGCCACAGGGCGGGTCCGTCGGTGACGGCGGTCCGGCCGGGAGGCACCCCGCTTGACGCGGCGGTTTCCTCCCGATCAGCTGCTTTCGGAGCTCCGGGAGCCGCTGCGACGCGCGCTCGAGCGGCTGGCGCCGGCCTTTCCCGAAGTCCAATCGAGCTGGCGGGCTGGCCTCGCGCGCCTCGTCCGCCGCCGCGACGAATGCGATGCGGTGACGAGCCTCGCCCTGGACCGGTACCAGCCGCTGCTGAGCGGCGGCGACTTCGAGGCTTTCGCCGCCGAGCTCGAGCACCAGGGGCAGGCGCTCGCGAATCGTGGTGTCGCGGAGGAGCACGCCACGCTCGCCCTTGCCCTCTACCTGGAGCATTGCCTGACGCGGCTGGGGCGCGAGGCTCCCGGAGAGCCGGAGCTGGCGGTGGCCCTCGCGCGGGTGGTCTCCGTGGCGCAGCTCTTTCTCCATGCCGGCTACGCCAACGCGCGCGCCGTGGGGTGGCGGGCGCTCGACGAGCAGGACCGTCGCCGGCTGGCCCGCGACCTCCACGACGAGATCGGGCACAGCCTGGTGGTCCTGAAGCTCTACATGGAACAGATGGCCCAGGACTTCGAGAAGGGACGGACGACCGAGGCCGGGCGGAAGCTGGAAGAGACGGTCGGGCTCGTCGGCGACGCGATCGAGTCGGTCCGGCGCGTGATCCTCGACATCGGCCCCGCCATCCTCGAGGAGCTGGGCCTCCAACAGGCGGTTCGGCTCTATGCCCGGCAATTCTCCGCGCGCACGCGCATCAAGGTCCACGTGCGGGACAGCGCGTTGCCGGGACGCCTGCCGCACACACACGAGACTGCTCTCTACCGCGTGCTGCAGGGCGCGCTGGCCAATGTGCTCAAGCATTCCCAGGCCGGGAACGCCACCGTCACGCTGGCGGCCGGGCCCGGATCGTCGGTGGTCATGTCCATCGAGGATGATGGGATCGGCTTCGAGGCCCACCGCCGTGCGCCCGCCCTGAGCTTCGGCCTCAACACCATGCGTGAGAGAATGGACGCCCTCGGTGGCAGCTTCCTGGTGGAGTCGTCGCTCGCGCGCAGCGGGAAAGGGCGGCAAGGAACGAGGATCGTGGTGAGCCTACCCCTGCCCGCGGGCTACTCGCCATGAGCCGCAAGCTGCGGCTCCTCATCTGTGACGACCACGCCCTCTTCCGGGCCGGCATGAAGGCGGTTCTTCAGGAGCGCAACGACGTGGATGTCGTGGGGGAGGCCGGCGACGGCCAGGTCGCCCTCGACGAGGTCGAGCGGCTGCGGCCCGACGTGGTGCTGATGGACATCGAGATGCCGCGGCTGAACGGGTTCGACGCCACCCGCCGCATCACGCAGGCCCACAAGGACGTCAAGGTCCTGATCCTGACCATGTACGCCGAGGAGCAGCTCGTCGCGCGATGCATGGAGGCCGGCGCCAGCGGCTACGTCCTGAAGGACGTTCCCGTATCGCAGCTCACCTACGCCATCGAAGCCGTGGCCCGTGGCGAGCGGTACTTGAGCCCGCGCGCCGTCGAGACCGTGCTCGACGACCAGGGGCAGCGCCTGGAGCGCGGCCGCACCAAGTACGACCTCCTGACCGACCGCGAGCGCGAGGTGCTGAAGCTGCTGGCGGACGGCCTCTCCGTCAAGGAGATCGCGACGAGGCTCGAGCGCAGCGCGAAGACCGTCGAGGTCCACAAGTACAACCTGATGCGCAAGCTTGGCGTCCACGACCGTTCCGGCCTCGTGAAGTATGCGATCGCCCACCGGCTGGTGCAGCTCCCCGTCTTCGACGATCTCGTCGAACCCCGCGACGGAAGCAAAGAGCCGGTCTAGACTCCCGGCCGTCTCCCGCCGTCCGCGCCTGCCCTCCGGCCTCGAAAGAGGCCGGAGGGTTGTCTCGCCGGCCGCGATGGCCTTCTCGTGCGCTCCGGTCGCCTCACGGAAGGGGCCGGGTGCTGTCGTAGAGCTGGGTGACCTCGGTGGCGGAGAGGGCACGGTTGTAGATGCGGAGCTCATCCGCGGTGGCGGCCAGGTAGGAGCTGTAATAACCGAGGCGGACCTCCTGGGTGGTGGTGATCGAGCCGGGGACGCCGGTCCACGCTCGGCTGGCCTTCTGGACGCCGTCCACGTACAACCGGCCCCCTAGCGCGTCGACCACCAGCACGCCGTGGTGCCACTTGCCGTCGTTGGTGCCGCCGGTATTCGCGGGGCTGGTGTTCAGGGTACAACTGGTGCCGTCGTAGACGTAGTTGGCACCGTCCCTGATGTACCAGGCGCACAGGTTGCCGTTGTTGAAGAAGATCTGGTAACCATTGAAGGAGCCAGCCACGTATTTGTTGACGAGCCCTCTCACCCCGGAGTTGGTGCTCGTCTTGAACCACACGGCCACAGAGAGGGGGAAGGTGTTGAGGGCGGCATTGTGGGGGATGCTCACGTAGTCATCGACACCGTCCAGAGCCACGGCCTGCCCGCTGGCGCCGGCCGTCCAGGTGGCGCCGTTCATCAGGGTGCCCGTGTTGCCGTTTCCCGACGAGTCGGCGGCGGTGGTGCCGACGCCTTCGTCGAGGTTCAAGAACGCGATCGGGCCGGCGCTCGCGGAAGGCCGGGTGGCGACATAGAGTTGTTGCAGCTCGGCGCCAGTGAGCGCTCGGTTATAGACAAACAGCTCGTCGAGAGTGGCCGAGAGGTACGAGCCGTAGGCGCCGAGACGCATCTCCTGCGTGGTGGAGGGAGCGCTGGGGACACCCGTCCAGGCGCGGGTGGCCTTCTGCGCCCCGTCGACGTACAAGCGGCCGCCCGCCGTGTCGACGACGAAAGCCGCCTGATGCCAGCCTCCGTCGTTGTACCCCGGGGTGCTGAGCGTACAGCTGGTGCCG
>QHVJ01000078.1 GCA_003222275.1 Acidobacteriota bacterium | reverse complement strand
GGTCGCGCCGATCGTCGTGCCCCTGATCACGCTCCGCTACGGCTGGCCCTGGGCGTTCATCGCGACCGGCGCCATCGGCTTCGCCTGGCTGGTGCTCTGGCTCTTCCTGTACCGCCGTCCGGAGGAGCATCCCCGGCTCGGCGGTGCGGAGCTGGCGCACATCCGCAGCGACCCGCCGGAGACCGAGGCCCGCGTGGGCTGGGGACGCCTCCTCCGCCACCGGCAGCTGTGGGCCTTCGCGATCGGCAAGTTCATGACCGACCCGATCTGGTGGCTGTATCTCTTCTGGCTGCCCGACCTGCTCCATCGCAACTATGGCCTGAACCTCACCAACATGGGCCTGCCCCTGGTCGTCATCTACCTGGTCGCGGACGTCGGGAGCGTCGGCGGCGGCTGGCTCTCCTCCTCGCTGATCAAGCGCGGCTGGAGCGTGAACGCCGCCCGCAAGACCGCCATGCTCATCTGCGCGCTCTGCGTCGTGCCCATCGTCTTCGCGTCCCGCGCCTCGAGCCTGTGGGGCGCGGTGGCGCTCATCGGCCTGGCCACCGCCGCGCACCAAGGGTGGTCGTGCAACATCTTCACCATCGCGTCGGACATGTTCCCGCGGCGGGCCGTGGGCTCCGTCGTCGGCATCGGCGGCATGGCGGGGTCGCTGGGCGGCATGCTCATCGCGAAAGTGACCGGCTACGTCCTGCAGTGGACGGGAAGCTACGTCGCCATCTTCATCCTCGCCGGCTCGATCTATCTCGTCGCCCTCGGAATCATCCACCTGCTCGTGCCCACGCTCGAGCCCGCGCGCCTCGACGAGGCCGAGCCCGGGCGCGGCTGAGCCCCCAAGGAGAACGAACCATGCAGCTCGCCGACACCCTCTACCGCGTCCCCCGCCGCCCCGGCCTCCAGCTGCTGCACAAGCGCGGGTCCGACCAGGCCCGCGAGCTGACGGGGTGGCGGCTCCGTCTGGAGCCGGGCGCGAGCGCGACCTACCACAGCGACGACGAGGAGACGGTCGTCGTGCTGCAGGACGGCGCGGGGAAGATGGCGACCTCGGCCGGCACGTGGGACGTCTCGCGCAAGAGCGTCTTCGATGAGCGCGCCTCCGCGCTCTATCTGCCGCCGAAGGCCGAGCTGAAGGTCACCGCCCGCGAGCCGTTCGAGGCCGTGCTGATCTCGACTCCCGCCGAGGGCGGCGGCAAGCCCGCGCTCGTGGGACCCGACCAGGTGAAGGTGGCGGCGCGCGGCAAGAGCATCTACTCGCGCGAGATCCACGACATCTTCGTGGACGACCCCCACACGCGCCGCCTCATCGTGGGCGAGACGTTCAACCCCGCCGGCAACTGGAGCAGCTATCCCCCGCACAAGCACGACGGCGGGAACGGCGAGCCCCGGCTCGAGGAGGTCTACCACTTCCGCGTCGACCATCCCCAGGGCTTCGGCTACCACACGATCTACACGTCGCAGGGGGAGTCGGTCACGCATGCCGTCCGTGACGGGGACACCGTCCTCATCCCCTACGGGTATCACCCGGTGGCCGCCGCGCCGGGCTATCGCGTGTACTACCTGTGGGCGCTGTCGGGCGAGGTGCATCGCCTCGCGCTCTACATGGACCCGGAGCACGTCTGGCTGCAGTAGGGCTTCCATGAAGATCGTCGACGGCCAGGTCATCGTCTGCAGCCCCGGCCGCAACTTCGTCACGCTGAAGCTGTCGACGGAGGACGGGCTCTACGGCCTCGGCGACGCCACGCTCAACGGCCGCGAGCTGGCCGTGGCCAGCTACCTCAAAGAGCACGTGGTGCCCCTCCTGATCGGGCGAGATGCCCGACGGATCGAGGACACCTGGCAATATCTTTATAAAGGAGCGTACTGGCGGCGGGGACCGGTGACCATGGCCGCCATCTCGGCCGTCGACACCGCGCTATGGGACGTCAACGGCAAGGCCCTCGACACCCCGGTCTATCAGCTCCTCGGCGGAGCTTCCCGCGAGTCGGTGATGGTCTACGGCCACGCCAACGGCCGGACGATCGACGACACGGTCAAGGCGGCATCGCGATTCCTGGAGCAGGGCTATCAGGCGGTGCGGGCCCAGTGCGCGGTGCCGGGGCTGGACGCGACCTACGGCGTGGGGCACGCGGGCGCGCACTACGACCCCACCGACAAGGGGCGGCCGACGGAGAGCCAGTGGAGCACGGAGCGCTACCTGGACTTCGTGCCCGGGCTCTTCGAGAAGATGCGGGCGGAGCTGGGCCCGGTGCCGCACCTGCTGCACGACGTCCACCATCGCCTGACCCCCATCGAAGCCGCACGGCTCGGGAAGAGCCTCGAGCCGTATCACCTCTTCTGGATGGAGGACGCGGTGCCCGCCGAGCTGCAGGAGGGCTTCCGCACCATTCGCCAGCACACCACGACGCCGCTGGCGGTGGGCGAGGTCTTCAACAGCATCTGGGACTGCCACCTGCTCATCGAGGAGCAGCTCATCGACTACATCCGCTGCTCGGTCGTCCACGCGGGGGGCATCTCCCACCTGCGCAAGATCGCCGCCCTCGGCGAGGTGCACCACGTGCGGACCGGCTGTCACGGCGCCACCGACCTCAGCCCGGTGTGCCTGGCGGCCGCCCTGCATTTCGATCTGGCCGTGCATAACTTCGGGATCCAGGAATACATCCCGCACACCGAAGAGACCGATCGCGTCTTCCCCCACCGTTACCGGTTCGAGGCGGGCGCGCTGCACCCCGGGGATGCGCCGGGCCTGGGCGTGGACGTCGACGAGGCGCTGGCCGCGCGCCATCCCTACGCGCGCGCGTATCTGCCCGTGAGCCGGAAGCTCGACGGCACCGTCCACAGCTGGTGAGGCCGGGGCCCGCGGCGGATCAGCGGGGCGAGAACGTGTGGCGGTACTGCCAGCGCACGCCTACCTTGACGCCGTGACGGAGCGCCGGCTCGAACCGCCACGACGAGATGGCCCCCGTCACCGTCGCGTCGAGGACGGCCCCCGCCGACTCGAGGACTCGGACCTGCTCCGGCTCGCCGCGCTCGGTGACGATCATCTCGACCAGCACCGAGCCCGACATGCGCAGGTGCCGCGCCTCGTCGGGATACCGCGGCGTCTCCCCGGAGATCCGGCGGGGTGGCCGATCGGCCGCCGTCAGCCCCACCAGCTCGCCCTCGCGCGTCCACGCCCGCGTTGCCGCCGGGAGCGGCGGCGCGGAACGGCTCGCGTCGGCGCGCGGGGCCTCGCGCGTCTTTGCCCCCCCTCTGCCTCCGGTCGCCTTCTCGGGCTCCGCCCGCGCCGGGGCGGGGACGGCGGCGGGAAGGGGCGCCATCACGAAACGCAGCGGCGCGGCGGTGGTGCCGGGGCTGAGCTGCAGCGAAAGCTCCGCCGGAGCGTAGCCCGGCTCGAAGACCTTGAGGTGGTGGTTGCCGGGCGCGAGCGGCCGTACCAGCGGCGAGCGGCCGGCGGGCCGGCCGTCGATCCAGACCGCCATGCCCGGGGGCTGCGTCTCGATGCGGAGCGGGCCGGAGGGGCCGGCCTCGGGGGCCGGCGGCCGTGTCGCCCAGGACGAGACGGTGAGAGCCGCGGCGACGGTGAGGCCGGCGGCCAGACCCAGGGGCCATCGCTCGCGCGCGGCCGCGCGCAGCCGCAGCATGCTCGTGTTGAGCGTGGTCGTCGGAGATGCCGCGGGTCCGGTCGCGGCCATGGTTCGCGGCGCCGGCGTGGCTCGATGCGCCCCGCCGGCCGCGGCCGAGGCCGCGGACGGCGACATGGAGGAGACCAGCGACTTGAGCAGCGGATCCGGCGAGATGCCGGGCATCCCGGTCCCGGCGTCCGCCCCCATCAGGGCCGCCACGAACGTCGTCGCGTCGGAATAGCGCTCGTCGGGTCTCTTGGCCAGCGCGCGCGCGAAGACGGCATCGCAGGCGGCCGGCAGATCGGGGTTGAGGCCACAGGGGGCCGGCGCGGGCTCGTGGACGACGCGGTAGACGATGGCCGGCACCAGGTCGCCCGCGAAGGGCCGCCGCCCGATGAGCGCCTCGTAGGCGACGACGGCGAACGAGAAGAGGTCGGCCTGCGGCGTCGGCGCCTCGCCCAGGATCTGCTCGGGCGCCATGTAGGAGGGAGAGCCCAGCACGCGTCCCGACCGCGTGGCGGTGGAGCTCTCCAGCCGGGCCACGCCGAAGTCCATCAGCTTCGGCCGGCCGTCGGGCTGGACCATGATGTTCGAGGGCTTGATGTCGCGGTGGATCACGCCCGCCTTGTGCGCGTAATCGAGCGCCTCCGCCAGCGGCGCCAGCACCCGCAACGCCGAAGAGAAGCCGAGCGCGCGCTCGTCACGCAGCAGGTCTTGCAGCGTCGCTCCTTCCACGTACTCCATCACCATGTAGTCCTCGCCCACGTCGTAGATGCTCACGATGCCGGGATGGGAGAGGATGCCGGCGGCCTGCGCCTCGCGGCGGAAGCGGCGGAGGTACTCCGCGCGCGTCTCGCCGCTCAGGTATTCCGATTTGACCGTCTTGACGGCCACCGGGCGCCCGACGAGGGGGTCGCGGCAGCGAAAGACGCGCCCCATGGCCCCCTCGCCGATCTCGGCCTCCACCTCGTAGCGGCCGAAGACGACCGGCAGCCCGTCCTCGCTCGTCGTGCGCCGGGCCCAGGGCAGGCTGGCCGCGAGCAGCTTCAGCTCGCGCGTCCGCGAGACGTTGGCGAGGACGGTCTTGATCCGGCCGAGGTCCAGGGGCTTGACCAGGTAGTCGGAGGCACCCCGCCGTAGCGCTTCCACCGCGGTCTCGACGCTCGCGTTGCCGGTGATGAGGACGACCTCCGTGGCGGGGAAGGCGCTCAGCGCCTCGAGCAGCTCCATGCCGTTGCCGTCCGGCAGGTGCAGGTCGATGAGGACCACGTCGGGGGCGCCGCCGGCGATGGCCATCTTGGCCGCCGCCAGGCTGGTGGCCGTGCGGGTGGAGAAGCTCTCCCGGGAGACGGCCTCGGCCAGGGCCGCGAGGAACGGCTCGTCGTCGTCCACGAGCAGCGCTTGCGGCATCCGACCTCCGGCGCCGGCCGCCGTCCGGGCCAGCGGCCTCGTCGAGAAGATCATACCGCTCCGGCGGGGCGAAGCCCATGCGTTCGCCGAGGCCGGAGGCGGGCGCTACCGCATCGGGACGCCGCGGGCCGCGCTCCGAGCGCTCGTCATCCGCGGCGATCGTGACGCGCTGGCGACCAGCACCGCCGAGACGGCGTTCGGCAGGCTCGCGGACAGCATCAACGGCGTCCCCGGTTCCGGCGCGGTGACGAAATCGAGGTGGGCGTGGCCGCCGACTACCGGCGCGCGACCGATGGGCAGCAGGCCCGCGCGCCCCTGCTGCAGCGCGGTGATCACGGCCCCCTCCACCGCGTACCCCACGTCGATGAAGTCGAACTCCGGGATCAGCACGATGTCGGTCGGCAGCCGGAACGGGCTGTCGGTCCACACCTCCGTGGTGGGGTCGCCGAAGAAGTGGTACAGCCGGGCGTGATTCACGGCGTTCGGGAAGGCGGGGTCGTTCGGGCTCAGCCCCGCGTGCTTGATGGCCATGAAGATCTTGCTGTGGTTGAAGAGGTCGCCGAGCCGGCGCTTCGGGGCGCCGTTGCCGTAGTTGGGCAGCGTGTCCGGAAACAGCGCGTCGAGCGAGCCGCGGATGAGGTTGAAGTAGTAGAGCGTGTTGCTCATCCGGGTCCATCCGAACACGCCCACCGCGCCCCCGCCCGGTTGCTTCAGGATGCGCTCCGAGAACGACGCGCTCTCGAAGTTCCCCGAACTGCAGTTCAGGTTGAAGAGCACGGGCAGCAGCTCGCCGTTGACGAGCGACGGCACGTTGCCGGTGGAGTACGACGGGTTGCCCCAGCCACTGGTGCCGCCGTGGTCGACGTGGAAGAAGAGGGTCCGGCCCCCGTTGATCGCGGCCGTGACGTCGGCGGCATCTCCGTCCCACGGGAACGGCGGGAGGAGCTCGGCGGGCAGCGGCGTCTGGTCCGCAAACGCCAGCGGGGTCGGATCGCCCGTGTACTCCGGCATGTAGTCCGTGTTGGTGGTGTAGATGCGATCGACGGCATATCCCCGCCCGAGGAGCTGGTTGCGCAGGTACTCCGCGTTGGTGATGAACGCGCGGCCGTCCTCGACGCCCGGCATCGGCACGTCCGCCCGGCAGCACTGGTGGTACGACGCGACCGCCGCGCTCGAGTAGAAGGACGGGCTGAAGGGCGGGTCGCTCTCGTAGCCGATGATCTTGTCGACCACGGTCTGGGCCTCGGCTTCCGAGTCCACCGGGATGCGGCCCACCGCCAGGTCGGGCACCGTCTCGTTGGCCATCGGGTCGGTGTTCACCTTGGCGTACGGGAAGTCCGTGGCCACCGTAGTGCCCGGCGGCTTGTTGAGCCGCGGCATGACCCAGGTGGGAATGTCGTCGGAATCGCCGAGCAGGAGGACGTAGGACGGCCTCACCGTGCAGCGGTTGTAGCGGTCGTCGATGAACGCGTCGATGGCCTCCTTGGTGTCCGGCCCCGGGCCCGCGCCGTCGCTCACGTCGAAAACGCTGGTCGGAATGCCCTTCGCGATCTTCCAGGCCGCCAGGGCCAGCGCCGGGGCGTGATAGTTCGGATGGGTGAGGACCAGGAGCTCCTCGCCGGCGCAGGAGCGCAGCCGCGGATTGGGGTCGACGTAGCGGTCGAGGACGGCGCGGTTGAGGACGGCGCCCGTGTTCACGCCCGGCCCGCTCTCGAAGGGGTTCCGCGAGTCCTGGGTCAGGAAGAAGCCGCTCCCCCCGGTGAAGGTGACCTGCAGCTCGACGCTGCCGTACAGAACCAGCGCGTCGAGGGTCGGGACGTACGTGCCGGCCGAGCATTCGAGGATGACCATTTGCAGATCCCGCGCGGAGCCCGCCGGCCGCAGCCGGCACACGTCCGGGGGCAGGGGCAGGCCGAGCGCGTAGAACCGCGCATCCTTGAAGAACGGCTGCGAGTGGAACAGCTCGGGGGGCGGCAGCGCGTCCGGGAAGTTGTCGATCTCGGTGGACATCTCGTCGTGCAGCGGCTGGTACGGGTAGAGGTTCAGCAGGATCACTTCGGCGACCGACGGGCGCGCGAAGCCCAGCGAGGCGGTCGCGCCGCGCGGCACGGCGATCAGCTGTCTGAACGCGGGAACGCCCGGCCCGCCGTTCGCGATGCCGCCGCCCTCCATCCCCGGCACGTTCACCGAGGTCCACAGCTCGCGGCCGTCCACGAGCGTCTGCACCTGGGGCGCGCCGAAGGCGAGGGTCAGGTGGAACCGCGTGTTGTCGGAGTCGAGGATGGCGACCTGCGGCTCCATCCCCTGGCGCGGGTCGGCGCATCCGGGGATGAGCTGCTGGAGCAGGTCGCGCAAGCGCCGTACACGGTTGTAGAGGTCCTCGGCCACCGGCGTGGCCGCGCCGCGGCGCGCCTGCTGGAGCTGCGCGAGCAGGCGGTTGATCGGGTCCAGCTCCGGGCACGCCGTCGCCTGCTGACCCATCGCCGCTTCGGCCTGGTCGAGCGCGACGCGCACGCGGCCTCGCAGGCGGTCCGGCAGCGCGGCTTCCGGGGTCCGCGAGACGAAGGCGCGCAGGCCGTCCAGGGCCGCGACCACCTCCGGATGCGGCCGGCCGGCCGCGGCCACGCGTCCACCGGCTGAAGTGCCGGCCAACGCGGCGATAGCGAGGAGGATCAGCAGCGCCCTCTCTCGCGGCAAGGGAAATCTCGCGACCATGGGGGAACTCCTTTTGCAGTCACGGCCCGGGGCAATGGGAGGAGGGCGGGGCCCAGCCTACCACACCTGGCGAGACCGGCCCTCGATTCAGTTCCGCCGGACGGAACCCGATCGGGCGGACGTGTAGCTGTCGGCCTTCCTCAAGGCCTCGTTCATCCGCTCCGGCTGCCGCTTGCGGTTGTAGACGTCGGCCATGAGCAGCCAGCCCAGCGCCTTGTGGTCAGGCGCCTGGGCCAGCGACAGCCCCTTCTCGACCAGCCCTTGCACCTGTTCGATCGGCGCCGATTGCTGGAGGAGACCCCGGGCCAGGAACAGGTAGCCCTCCGGCTGCTTGGGAGCGAGGCGGACCACTTCGCGCATCTGCTCGAGTGACCCCGCGCGGTCCCCGAGCTGGAAGAGGACCTTGCCGAGGTTGAAGCGCGCCTTGAAGTGGGCCGGGTAGGCCGCGACCTCGGCCGCGTAGGCGGACCTCGCCTCCTCGAACCGGCGTTGATCGTCGTAGAGCAGCCCGAGGTTGAAGTGCGCGAAGGGGAATTTCGGGTGCTCGGCGAGGATCTCCTCGAGCAGCGCCTCCGCGCGGCCGTACTGCCCCACCTCGATCAGCGCGCCGGCGAGGTTGAGACGGTTGCGGGTCAGCTTCGGCTGGATCTCCACCGCCTTCTCGAAATGAGGCAGGGCGGCGTCCGGCTCCTTCCGGGCGGCATATACCTCGCCGAGGAGCGTGTGGGCCTGGCTGTTCCGCTCGTCCAGGGAGAGCGTGCGCTTGCCGAGCGCGATGACCTCGTCGGTCCGGCCTTCCTCCACGAGGAGGTTGGCCATGCCGATCAGGCCCTGGACGCTCTGGGGATCGTCCTTCAACACGAGGTCGAACTGCGCCTTGGCTTCCTTCGTGCGGCCCAGCTCGGAGTACGCGGTGCCCAGCATCAGGAGGGCCTGTGACATCCGCGGCTCTTCGCGCAGCGCCGACTCCAGCGCCCGCGCGGCGGCGGCGTAGTCGTCCTTCACGATCAGCTCCCCCGCCTGCTGGACGGCCGCGAAGATCCCCAGCTTGTCCTTGGGATCGGCGAGCGTCCGTGACGCTCCCGGTGTCTTCGGCGCGACGGCTCCCCCGATGTATCCAAGCGCGGACAGGCGCTCGAGCGTCTCCTTGTCGAGGTTGGCCGTCGCCGGCGCCGGCGCTCCCCGGCTGGTCTCGTCGACGAGACGGTCGAGCCTCTGCACGAGGTCGCGCGCCACCGAGGGCTGCCGGTCGTAGATGTTCGTTTCCTCGGCCGGATCGGCGGTCAGGTCGTACAGCTCGGGCCGGGGCGCCTTGATCAGCTTGTAACGGCTCGAGCGCAGGCTCTGAAGCGAGCTCCATCCGAACTGCAGGCTCGGGGTCATCGACTCGCCGTAGGCATACGTGGTCGTGTCCGTCCGAGGATGGAACATCGCCGGAAGGAGCGACCGGCCCTGGACGTTGCCGGGTCCCTCGATCCCGGTGAGCGCGACGACGGTCGGAAAGACGTCGACGGCGCTGACCTGCGAGTCGACGCGAACACCACGCAGCTCACGGAACGGAGTGGCGACCAGGAACGGCACGTGGAGGGCGTAGTCGTATACGAAATACCCGTGGGTCCCTTCGCCGTGGCTGCCCAGGCCCTCCCCGTGATCGCCCATGACGATGACGACCGTCTTCTTGTCGAGCCCGTTGGCCTGCAGCCACGATACGGCGCGCCCGAGCTGCTGATCCGCGAAGGCGATCTCGCCGTCGTACAGGCCGGCCGGTCCGCCGGCGCGGTACTCCGAGAGGAAGGGCTCCGGGGGCTCGTAGGGCGAGTGCGCGTCGTAGAGGTGGATCCACGCGAAGAAGGGCGCCTGGCGGTGGCCCTCGAGCCAGGCGAGCGCGGCGTCCACGACCTTGTCGGCCGGCCGCTGGACGCTCGCGAGATCGAGGTGCTTGTGCTTCTCGAGGTCGAACTGGTCGTCGTAGAGCTGAAAGCCCTGGTTGAGCCCCCACCGCCCGTCCAGGACGAACGCGCCGATGAAGGCCGCCGTCTGGTAGCCCTTCTCCGAGAGCGCCTCGGCGATCGTCTTCTGCTCCTGGCCCAGGGCCGTGTTGCCGTTCACGCGGACGCCGTGATGGGTCGGATACATCCCCGTCATGATCGAGGAGTGGGAGGGTTGGGTCAGCGGGGCGACGGAGGAGGCCTGCGTGAAGAGAACGCCGGCGCGGGCCAGCGCGTCGAGGGTGGGGGTCTGCGCCCGCGCGTAGCCGTAACAGCCGAGGTGGTCGGCACGCGTCGTGTCCAGGGTGACCAGGATGACGTTGGGCTTGTCCACCCCTTGCCCGGCCCACAGGCGGCGGATGACGTCACGGGTGTCGGTGGGCGGCCGCCGGAGCCACCAGAGGCCAACGACGCCGGCGAGCAGGAGCGCGCCGAGGAGCACCGCCGCGACTCTCGTAGACCGGCCGTTCCTGGTCTTCATGACCGCCACGCGCGACGTGGCTCGTGACGATTCTATCCTCCAGGAAGCCGCGGCCAGGGCGACCCTGTCTGGCGTAGGATGGAAGGCCCGTGATCCTTCCGGTCCAGACCGCCGAGAGCGCCCTCCGTTGCCGCGGCCTCGCCAAGCGTTACGGTGACGTCGTGGCTGTGGCCGGCCTCGACCTCGAGGTGCAGCGCGCCGAGTGCTTCGGCATGCTCGGGCCCAACGGCGCGGGCAAGACGACCGCGGTCGAGATCTTCGAAGGGCTTCGGTCGCCGGACTCCGGAGAGGTCGAGGTGCTCGGGGACCGCTGGCGGGGCGATGGCCTGGCCCTGCGCCGCCGGCTCGGCATCCAGCTCCAGGAGACGAAGTTCCCCGACAAGCTGCACGTGCGCGAGGTGCTCTCGCTCTTCCGCAGCTTCTATCCCCGCGGCCTGGCGATCGCGGAGGCGCTGACCCTGGTGGCGCTCGAAGAGAAGGCGGAGGCCCAGGTGCGCACGCTCTCCGGCGGCCAGAAGCAGCGGCTGTCGCTGGCCTGCGCCCTCATCGGAGACCCGGAGCTGCTCTTCCTGGACGAGCCCACCACCGGCCTCGATCCGCAGTCACGGCGGCAGGCCTGGGAGATCGTGGAAGGCCTGAAGGCACGCGGCCGGACGGTGCTCCTCACGACCCACTACATGGAAGAGGCGGCACGCCTGTGCGACCGCGTCGCCATCCTGGATCACGGCAAGGTCATCGCGCTCGGGACGCCGCGCGAGCTGGTGGCCTCCCTCGGGGCCGAGCACGTCGTGGAGTTCACGGTCGACGAGGCGGCCTCCAACGCGGTGACGGCCGAGGTGCTGGCCGCGCTCCCGAGCGTCGAGGGCGTGGCGCGCGAAAACGGGAGATGGCGCCTCACCGTCCGCGAGGTGCATCGCGCGGTGCCCGGGCTCCTGGCCGCCCTCGCCGAGCGGGCAGCGACGCCGACCGAGCTCACCACCCACGACGCGTCGCTGGAGGACGTCTTCATGGCCCTGACCGGACGAAGGCTGCGGGATGGCTGAGCGTGCCGGCGACCGCATCCGCCGCCCCCTCACCGAGCTGACGCTGACCCGCGTGCGGGAGCTGGTCCGGGAGCCCGAGGCGGTGTTCTGGGTCTTCATCTTCCCGATCCTGCTCGCGGCCATCCTGGGCCTGGCCTTCCGCAGCCGCCCGCCCGAGGCGCTGCCCGTGGCGGTCGTGGCCGGCCCTCATGGCGGCAGCCGCCTGGCGGCGCTGTCTCCCCAGGCCGACCTCAAGCCCCGCCTGCTCGGCGAGGCCGAGGCGCGGCAGGCGCTGGCCCGCGGCCAGGTGGTGCTCGTCGTCTCGGCGGACGATCCCCCGATCTATACCTACGATCCCACCCAGGCCGAGAGCCGCGCCGCGCGGCTGGCGGTGGACGCGGCATTGCAGCGCGCCGCGGGGCGAGCGGACGCCTTCACCGCCGGGCACGCGGAGCTGACCGAGCCGGGCACGCGCTACGTCGATTTCCTGGTGCCGGGCCTGCTCGGGATGAACCTCATGGGCACCGGCATGTGGGGCATCGGCTTCTCGCTGGTCGTAGCGCGGCAGGGCAACCTGCTCAAGCGCCTCGTCGCCTCCCCCGTGCGGCGCAGCCATCTCCTGGGCGCGCAGCTCTTCTCGCGCCTGATCTTCCTCGTCCCGGAGGCCGGGGCCCTGCTCCTGTTTGCCTGGCTGGCCCTCGGCGTGCCGGTCCGCGGCTCGCTCCTGCTGCTCATCGGCGTCTCGCTCCTCGGCGCCCTGGCCTTCTGCGGCCTCGGGCTCTTGACCGCCGCGCGGCCGCGCACCATCGAGGGCGCCAGCGGCATCATGAACCTGGTCATGGTGCCCATGTGGATCTTCTCCGGGATCTTCTTCTCCACCGAGCGGTTCCCGGCCGCGATGCAGCCCTTCGTACAGGCCCTGCCCCTGACCGCGCTCAACGACTCCCTGCGCGCGGTGATGCTGGAGGGCGCGGGCCTCGCGCCGCTCCTGCCCGAGCTGGCGCTGCTGGCGGCCTGGGGCGGGCTCAGCTTCGTGGTCGCCTTGAAGGTGTTCCGCTGGCAGTAGCCTCGGCAGGAGGTTTCATGAGGGTCGCATGGATCGCCGCCGCGCTGATGACGACGATCGCCGCCCCGGCGCCGGGCCAGACCGTCGCGGCGCTATCCGCCGGCCAGGTACGCGTGGAGCTCGACGCGCATCTCCGCACGCGGATCGTGGCGATCCTCGGTTCCGAGGAGATCGTCGTCGGCCCGTTCACCGCGTCGGAGTCGGTGTCCGCGGGCGCGACCGAGATCGATGACTTCGCGTTCGAGGGCCGGAGCGAAGAGCGCATCGAAGATCGGCTCGGCGCGGGTCGCCGGCTGACGGTCACCGGAAGATCGAAGAACCCGTCGATCGGCAAGGCCGTGAGCATCTCGGTGTACGACGCGTTTCCGCGCGTCGCGGTCGTGCAGGCCCGCTACACGAACGCCGGCGCGAGCGCGTTGTCGCTGGACCAGTGGACGGCCAACCGCCACGCCATCGTCGCCGCTGGCGGGAGCCGCCGTCCCGCGTTCTGGAGCTACCAGAGCGGCTCGTACGAGAGCCGGCCCGATTGGGTGCTTCCTCTGCGCAAGGGCTTCACCCAGGAGAACTACCAGGGCATGAACGCCTCCGACTACGGGGGCGGCACCCCGATCGTGGACGTATGGCGCCGGGACGTCGGGATCGCGGTCGGACACGTCGAGACCACACCGCGCCTGGTCTCGCTGCCGGTGGCCATGGCGAGCGCCTCCGAGGCCACGGTGGCGGTCCGGGCGAGGGGCCGGTGGACGCTCGACCCGGGAAAGAGCTTCGACACTCTCCGGACCTTCGTGGCCGTCCACCGCGGCGACCACTTCGCGGCGCTCGTGGACTACCGAGGCATGATGGAGAGGCAAGGCCTGGTGATGAACAAGGCGCCCGCATCTGCGTTCGAGCCGATCTGGTGCGCCTGGGGCTATGGGCGCGACTTCACCGTGGACCAGGTCATCGGCACCCTGCCCGTCGCCAAGCGCCTCGGCTTCCGCTGGGCGACGCTCGACGACGGCTGGCAGGTGGCCGAGGGCGACTGGACGCCCACGCCGAAGAAGTTCCCGCGGGGCGATGCCGACATGAAGGCGTTCGTGGATCGCATCCACGAAGCAGGCTTCAAGGCGCAACTCTGGTGGGCGCCGCTGGCGGCGGACCCGGGCTCCGCGACCTACGTCACCCATCCGGACTGGCTGCTCCTCGGCCCCAACGGCTCGACGCGGAAGATCAGCTGGTGGGACTCGTTCTACCTCTGCCCCGCCGATCCGCCGGTCCGTGAGGACGCGGCGGCCTTCGTCAAGAAGGCGCTCGGCACCTGGGGCTTCGACGGGCTGAAGATCGACGGCCAGCACCTCAACGGCGCGCCGCCCTGCTCGAACCTCGCGCACGCGCATGCCTCGCCCGAGGACGCGGTCACCGGCGTGCCCGGTTTCTTCCAGGCGATCTGGGATGCGGCCCGCGCGGAGAAGCCCGGCGCGGTCGTCGAGATCTGCCCCTGCGGGACCGCGTACTCCTTCTTCACCCTGCCCTACCTCAACATGACGGTCGCCTCCGACCCGGGAAGCTCCTGGCAGGTGCGCCTGAAGGGCAAGACGTTGAAGGCGCTCCACGGCGATGGGGTGGCGTACTTCGGCGATCACGTCGAGCAGACCGACGGCGGCGAGGACTTCGCGTCGACGGTCGGCATCGGCGGCGTGATCGGGACCAACTTCGCGTGGCCGGGCGCGCCCGGCAAGAAGGACCCGAAGCTGCTGCTCACTCCCGGCCGCGAGAAGCTCTGGAAGGAGTGGGCCGACGTCTACCAGGCCAAACGCCTGCCCGAGGGAGAGTACCTGGGCCGCCTCTACGACATCGGCTTCGACCGCCCCGAGACCCACGCGATCCGCAAGGGCGGCACGCTCTACTACGCGTTCTACGCGAAGCGCTTCCACGGCGCGGTGCCGCTGCGCGGCCTCGATGCGCTGCCCTACCGCGTGCGCGATTACGTGGCCGGGCGCGACCTCGGCCGCGTGACCGGTCCCCAGGCGTCGTTGCCCGTGAGCTTCGAGAGATACCTACTTGTCGAGGCGACGCCGGAGTAGCCGCTCCGCGTTGCCGGAATAAACCTTCTTCAGGACGTCATCCGGCAAGCCCATGCCGTAGCCGCGCCACCACTCCGCGTCGGCCGGCCAGAACCACTCGTCCTGCGTCTCGAGCTGCCGGACGTGGGCGAGATACATCGGCGCGCTCGGATCGTTGTCGGTCCCGAACAGGATGCGATCCGCGTACTTCGAGAAGAACCGTCCCGCGCTGAACGGCTGGCGCGCCAGCTCCCACATGCGCGCGGCGAAGTCGACGTCGACGTTCGGGTGACGATCCAGCAGGCGGCCCAGGGCGCCGAGGTCGTTGGCGAGGTTGAAGGCGTGGACGGACACGAATCGCGTCCGAGGATGGCGCTCGAGCACGCGCTCGAACTTCGCGATCATCTCCGCGTAGCCGGGCGTACCCTTGCCGTGGAGGGACCAGTTCGCCGAGCGGCGCAGGTCGTTGCTCTGGTCGGCCGGCTCGTAGAAGGCCGCGGGCTCGGCGATGTGGACGAAGACCGGCACGCCGAGGACGCCGGCCCCGTCCCAGAGCGGATCGAACCGCAAGTCGTCGATGTAAACGGGGGGCGCTAGCGGCGCGCCCCCCGTGCCCCCCGCTCGCTGCGGGGGAGTCAATCCCGCTCCGCTCGCAGCTGTGGCTCTTGGCTCGCCGGCGCGCACGAGGCCCAGGCCCTTGTCCGTGAGCTCGCCGAGGCCGGCGGCGCCCGCCGCGACGTCGGCGCGCAGTCGCCGGCGGAGCCGGTCGCCGTAGTCGGCGGCGTCGACTCCCTCCTTGTCGAAGCCCGCAAACATGACGAAGCGGCCCGGGTGCGCGCCCGCGTACCTCGCGCTCACCTTCGCGAGCTCGGGACCGGTGGCGCCGCTCAGGATGAACGTAGTTTTCACGCCGACGCGGTCCATCAGCCCGACCCACGCGGCGATGGCCTCGGGCGTCTCGGCGTAGGCATGACTGTGGGCGTCGATGACGGGATGACGGAAGCGCTCGACGCGGCTCTCGGGGACGACCAGCGTCGACCGCAGCTCCCCCGGGTTGAACCGGTCGTTCGGCGGCTGGTCCTGCGGCCCGGGAATTGGCTGCGCGCGCGCCGCGGCGCACGAGGCCAGCACCATGCCCACGCACAGCGCCTGCACCCTCATCACGCGGCATCATACCTGGGCTTGACGGCTCCTCGGCCGATGCTAGACTCGGCGCCGACGTGTCCGACACGAGCGACCCGCCGCTCATGGCTGCCTGCGTCGCGCGCTACGGCAGTCCGCTCTACGTCTACGACGCGCAAGCCGTCCGCGACGCGTTCTGCCGCTTCCGCGCCGCCTTCCCCTATCAGCCCACAGAGTGCCACTACGCGATCGTCTGCAACAAGAACGCGTATCTGGTCCGGCTCCTCCAGGCGCTGGACGCAGGCATCCATGCCAACACGCCCGGTGATGCGTATGCCGCGCTCGCCATCGGCGTTCCCGCCGACCGGATCGTCTACAGCGGAACCAACCTGACGCGTCCCGACTTCGATTACCTGATCGCGAACGGAATCCGCCTGAACCTGGACTCGCTCGACCAGCTCCGGGACCTGGCGCGCCAGGGCGGCGCACGCGAGGCGGGACTCCGGCTGCTGATCGACGACGAGGACCGCCCGAACCGGATCGGCGTGACGCCCGCCGAGCTCGAGGCGGCGGTCGGGATCGCCCGCAACGGGTCGCTCCGCCTCACTGGGCTCCACATGTACTCGGGCACGAACACCCTCCGGGCGTCGCGCTTCCTCGCCGGCCTCGACCGATTGATCGCCGCCTCGGCCAGGCTGCCAGACCTGGAGTACGTGGACCTCGGCGGCGGATTCGGCGTGGCCTACCGGCACGGGCAGCCACCGCTCGACCTTCAGCGGATCGGAGCCGAGGTGACGCTCCGGATGGAGGCCCTCTCCGCGGAGAGAGGTCGTCGGGTGCGGCTGCTCCTGGAACCGGGGCGGACCGTCGTGGCGGCGGCGGGCACGCTCCTCGTGACCGTTGTCTCGGTCAAGGAGCGCGGCGGCCGGCGGTACGTCGGTGTCGACAGCACCGTGGGCAACATCGTCGTGGAGAGCGTGTACCACCCCTTTCACCGAATCGAGGCGGTGGCTCCTCGCGGCGGCGACCTCGACATCCCCACCGACGTCTGCGGCAACACGACCCACTCCCGCGACTTCCTGGCCCGCTCGTCGCGGCTGCCCACCCTGCACCCGGGCGACCTGCTCGCGCTGCGGGACGTCGGGGCCTACGGCTACGCGATGTCGAGCCACTTCCTGAACCGCCCGCGGCCGGCCGAGGTGGTCGTCGACGGCGGCGAGACTTACTTGACCACGCGCCGCGAGACCTTCGATGATCTGCTGGCCACGCGCGTGAGCGATTGAGGTCGGCATGAACGAAGAGCGCTGGAAGGTCGTGGCCCTCGCCACCCTGGCGGTGGTGGCCGCCGGCGCCGCGGCGGCGCTGCTGCTCCGGGAACGCGGCCCGACCACCAACGTCTCGGCCGTGGCGGCTCGGCTGACCCTGGGCGGCGACGAGGGCGGCACCGTGCACGAGGTCCGGCGCGAGAGCCACCCGGACGTCTACTATCGCGTGACCCTCAACGATGCGCCGCTGGGCCAGCGGCTCGCCCTCGACTGCGAGTGGATGGACCCGTCCGGCCAGAGGTTCCTCCAGAACCACTACCAGACGCAGACCATCAGCACGACGCTCTGGAACACGCATTGCCACCAGCGGTTCGGCCCCGATGCGCCGGCCGGCACCTGGACCGTGCGGATGATGGCCGGGACCCGGATGCTGAGCAGCGAATCGTTCGCCGTGAAGTAGACGACGCCAAGCGCCCGGAGGGACGTGAGCGGCATCTGCGGATGGGTCGGCGAGGCGGAACCGGGCGTCCTGGACGCCATGCTTTCCGCCATCGAGTACCGCGGCGACCGCACCGACACCGCGCACGCCCCTGGTGTCGCCCTCGGGTATCGGTGGTGGGGCGGCCGGCCGGGCAAGTCGTCCGGCATCCACCGCGCCGGCCCGCATCTCTCGGCGGTCGCCGGCACCTTCGCTCCTCCGGTGGCGTCGCCCGCCGAAGCGCTGCCGGCGCTGCTCGCGGCCGGTGCGGACGGAATGGCCGGCCTGGATGGCGCGTTCGCGGGCGCCTGGTGGGACGGAGAGCGCAGGCGGCTCACGCTGATCCGCGATCCCTTCGGTGTGAGGTCGCTCTACTACACTGAGCACGGCGGCGTCTTCTACTTCGCGAGCGAGCTGAAGCAGCTGCTGGCCGTCGAAGGCCTGCCGGTGGAGGTGAACCCGGTCGCCCTCCACAAGTACCTGACCTTCTCCTTCGTGCCGGGCGAGGACGTTCCCGTGCTCGGCATACGTCGGCTCCTGCCCGGGCGGGTGGGGGCGCTCGAGGGGGGACGGCTCACGGTCACGCCCTACTTCTCGCTGCGGGAGTCGCTCGACCCCCGGCTCGAGGATCGAAAGACCGCGGTCCGCCACATCCGGAGCCGCCTGAAAGACGCGGTCGCGCGCCGTCTCAACGGCGAAAGCGAGGTGGGACTGTTCCTCTCCGGCGGGATCGACTCGTCCGGAGTGGCGCTCTGGCTGCAGGAGCAGGGTGTCCAGGTGAAGGCGTTCAGCCTGGACTTCGGCGAGCACACCACCGAGAAGCTCCAGGCGGAGACGGTGGCCCGCCACCTCCAGCTTCCCCTGACCTTCGTGAAGGTCGGCGGCGAGGACGTGGGACGGGTCCTCAGGGACCTCGTCTGGAAGCTCGACCTCCCCTTCGGCGATCCGGTCACGGGCCCGCAGTACCTCCTGTGCCGGGCCGCGCGCGAGGCCGGCCTCTCCGCGGTCTTCAACGGCGAGGGCGGCGACCAGCTCTTCGGCGGGTGGACGAGCAAGCCGATGATCTCCGCGGAGCTGTACGCCGACCTCTACGGAGAGGACACGCGCGAGGAGACGTACCTGCGCTCGTACCACCGCTTCTACGGCCGGGAGGACGAGCTCTACACGCCGGAGTTCCGCGCGCGGGTGGGGGGACCGGGGCAGCGCCGCGCGCTCCTCAAGCCCTACCTCGAGAGCGACCAGGCCACGACGTTCCTCAACCGGGTGCGCCTGGCCGACATCTCCCTGAAGGGCTCGCAGAACATCCTGCCCCGCGCGGAGCGCATGTCCAACGCGTGGGGGCTCGACGCGCGCGTTCCCCTGTTCGACCGGGCGCTGGCCGAGGCCTCGTTCCGGCTGCCTCCCCAGATGAAGCTGCACGGCGCCACCGAGAAGTACGTGCTCAAGCTCGTCCTGCAGCGACACCTCCCCCGGGAGATCGTCTGGCGCCGGAAGTACGGGATGAGGGTGCCAGTCACCGAATGGGTCCTCGGCCCCCTTGCGGACACGCTGGAAGACCTGCTCGGCCCGGCGGCCCTCGACCGGCGCGGCTTCTTCCGGCGCGAGTACGTGCACCGCCTGCGGGTGGGACGCAACGACGCCCACGAGCTCCGCCGGCGCCGCATCGGCGAGAAGCTGTGGACGCTGGCGATGCTCGAGGCGTGGCTCCGCATCTTCATCGACGGCCGCGGCCGCCGTCCCGGGGCCGGGGCATGATCTGCATCCGCTGCCAGAACGACAGCAAGGCTCGCGAGCGCTCGAACAAACGATGCCCGAGCTGCCACGGCGAGTTCGCCTTCGACCGCGGGGACGCGTTCACCGATCGGGCGTTCCAGTCCGCCGTCGACTCGGTCTCCGCCGAGGGCCGGATCAAGTGGGGCGTCGAGCACCTCCATTACGAGCTATGCCGCCGGAAGCGCCGTCGGGGGACTCGCACTCCGATGTTGATGACCGTGGCGATCAGCCTGGCTTGTGTCGTCATCGCCATCAAGGCGGCTTCCTGGGCGTTCGTGCTGCTGGCGATCGCCGCCGCCGTCGCGGCCTTCTCGTGGAAGTGGATGCTCCGGAAGACCGTGCTGGTTCGGAAGGAGGAATTCGAGGCGATCTGGAGCCGCTGGGTGTCGGTGCACGGCGAGCCGAAGGGGCGGATCGTCCGGCGTGAGCGGCCCGCGAAGCCACGCGCGGCCGAGGCCGACCTCGGCGACTACTCCTTCGACCGCGCGGTGATCTGCGATCGCGCGCGGACCGTGGACCTCCTCCTTGCCAACAACTTCCACTTCGAGAACAACTGCGCGGTGCTGTCGATCGCCGGCTACCCGCTGGGTCCTTTCGAGACGGTGCGGACGATGCTCAAGCGCAACCCGAAGCTGCAGGTCTTCGCGCTTCACGACGCGAGCGCCGACGGGTGCCGCCTGGCCCATCGCCTCGCCCACGATCCTGCCTGGTTCGGGGGCCGGGTGCCCGTGACGGACGTGGGGCTGCGCCCCGCGCACCGGGAGCCATTCAAGGGCCTGTTCCTGCCCGCCGGCGGCGGCCGCATCCCTCCCGAAGACGGCATCACGCCGGAGGAAGCCGCCTGGCTCACGTCGTACACGCTGGAGCTGGCGGCCATCCGGCCCGAGCAGGTGTTGAAGAGGCTCTTCCGCGCGATCAACCGCAAGGACACCGAGGAGGTGGCGACGAGCGCCGGCGCCGACAGCGGCTCGAGCTCCGGTGACTCCGTCGTCGACTACGACTCCAGCTCATTCGGCAGCGACGCGTCCGACTCGGACGGCGGCGCCGACAGCTTTGGTTGACGAAGTGGCCGTGGCCTCCGCAGAGGCCGCGGTGTTGCACCGGCTGGTCCACGCCGCACCGGGTCCCCCGCTGGCGGACACGCTCCCCCGCCATCGGCGCCCCGGCCGGATCGGCGGAGCCTTCGGGCGTTTCGACCCCGCCGTCGTCGCCGCCCTCGCGGAGAGCCTGGGGACGCGGTCCCAGATCCTCCGTGAGGCCGGTGTCGTCGCCGACGACGACGGGTGCCGGATCGGCGCCGAGCCGATCCGCGACCATGAAGCCTGGCGCGGGCTCGTGAGCGGCGCGCTCCGCTGGCCGGAGGTCGACGGCGCGTTCGCCGTCGCGGCCTGCCTGGCACCGGATCGCCTCGTGCTGGCTCGCGACGCGATCGGCGAGCGCAGCCTCTACTACGCGGTCGTTCCCGGAGGCGTCGTCTTCGCCTCGACCATTCACGCGATCCTCGCCACCGGCCTCGTCCCGCGGACCGTCAACGTCCCTGCGCTGGCGAGTTATCTCTCCTACGCCTACGTGCCGGGCGAGCAGACGATGGTGCGCGGCGTGAACAAGCTGTTGCCGGGCGAGATCGTCGAGTTCGCCGAGGGCGCCCGGACGCGCTCGTTCCACTGGTCGCTGCCTTCGGAGCCGGCCGGCGACCCGTCGGCCGCGGAGGAGGCACGGCTCCGCGGTGTCTTGCGGGCCGCCCTGGAGGAGGCCGTCCGGCGTCGGTTGCCGCCCTCGGGCGAGCGCGTCGGCGCGTTCCTCTCGGGCGGCCTCGATTCCAGCCTCGTGGCCGCCCTCGCCCGCCGCCTGCACGACGGACCCGTGTCCACCTATTCGGTCTCCTTCGGCCCCGGCTATGCCAACGAGCTGCCCTTCAGCTCGCTCGTCGCTCGACATTGCGCGACCGACCACCGCGTGGTCGAGCTGTCGCCATCGGTCGTGCTGCACCACATGGACGACGCGATCGGCCTGCTGAGCGATCCCATCGGCGATCCCCTGACCGTGCCCAACGCGCTGCTCTTCCGGGAGGCGGCCGCGGAGGTCGCCGTGGTTCTCAACGGAGAAGGGGGCGATCCCTGCTTCGGCGGGCCCAAGAACCTTCCCATGCTGCTGGCCGAGCTGCTGGGCGACGGCGAGAACGGCGACGGCGAAGACGGCCATGCCCGCGCGCGGAGCTACCTGCGCGCGCACCAGAAGTGCTACGACGACCTGCCCGCGATGCTGGAGGACGACGTCCGGACCGCGCTCGCGGACGCCCCCCTGGAGAGGCAGCTCGCTCCGCACTTCGACGACCCGCGTTTCCGGCGCTTCGTGACGCGCCTCATGGCGCTCAACGTCGTCTTCAAGGGCGCGCACCACATCCTGCCCAAGGTCGATTCGGTGAGCGCGCCCTTCGGGGTGCGGGCCCGGTCTCCGCTGTTCGACCGCGGTATCGTGGAGACGGCCTTCGCGATCCCGCCGCAGCTCAAGCTTCGCGGATCGGTGGAGAAATATCTGCTCAAGGAGGCGGTGCGGGACGTCCTGCCCGCGGCCATCATCGAGCGTCCCAAGAGCGGGATGCTCGTGCCGGTGGAGGCGTGGTTCCAGGGACCGCTCCAATCGCAGGCGCGGGAGCGGATCCTCGACGGCCTCGGACGGTCCGGCCTGTTCAAGCTCGACTATCTCGAGCGCCTGCTCTCGGGCCGGCTGGGCGGGGCCCGCCCCCGCCGCGGCGCGAAGATCTGGCTCCTGGTGACGCTGGAGTCCTGGCTGCGGACGGTCCTGCGGGGACGATGACCGGGCACTACATCGTCTGCGGGATGGGCCATCTCGGGTACCGCATCGCGGATCTGCTCCTCCGGCTCGGAGAGGGCGTGGCGGTCATCACCGAAGGCAGCCGCGAAGACTGGGTGGGGGATGTCGAGGCACGCGGGGCGCGGATCGTACGCGGCGACGCCCGCAGCGCCGCCCGCCTGAGAGACGCCGGCATCGACGGCGCGCGCGCGCTGATCGCCGCGATCAAGCTGGACATGACGAACGTCGAGATTGCGGTGGAAGCCCGCCAGCTGCGACCCGAGCTGCGCGTGGTGCTGCGCCTCTTCGATCAGCAGCTCGCGCGCCAGCTCGAGAAGGCCTTCGGCATCCGCGGCCTCGGGATGTCGGCCCTGGCGGCGCCCGCCTTCGCCGCCGCCGCCGCCGGAGAGCACCAGATCGCGACGTTCGCTCTGGGCGGACAGGCATTCGCGATCTTCAGCCTGGAGCTGACGGCCGAGTCCCCGCTGCGGGGGACCTCCGTCCGTGATCTCGAGGAGCGCCATCACGCGGCCGTGCTGGACGTGGACGGGCACGAGCCGGAAGGTCCTCCGCCACGGCTGCGCCTCGAGCCGGTGGCACGGCTGACCCTTCTCGCCCGCCGGGAAGACTGGCTCGCGCTGAGGGGCAAGCCGCCCGCCGGTGCGGCCGTTCCACGCTCCCCAAGACGGCGGGTCGGTCCCCGGCGATCGTGGATACTGGTCCGGGACGCCTGGCGAAACGCGCCGCTGCTCCTGCGCTCGTTGTTCGTCGTCTTCAACGCGCTCATTGCGCTGAGCGTGTTCGTTTTCCGATTCGGGATGAACCTGAGCTTCGTTGACGCCGTGTACTTCCTGATCACGACGGTGACCACCGTCGGCTACGGCGACTACAACCTTCGGGAGAGCGGGCCGGCCTTGAAGCTCTACGGCGCGCTCGTGATGCTGCTCGGCTCGGCCACGATCGCGACGCTCTATTCGATCCTGACCGACTTCGTGGTGAGCACGCGATTCGAACAGCTGGCCGGACGCCGCCGGCTGCCGGACGGCGAGCCCATCGTCGTCGTCGGCCTCGGCAGTGTGGGCTTCCGTGTCGTCGAGGAGCTTCGCCGGGCCAACGCGCCGGCAGTCGTGGTCGAGCGCGATCCGGACGGTCCCTACGTGCGAGCCGCGGGCGCCCACGTCGCGGTCGTCCTGGGAGACGGCCGGTTCGAGGAGACTCTCGAGCGCGCCGGCGTCGCCCGCGCGCACGCCGTCGTGGCGGTCACGGGCGACGACGCGGCCAATCTCGGCATCGCCCTGGCCGTGCGCGAAGTCAACCCGCGCGCGCGGGCGGTCGTGCGCATCTTCGACGCGGACTTCGCGGCCAAGGTGCAGACCAGCCTTGGCCTGAGCGCCGCGCTCAGCGCGTCGCTCACCGCGGCCCCGACGTTCGTCGCCGCGGCGCTCTCGCCCGGCGTCCTGAGCGCGGTCGTGCACGACCGCCGGTTCTTGATGCTGGCCCGACAGGAGGTCTCACCGGACCTTGCGGGGCGCAGGCCCTCCGAGATACGTGCAGAGCGGAACGTCCGGATCGTCCTCCGCCCGCAGGCTCCGGATGGAGCCTACGTCGTGACATCGGGCGACGCGGCCTTGGTCGCCGGTGAACAGGTCGTCACGCTGACCCTACGCGCGCTGGGCTGACGGCGGCTCGTCGAATGGTACCGAAGTCACCGGGCCCATAATGGGCCGTGGCGATCGGAGAGACGGCCTCCCACTACCGGATCCTGGAGAAGCTCGGCGCGGGCGGCATGGGCGAGGTCTTCCTGGCCGAGGACCTGCGCCTGCGGCGGCGCGTCGCGCTCAAGATGATCCGGCCGGAAAGGCGCGGCGACGAGGAGGCGCGCCAGCGCCTGCTGCGCGAGGCCCAGGTGGCCTCCGCCCTCAACCACCCGAACATCGCCGTCATCTACGAGATCGACGAGCTGGAGCGGGAGGACGGCCGCCGCGGCTTCATCGCCATGGAATACGTCGCGGGGCCGACGCTGGCCGAGCTGGGCGGCCGCGGTGACCTTCCCCTCGCCGACGTGCTCGCCATCGTCGGCCAGGTCGGGGAAGCGCTGGCCGAGGCCCACGACCACGGCGTCGTGCATCGGGACGTCAAGCCCACCAACGTGCTGATCACCGAGAGCCGCCGGGTGAAGATCGTGGACTTCGGCGTGGCCCAGTTCTGTCCCGCGCCGGCGCCGGACGACTCGACGACGACCCGCGACCCGGGCCAGCCGCTTTCCGCGGGGCTGCTCGTCGGCACCGTGGCCTACATGTCCCCCGAGCAGGCGCTGGGAAAGGAGGTGGACGCGCGCACCGACATCTTCTCCCTCGGCGTCGTGCTCTACGAGCTCGTCGCGGGGCGGCAGCCGTTCACGGGCCGGAACGTCGTGGAGACGATCGACGCGATCCTCCATCGCGATGCGCCCCCCCTGCCGCGGCTCACGGGTCCCGACGGGCTCGAGCTGCAGCGGATCGTGAGGAAGATGATGGCCAAGGACCGTGACCAGCGGTACGCGTCCATGCGCGAGGTGTGCCGTGAGCTGGCGATCCTGGGCCACGACGGCGCGCCGGGGACGGTCGCGCTCGCCGCGCCCTGTCCCGCGCCGGCGCCGGACGATTCGACGCTAAGCCGCTACCCGGGCCAGCCGCTTTCCGCGGGGCTGCTCGTCGGCACCGTGGCCTACATGTCCCCCGAGCAGGCGCTGGGAAAGGAGGTGGACGCGCGCACCGACATCTTCTCCCTCGGCGTCGTGCTCTACGAGCTCCTCGCGGGGCGGCAGCCGTTCACGGGCCGGAACGTCGTGGAGACGATCGACGCGATCCTCCATCGCGATGCGCCCCCCCTGCCGCGGCTCACGGGTCCCGACGGGCCCGAGCTGCAGCGGATCGTGAGGAAGATGATGGCCAAGGACCGTGACCAGCGGTACGCGTCCATGCGCGAGGTGTGCCGTGAGCTGGCGATCCTGGGCCACGACGGCGCGCCGGGGACGGTCGCGCTCGCCGCGCCGCCGTCCGCGCCGGCGGTGGCCGTCATGAGCTTCGCCAACATCACGAAGGACACGGGCGACGACTGGCTCGGCACCGGCATCGCGGAGACGGTGACCGCCGACCTCAAGGCGCTCGCCGGTCTGACCGTGGTGGGACGGGAGCGCATCCACGAGGCGCTCAAGACCCTGGGGGTCGCCGGGAGCGAGGCGGATGAGAAGGTCGCCACCCTCGTCGGGCGCGAGGTGGGCGCGCGTTGGGTGCTGGGCGGCGGCTATCAGCGCCTGGGCGACGTGGTCCGGGTGACGGCACGCTTGACGGAGACGGACACCGGGACCGTCGTCCGGACCGTGAAGATCGACGGCCGCATGGACGGGATCTTCGATCTGCAGGACCGGATCGTCCGGGAGCTGTCCACCGGACTGCGGCTCTCTCTCACGCCGGAAAACCGTGCGGAGGCCGAGACGCAGGTCGTGGACGCCTACGAGGCCTTCTCGCGCGGGATGCTGAACTTCCGCGCCGAGAGCCACGAGTCCATGGACCGGGCGATCCTTTTTTTCGAGCGCGCGGTACAGCTCGACCCCTCGTACGCCCGCGCGTACCTCCAGCTCGGGGCGGCCTACAGCCTCAAGGCGAGCTACCTGGCGATGCCCGAGCTGAACGAGAGGGCCATCGCGCACCTGCGCCGGGCCATCGAGCTGCGGCCGGGTCTGGCCATGGCCTGGCGGGAGCTGGGGAGCGCGCTCGTGGACATGGGCCGGATCGACGAGGCCATCGAGGCGATCCAGCGGGCGCTCGGCCTCGATCCCGCCGATGCGGGACCCCCATCCACCATGGGCCGCGCCCTCTTCGTGGGCCGGGGCCGGTTCGCGGAAGCGGCGGCGTGGTACGAGAAGGCGCTGGCCCTGAACCCGAAGGCGGGCTGGGCGGCGCTGCAGCTCGCCCACTGCGCGGCCCTGCTCCGGGACTTCCCTCGCGGCGCGGCGGCGGTCGACCGCGCGGTCGCACTGCAGGAGGAGTTCCTGTCTGGCAGGGAGGGTATCCTGATCGTGGGCGCCTACATGCGCCGGGGCCATCTCCTCGCCCTCCAGGAGCGGCACGCGGAGGCGGTGCAGGAGTTCCGCCGCGAGCAGGAATTCGTGGCCCGGGTCGACCACGCCCTGCGGGGACGAATCTCCATCGAGCTCAACCAGCGCCTGGGCGCGGCCTACCTCAAGCTCGGCGAGGCTGTCCGGGCCGAGGCCGCTTTCGCGACCGCGCTCGCGGGCTGGGAGGAGCGCCTGCGGATGGGCGCCGACGAGCCGTTCAGCCGCTACTACGCGGCGTGCGTATACGCCCTGCAGGGGGAGACCGAGCCGGCCCTGGCCAACCTCGAGAAAGCCGCCCGCGCGCGCCGCGCGTTCGTCGTGGAGCGCGCGCGGCTCGAGCCCGAGTTCGAGGGGTTGCGCGCGGAGAGTCGCTTCCAAGCCTTGATCCGGGCCTGACGGCAGCTCGTCCAACGATACCGATTGACACACTCCCTGGACTTGTGCAAGTCTCTTGCAAAACCGTTCCCGTTCGGCCAGGACCCTATTAGAGAAGGAGCACGCCATGCAGTTGGGAAGAGCCTCCTTGACTGCGATCTGTTCTTCCCTCTTCCTCGTGGGCGGAAGCGTGGGAAGCCTCCTCGCGCAGTCCATGCAGGAGGGGAAGCTGACCGGCACCGTGTTCAGCGAGGACAAGCTGGCGCTGCCCGGGGCGACGGTGGAGATCTCGAGCCCCGCGCTCATCACCGCCACGCGAACGACCACTTCGTCGGCGAAGGGATCGTACGTCTTCCTCAACCTGCCCCCCGGCAGGTACAAGCTCACGGCGTCGATGACCGGGTTCAAGACGGTGTCGCGCGACAGCATAGACGTCGGGGCCGGCGCGGTCGCGACGCTCGACCTGACGCTGCCGGTGGGCGCCTTCCAGGAGACGATCGTGATCAGCGGCGGCTCGATCGTCGACACCAAGACGTCGTCCATCGAAACGAGGTTCGACAGCGACCTCGTCGAGAAGCTGCCGACGAGCCGCGATGCCTTCTACGACCTGGCCCTGACCGCGCCGGGCATGTCCGAAGGGTCGGGCGCGCCCACCGGGGCCACGGAGTTCCAGAGTCCCACCGCCTACTCGGGCGCCACGAACGAGAACGTCTTCCTCATCAACGGCGTCGACGCCACCAACCCCCGCGCCGGGTCCTTCGGGTCTCTCGTCAACGTCAACTACGACACCGTCGAGGAAGTGAGGGTGGTGGCGCTGGGCTCCCGGGCCGAGTACGGCAGCTTCTCCGGCGCCGCCATCGACGTCCTCACCAAATCCGGCAGCAACGACTTCCACGGCAGCGCGGCGTTCTACTCCAAGCTGGGGTCGATCAAGAACAACCAGCCCACCCCCGGAGCGGATCTCGGGGCGCCGTTCCTCTTCGTCGGAGAGGGAGAACAACTCGCGGGTGATCTGAAGAAGGACTGGGAAGGCAGCGCGACCGTGGGCGGCCCGATCGTCAAGGACAAGCTCTGGTTCTTCGGCGCCGCCGACTACCTCCGCAGCGCGAGCCTGCCCCCGCGGTGGCCGCTCCAGAGCGAGTCCTGGGGTCGCTACGGCGACGCCAAGCTCTCGGCCGCGCCTTTCAAGAACCACAACGCCTGGGTCGCCTATCACTACGAGAACAACGACGGCAACGGCTGGAGCTGGGGGAGCCAGCCGGGATGGGACACCACGATGACGTACGGCTCCAAGCAGAAGAACAATACCGTCTCCGCGCAGTGGCAGTGGTTCGCCGGCCCCAAGACGACGCTTTCCGCCAAGAGCCTGGGTTTCTGGACCAAGGACAAGCCCTACCTGCCCGCCGACCATCCCGACCATCCCGGCTACATCAACTGGTGGAAGTGGACCGATGCCTACGGCAGCTACGGAATCAACGGCGCCTTCCCCTACGTCGAGGGGTACCAGTCGAGCCGGCAGACCACCCAGGCCGACCTCTCGCACTATGCCGAGGGGTTCCTGGGAGCGCACGACATCAAGTTCGGCGTGCAGTACACGAAGGGGCGAAGCAACTCCCAGGGCGGCTACTTCCAGAACTACGTCAACTTCCTCTACCCGTACCGTTGGACCCAGAGCGTTCAGTACATGCAGTCCTGGTACGGCGACACCGGGCTCCTTTTCTACAACCAGAAGGACACGATCAACCCCTCCCTGACCGTGCGCACCGGCGACTCCCTGGGCGGGTTCTTCGACGACCAGTGGAACCCGACGCGGCGGCTGACGGTCAACCTCGGGCTCCGCTTCGACCACATGACCACCAAGTACGGCGCGGGAAAGGTCTACGACTTCCCCAGCTCCCCCGACGCAATCAACGGTCCGGTCCTGCGCGACCGCGCCTCGACCAAGAACATCTTCGACTTCAAGACGTGGGCTCCCCGGGTCGGGCTGAGCTACCAGCTCACCGGCGACGGCAAGACCGTCGCGCGGGCTTCTTTCGGCCGCTACTACATGCCGCTCACGGCCGAGTTCTTACGCCGGTTCGGCCCCGACATGCCCCTCGTGAGCCGGACCTTCCAGATCTACCAGGTGGGGCCATGGAGCGCGGTCGACACCAACGGTGACGGGGAGATCGACTCCATCGAGACGCGCGAGGCGGCCCGGAAGATCCACGGGCTGTCGCCGATCAGCGAGGAGCAGCAGACGGTTGACTATTCCTGGACGCTGAACGTCGCCGACGACGTCAAGGACCAGCACACCGACCAGTTCACGGTGAACCTCGAGCGCGAGATCGCCCACAACTTCTCGGTCAGCGCGAGCTACATCTACAAGCACACCACCGACATCTACGCGAACATCCCCATCAACCGGGAGACGGGCCAGGATTGGGAGTATGAGCGCGTCCCATTCACCACGTCGGCCGGCAAGCAGGTGATGCTCTACAGCGTCGTGCTCAAGGACTACGACGGGAACGGGGTCGTCGACGACGACGACATCACCTGGATCCACGACCATAACACCTCGAGGGTGCAGAACATGCCATCCCTGGACGGCGGCACGCCGAAGCGCGACTACCACGGCGTGCAGCTCGTCTTCCGGAAGAGGTTCTCCAACGGCTGGCAGGCCCTGGCCTCCGCGCTCTACTCGAAGTCCACCGGCATCGGCCGCCGCTCGTTCCGGCAGGACTTCAACGTCGAGGGCCCGATGTTCTACGACGACCTGTGGATGGGCAACCTCAACTACGCGACCAACAACCTCGAGGGCCCGCTGCCCTTCACGCCCAAGTGGGAGATCAAGGTGTCAGGCTCCTACCGGGTTCCCGGGATCGATGCCGACCTGGGCGCCCGGCTCCGGTTCCACACGGGAAGACCGATGTGGAGGCTGGAGAGCTATCCTGTGCGCACGCAGTTCGGCGATCCAGCCGGGGCCGCGATCAACCCTGGTGGCTCGCCCCAGATCGTCGCTGTTGATCCCAACAAGCCGGATTACCTGCCCAACCTGA
Organism: Acidobacteriota bacterium; assembly: GCA_003222275.1. Lineage (GTDB taxonomy): Bacteria > Acidobacteriota > Vicinamibacteria > Fen-336 > Fen-336 > AA32. The sequence goes on along the minus strand of QHVJ01000078.1, from coordinate 2,164 downwards.
CGCTGCTCGACCTCCACGCCGAGAAACCCTTCAAGCTGGGCGGGCGGAAGGCGCTGCATCTGATCGTCGACGGGTTCAACATCTTCAACTCCAACACGGCCACGGACATGAACATCTACTCCGAGGGATACGGGAAGATCGACAACATTCCCCAGGGCCGGAAGTTCCGGGCGGGCGTGCGCTTTCAGTTTTGACGAATGGGGTGGCGGGCTTTTGGAGCTCGCCACCCCTTCGCACCTCTATCTGGGACGATCCGGGATCGACGTCGTCCGGGACAGCTCCGCGTACTTGCGCGCCAGCTCCGTCTCCCCGAGGCGGGCGTAGACCGTGGCGAGCAGGTAGTACACCTGCAGGTCGAGGACGAGGCCGGCCGGGTCCCGGAGGCTCAAGGCACGCTCCGCGTCCCGCCGGGCCGCGCCGTATTCCTTGAGGGCCAGGTGCAGCTTGCCGCGCTCGTAGTGAACCGCTCGCTCGTCGGGACGAAGCGCCACCGCCCGGTCCAGGTGTGACCGGCTCTCCTCGAGGCGGTTCTGCTTGAGGAGGAAGCGCCCGTAGTAGTAATCGAAGAAGGCGTCGGGGAAGGGACCATCCTTCACCTTCAGCGCGCTGCGGTAGGCGAGATCCGCGCGCTCGGCCTCACCCAGGCCTTCGAGGTTGAGGGCCAGATAGTCGTGGGCGCGCGCGTCTGCGGGTCGCAGCGCGACCACCTTCTCGAGCTGCGGGACGGCCTCCGCGTAGAGCAGCCGGCGGTAGAGCCAGATCCCCAGTTGATAGCGCGCCTCGGCGTTGTTCGGGGCGAGGCGGACGGCTTTCTCCAGCGCTTCGCGTCCTTCACGGAGCCGGCCCTTCAGGGTCAGGACCCGACCCTGGATCACGAGGGCCTCCGGGCAGTCCGGGCTCATCGCCAGGGCGAGCGAGGACAGGTAATCGGCCCTGGCCACCTCGCCGCGGTCGATGGCCTCCGCGGCCGACGCCAGGTCGGGCGCACCCGCGCACGGATCCACGCCGAGAAGAGTGGTGCCGAGGAGGAGCGCGAGCGCGGCGCTCACGGCTCCCTGACCTCGAGGACCTGATCGGCCGAAACGTCCTTCAGGACCTGCCGGGCTCCGCTCGGCCAGCGGATCTCGATCTCGCGCGCGGTCCGGTCCGCGCCCAGGCCGAAGTGCACCCTCTTGTCCGACGCGCTGGCGTAGCCCACGGCGGTCGTGACGTGGTTGTACTGCACGCGTCCGGACTCGCCGGTCAGCTTCACGGCCGCGCCGATGCCGTCGCGGTTGCTCTTCGTGCCTTCGAGCCGGAGCCCGAGCCAATGCCCGCCGCCGGCGGTCATGTTGTACAGGACCTCCGCCGGCTCTCCGATCACCGAGACGACCACGTCGACGAGGCCATCGCCATCCAGGTCGCCGAATGCGCAGCCCCGGTGCGCACGGGCGCGCTGCATCGCCGCGCCGGTCTCGGCCGTCGCGTCGCGGAATCGGCCGTCACCCACGCCTCGGAAGACCGCGTTCGGCTGCCGGTAGCGGTGATGGCCGTACGCCTCGACGTTCGCGTTCAGGTGCGAGTTCGCGCTGAACAGGTCCTTGCGGCCGTCGTTGTCGAAATCGTAGGCGCCCGTCCCCCAACCGCTCATGCGGACCGTGGCGAAGCCCAGGCCGGCCCGGTGGGTGGCGGGAACGAAGAAGCCCTCGGCGGTGTTGAGGAAGAGCGGAAACTTGTCCCCGCTCAGGGCGGTGAGGAAGACGTCGGGGCGGCCGTCCTCGTCGAGGTCGCGGAAATCGGCGCCCATACCGGAGACGGGCACGCCGTCCTCGGTGTAGGCGACCCCCGCCTCGACTCCGGTCTCGATGAACGCGCGGCCGCCCACGTTTCGGAACAGGAAGTTCCGCGACTGGTCGTTCGCCACGAAGACGTCCAGGAGCCCGTCGCCGTCCGCGTCCGCGACGGCCACGCTCATTCCCTTGCCCACGTGCGCCGCGATGCCCGCCGCCGCGGACACGTCGGTGAACCGGCCGCCGCCGTCGTTACGATAGAGCAGGTTCGGGAGCCCGGCATAGTCGGTGGGCGAGCAGGAGAGCCGCTTCCCCTCCGTCCCGCAGACCCGGTTGTTCTCGGGCGACCAGTCGAGGTAGTTGGCCACGAACAGGTCGAGGTCCCCGTCGTTGTC
>QHVJ01000075.1 GCA_003222275.1 Acidobacteriota bacterium | reverse complement strand
GCTCCGCCTGCCGTCGAAGCGCTTCTATCGCCACATCGGGCTCTACGCGGACATGCCCTTCGACGCCGACGGCCGCCTCCTCGAGCGGTCCGACTGGGACGGCCGGCGAGGCGAGTGGCTCCCGACCGAGAAGGACCGCGCCTACGTCGCGACGCTGCAGAAGGCCGTGCGCGATCCGGCCCAGATCGCGAATTGGATCGCCAAGCCCGCGCGGGGCATCAAGGGCCATCCCTTCGAATATGAGTACGTGCGGCTGGATTGAAGCCACCAGCAGCGCGCGAAGGCGAATTCACTTCGCCGGAGCGCGCGGGGGTTCAAGGGGGTGCGACGCCGCAGTACCCCCTTGCTCGAATTAAGACGTGAAGCAAGTCATCCTCGAGCAGCCGGGCCGGCTCGTCCTCGCCGACGGCCCACCGCCCGGCCCGCCGGGGCCGGACGAGGCGCTGGTGCGCGTCCGCAGCGTCGGGGTCTGCGGCACCGACTTCCACGCCTTCAAAGGCGACCAGCCCTTCTTCACCTACCCGCGCATCCTGGGGCACGAGCTGAGCGCGGAGCTGATCGCGGCGCCCAACGCGGTGGACGTGGGCCTGAAGACCGGCGACCGCTGCGCCGTGGAGCCCTACCTGGAATGCGGCCGGTGCGTCGCCTGCCGCCGGGGCCGGACCAACTGCTGCGCGAAGCTCGAAGTGCTCGGCATCCACGTGGACGGGGGGATGCGGGAGATCATCAAGGTTCCCTTGCGCAAGCTCCACCGGTCCGAGTCGCTCTCCTTCGAGCAGCTCGCGCTCGTGGAGACGCTGAGCATCGGCGCCCATGCCGTCGGCCGGGCGGGACTGGAGCCGGGGGAGACGGCGCTCGTGGTGGGGACGGGCCCCATCGGGCTCGCGGTGATCCAATCCGCGCAGCCCCTCGGGGCGCGCCTGCTCGCGACGGACGTGAACGAGGCTCGGCTCGAGTTCTGCCGGCGCCAGATGGGAGTCGAGCACACGTTCGCGACCGGCGCCTCGGCCGAGGAGGCGCTTCGCGACGCCACGCGCGGGGAGATGCCGACCGTGGTCTTCGAGGCCACCGGCAATCCCGCCTCGATGGAGCGCTCCTTCGGGTTCGTCGCGAGCGGAGGGAAGCTGGTGCTGGTCGGGCTCTGCCAATCGAAGATCGCCTTCTTCGACCCCGAGTTCCATCGCCGGGAGATGACGCTTCTCAGCAGCCGCAACGCGCTGGCCGCCGACTTCAAGCGCGTCCTTTCGGCGGTCGAGGCCGGCACGCTCGACACCCGTCCCTGGATCACGCATCGCGCCTCGCTGGCCGACCTGGCCGCGGCGCTCCCCTCCTGGATCGATCCCGGGGCCGGGGTCCTCAAGGCGATGGTGGAGGTTTGAGCCGAGAGCGCGCGTTGACCGCTCCGTAGAGCAGGAGCGTCACGACCGCGGCGACGAACAGGAACGGGCCGAGCACCTCGAGACCCGCGTACCGCGCTACGAACCCGATCCCGCCGGGCAGCACGCCTCCCCCGAGGGCGGCCGCCGCCACCTGCAACCCGATCGCGTGGCCCGCATGGCCCGCGCCGACGCGCTCCGGGGTGAGGGCGATCAGCAGGGGGAAGACGGGCGCAAAGCACAGGCCGAGGACGACGAGGCCGACCACGGTGAGCGGGCCGTCCGATCCCACCCACACGAGCAGCGCGCCCCCGGGCGCGCACGCCAGGCAGACGCGGAGCACGGCTCGCGGAGCCAGCCGCCGGGCCACGACTCCCCAGGAGAAGCGGCCGACGCTCATGCTGCCCCAGTACGCGGCGGCGCTGACGGCGGCCCGCTCGGGCGCGACGCCGCGCGCTTCCGCGAGAAGGCTGTAGGCCCAGCGGCCGGGAGTCGCTTCGAGTCCGGTGTAGATGCAGAAGAGGACGGCTCCCAGCCAGACTCCGGGGTGGCGCAGCGTCTCCGCCAGGCGCGGCACGGAGGGCAGCGCCGTCTCCGTCACGCCTCGATCGGCGCCGTCCAGGACCCGGCGCGTGAGCGCCAGGGCAAGCGTGATCGCGCACAGCGCGCAGGCGATCACCGCGTAGCCTCCGCGCCAGGATCGTCCTTGCTCGAGGATGCGGCCCATCAGCAGCGGCCCCAGCATCGCGCCCGCGCCGAAGCAGCCATGCATCGAGGTCAGGACCCCGGGCGAGAAGCGCGCCGCCGCGTACGCGTTCAGGCCGGCGTCGATCAGCCCCGCGGCCGCTCCCGCGACGAGGCCGGCGAGCATCAACGGCCACCAGCCGGGCGCGAGGGCAAAGCCGAAGGCGCTGGCCGCGTACGCCAGGTTGCTCCACAGGAGCAGCCGCCCCGAGCCCACCCGGGCCGCCGCCGGCCCGCTGCCGAGGCTGGCGACCAGGTGGCCACCCATCATGACGAGGATCAGGCTGCCGAATCCGCTCACGGGCAATGCGAAGTCGCGCCGCACGGACGGCCACGCCACGCCCAGCGCGCCATCGGGGAGCCCGAGGGCGGCGAAGGCGAGAGCGACGATCGTGACGGGCACCCACCGATTGTCTCGAGCCACGCTTTGATCGGACCGGATATGCTATCGCCGACATGCCGAGAGCCGTGAGCGTGGTCGAGGTCCGTCTCTAGCGGCCGTCCCTTGCAAGTCGCGGCCGGCTTCCTAATCGCCCTCATGATCGGTCTCACCGGCGTGGGCGGCGGCGTGATGACCGTGCCGGTCCTCATCCTCTTGATGGGGGTGCCGGTGGCGCCGGCCGTTGGCACCGCGCTCGCCTTCAGCGCCCTCGTCAAGGTCCCGGCCGCGTTGGTCTATCTTCGCGAGCGCCGGATCGACTTCCCGGTCCTGCGACGTCTGTTGACGGGGGGACTGCCGGGAGTGCTGGTCGGCGGTCTTCTCCTCGGAAAGCTGGAGGGAAGCGGGCTGCGCAACGTCGTCCTCGTGGCCGTCGGCGTCACCATCGCCCTGACCGCCGTCTTCAACCTCTTGCGACTCGTCCGCGATTCCGAACGCCGCCCTCCCGGGCGGGACCGCCGCGGCCTCTTGCCCTGGCTTGCGCTGCCGATCGGCCTCGAGGTCGGATTCTCGTCGGCGGGCGCGGGCGCGCTGGGGACGCTGGCGTTGCTGTACTGCACGTCACTCGACGCGGCCCCGGTGGTTGGCACCGACCTGGCCTTTGGTCTGACCCTGTCGGCCGTGGGGGGCGGACTGCACCTCGGTCTCGGCCATCTCGACCTGCCGCTGTTTCTCCGACTCGTGACGGGTGGGATCCCGGGCGCGATTGCCGGCGCGCGCCTGGCCAACTTCATACCCACTCGCGCCCTGCGGGCCGGCCTGCTCCTTTGGCTCGTCTTTCTCGGCACGCAACTTCTCTACCGGGGAATGGCTGCGTTGTCCTCCGGGCCCTCCCACCCGTGATAAACTCCGCGCAGAGTCGCCTCTGCATACCCTGACACCTACCTCGATCCGGGCCTCCGCCGCCGCCTGAAGCGGCGCCGTAAGTGCGGCGCACACCGTCTTCATGGGCGGCCGCGGACCTCTCTCACATCCGCGGCCTTCACGCAGAGGAAGGTCGAACCATGTGGAATCTGGAAAGCCTGGGCTGGACCTCGGCCCTCGGGGATCATTTCGAGCCGTTCGCCGCCCAGGGTCTGGGCGCCGCCCGAGTGGCGGTCGTGCACAAGGACCTCTACGGCGTCTACGCGCCGGAGGGCGAGTTGTGGGCGGAAGTCTCGGGGCGGCTACGTCACCTCTCGACGAGTCCCGCCGATCTGCCCGTGACGGGAGACTGGGTCGTGATCCGGCCTCGCCCCGCCGAGGGACGGGCCACCATCCACGCCGTGCTGCCTCGGCGCAGCCTGTTTTCCCGAAAGGCCGCGGGGGCGGTGACGGAGGAGCAGCCCGTGGCCGCCAACGCCGACACCGTCCTCCTTCTGACGGGACTCGACCGTGATTTCAACCTGCGACGCATCGAGCGCGCGTTGGTCCTGGCCGCCCCGAGCGGCGCCCAGCCCGTCATCGTTCTGACCAAGGCCGACCTGTGCGCGGACGCCGCCACCCGAAAGGAAGAGGTCGAACGAATGGCGCCCGCCGTGCCCGTCCTCGTCGCCAGCTCGATCACCGGACAAGGCCTGATGACCGTGTCGACGTACGCGGGCCCCGGCCTCACCGTGGCCCTCGTGGGGTCGTCCGGCGTCGGCAAGTCGACGCTCGCGAACCGCCTGCTCGGACGCGACGCCCAGCCGACGTCGGAGGTGCGCGCCCACGACGGACGCGGCCGGCACACGACCACGCAGCGCGAGCTGATCTCGGTTCCCGACGGCGGGTGGATCATCGACACGCCGGGCCTGCGCGAGATCCAGCTCTGGGCCGACGAGCAGGCGCTGCCGGCGGCCTTCGCCGACGTCGACGCCGTGGCTGCGGAGTGCCGTTTCCGCGACTGCCGCCACGAGAGCGAGCCGGGCTGCGCGGTCCTCGCCGCGCTCGCCGAGGGGCGGCTGCCGGCCGAACGCTTTTCGAGCTTCGTGAAGCTGCGGAAGGAGGTGCGTCACCTCGCCCTGCGGCAGGACGCAAGGGCGAGGCAGGTGGAGAACCGCCGGATCCGCTCGCTGCACAAGCTCGCCCGCCGCCGTCCGCGCGAGTGAGCGACTACGCCAAGGGCAAGCGAGCGCAGCGCGATTCATTCGCCCCGGGGCCGCGAAGCGGGCCCGTCAGATGAGCGGCGGCGAATTCACTTCGCCGCCGCGGAAGACGCGAGCGGGGGGTCTGGGGGGCGCGCCGCTAGCGCCCCCCCGCTCAACTAAAGATATGCGCGCGTCTTGCCGAGGGCACGGCGCAGGCCGGCGTCGAGGTCCAGGTTCCCGAGCTCATCCCAGCCGAACCACCGCACCTCGTCGCTTTCCATCGGCGATCGCGCCAGTGCCGCCTCTGCGGGCGCGAGCACGAGATAGCGCAGGTCGAGGTGAAGGTGCGCGGGCTCGCCTCCGCGAGCCGGGATGTCGTGGACGTCCACGTCGAGGGGGCGCGGCGCCCCGGCGTGAAGCGCGAGGCCGGCGATGCCGGTCTCCTCGAGCGCTTCGCGCAACGCCACCGTTTCGCCCGCCGTCTCCCCCGGATCCGCGTGGCCGCCCGGCTGCAGCCAGCGCTGCAGCTTCCGGTGGCGCAGGAGAAGGACACGGCCGCCGTCGGGCGAGACCACGATCGCGCTGCCCGTCAGGTGGCCTTCAGGGATGCGGCGGTCGAAGGGATCGGGATGCCGCCCCACGAACTCCACGATCTGCCGCAGGTCCGCGGCCTCGTGCGCGTCGGCGGGACGGTGGGCGGCGAGGGCATCCGTCAGGTCCATGATTCGGTTCCACCGACGCTGCGATTCTAGCCGCACCGCCTTGCGGGAGGACGTGGCCGATGGCACACTCGCGCGGCGTTTTCCCTCAGATACCGGGGAGGAGTGCAATCATGTCGGCGCGACCGGAGATCCTCGAGGGCATCCCCTTCTTCCAGACGCTGGACGGCGACGAGCGGGCGGCGGTGGCCTCCTTGATGAAAGAGGCGCGCTTCACGGCCGGGGCGACCGTCTTCCGCGAAAAGGAGCCCGGCGGCGTGCTGTACGTGATCAAGGGCGGGAAGGTGGAGCTGTCGGTGACAGGGGAAGACGGGGCGAAGGTGGTGGTGGACGTCCTCGAGCCGGGAGAGTTCTTCGGCGAGATGTCGCTCCTCGACGGAGGAGGCCGCTCGACGTCCGCGACGGCCACCGAGGACGTGGAGGCCTACAGCCTGTCGCGGGAGGAGTTCCTGGGGCTGATGCGTCGCCGCGCGGACGTGGCCCTGGACGTGATGGCCGCGCTCGCGCGGCGGTTCCGCAAGACCGACGAGCTGCTTCGCCGGCGCGTGCCCAACCCCAACGAGGTTGCGGACGAGCGGGAGACGTTCGGCGAACGGGTGGCGGACGGGGTGGCGCGGTTCGGTGGGTCGTGGGCCTTCATCTTCTTCTTCGGCGGCGTGCTGCTCACGTGGGTCGCGATCAACACGATCCTCATCCGCAGCGCCGGGAAGGAGCCGTTCGACCCGTATCCGTTCATCCTCCTGAACCTGTTCCTGTCGATGCTGGCCGCCATCCAGGCCCCCGTGATCATGATGAGCCAGAACCGGCAGGACTCGCGCGACCGCATCCGCAGCGAGCTGGACTACCAGGTGAACCTGAAGGCCGAGCTGGAGATCATGCAGCTCCACGAGAAGTTCGACCGCCTGCGCGAGGAGCTGCTCGAGCGAGGGCGCGGCCGCTCCGCATCCTGAGCCTGGCGCCTTGGAGCCGACCCCCATTCCCCGGGTCAAGGTCTGCTGCATCCAGAGCGTAGCCGAGGCGCGGGCGGCCGTAGCCGCGGGGGCGGCGGCCCTCGGCCTCGTGTCGGACATGCCCAGCGGACCCGGCGTCATCCCGGAGGACCGCATCGCCGCCATCGCGGCCGCCGTACCGCCGCCCGTCGCGCCGTTCCTCCTCACCTGCGGGCAGGACGTCCCCTCGCTCGCCGCCCAGCAGCGGCGCGTACGCGTGGGAACGCTACAGCTCTGCGACCGCCTGCCCGCCGGGGCCCACGCCGAGCTGCGCGCGGCGCTTCCGGGCGTCCGCCTCGTCCAGGTCGTCCACGTGACGGGTCCCGAGTCCGTGGCCGAGGCGCAAGAGGTCGCGTCCCACGTCGACGCGGTCCTGCTCGATTCGGGCGACCCCGCCCTTCCCGTCAAGCAGCTCGGCGGCACGGGGCGCCGCCACGACTGGGCGCTCAGCCGGCGGATCCGCGAGGCGCTCGACGTCCCGGTATTCCTGGCCGGCGGCCTCACGAGCGACAACGTGGCCGAAGCAATCGCGGCCGTCGGTCCCTTCGCGCTCGACGTGTGCGGGGGCGTCCGAAGGTCGGGAGCTCTCGACGAAGCCCGGCTCCGCGCGTTCTTCCGGGCGGTAGGCTCGGCCACCAGCTAGAATCCTCCTCGCGGGAGGTCCTGCGATGCCGGCGACGCCCCACGTCGAGCAGCACTTCACGGCCGGCGCGGTGGTCCGCGACGTCGTGATCGGGATGGCCGACGGCCTCACGGTTCCCTTCGCCCTCGCCGCCGGGCTGACCGGCGCCCTCGACGCGAGCTCGATCATCGTCACCGCCGGCCTGGCCGAGGTCGCCGCCGGCTCGATCGCCATGGGCCTCGGCGGCTACATGGCGGCCAAGAGCGACGCCGAGCACTACGCGAGCGAGCGCGTCCGCGAGCAGCGGGAGGTGAAGGAGATCCCCGCCGAAGAGATCCGGGAGACGACGGAGATCTTCGAGTCGTACGGCCTGACGCCCGACGAGAGCAAGAAGGTCGTCCAGGCCCTCAGCCGGCGGCCGGAGACGTGGGTCGATTTCATGATGCGCTTCGAGCTGGGGCTGGAGAAGCCCGACGCGCACCGGGCGGCGCGCAGCGCGCTCACGATCGCGGGGGCCTACGTCGCCGGGGGCATGATCCCGCTCGCGCCCTACCTGCTGGTCGCGAGCGCGCGTCGCGCCCTGCCGATCTCCATCGCGGTGACGCTGGTGGCCCTGGGCGTCTTCGGCTACGTCAAGGGCCGCTTCACGGGCACGCGGCCGTTCCGGAGCGCGGTCCAGACGGTCCTCATCGGGGCGCTGGCGGCAGGGATGGCGTTCCTGCTCGCGCGCGCGATTTCATAGGAGGTTCAAGGCGATGGCGACGAAGAGGAGAACGGTCAAGCCGGCCCGTCCCGTGCGAAAGGGGCCCGAGACGCTGAGGATGCGCTCGGCGGCCCCGGGCTTCACGGTGAACGACATCGAGAAGAGCCTGGCCTGGTACCGCGACGTGCTGGGGTGCATCGTGAAGGAGCGTTGGGACCAGGAGGGCAAGCTGGCGGGCGTCGAGATGATGGCGGGGAGCGTGATCTTCATGCTCTCGCAGGACGACTGGAAGAAGGGCCGCGACCGCGCGAAGGGCGAAGGCGTCCGGATCTACTGCACGACCGCCCAGGACGTGGACATCCTCGCCAAGCGGATCAAGGCGCGCGGGGGCACGTTGACGCAGGAACCGCGCGACCAGCCTTGGGGCATGCGCGACCTCGCCGTGGTCGATCCCGACGGGTACAAGATCACGATCGGCGCGGACAAGAAGTAGGGGTGCCGGCGCTGGCGGCGTTTCCCAAAGGCTTCTTCACGGCCCTGGTCGAGGGAGGCATGTCGCTCTTCCAGTGGATCGAGCGGGCGGAGCAGCTGGGCCTCGACGGCGTCGAGCTCTACCCGCGCTTCTTCGCCTCGCTCGACCCGGGCTATCTGCGCCAGGTCGGGGAGGCGCTGACCGACAGCGGCCTGCAGATGCCGATGCTCTGCAACTCGCCCGACTTCACCCAGCTCGAAGCCGCGGACCGCGCGCGCGAGGTCGAGACCACTCGCCGGATGATCGACCTGACGGCGGAGCTGGGCGGCCAGTACTGCCGCGTCCTCTCGGGCCAGAACCGGCCCGGGCTGGACGCCGAGAAGGCGCTCGGTTGGGTGATCGAGGCGCTGACCTCCCTGTTGCCCGACGCGGAGGCGGCCGGGGTGGTGCTCGTCATCGAGAACCACTACAAGGACGGCCTCTGGCTCTACCCCGAGTTCGCGCAGAGCCACGCGCGATACCTCGCCATCCTGCACGCCGTCGACTCGCCGTGGCTGCGCGTCCAATACGACCCCTCGAACGCGATCGTGGCCGGCGAGGACCAGTACGACCTGCTCGAGCGCGTCCTGCCCCGCGTGGCCACGGTGCAGGCTTCGGACCGCTACGTGGAGGGCGGGACCGTCGAGGACCTGCGGCGGCTCTCCGCCGACCCGCAGCACGGTTACGCGCCCTTCCTCAAGCACGGCGTGATCGGCCACGGCTTGAACGACTACGACCGGATCTTCCGGACCCTGGCCGGATCCGGGTGGGACGGCTGGGTGAGCATCGAAGACGGCGACGGCGGCACGATCGAGGAAGGCATGGCGAACCTGCGCGACAGCGCCGCCTTCCTCCGCACCAAGCTGGCGCAGCACTTCGGTTCGGACGCGCGGGAGACGGGAGCGTGACGGCCGCCGTCGCCCTCGACGGCGGTCCTCGCGTGCAGCTCTCTCTCGACCTCACGAGCATGGACGAGGCGTTGGCGACGGCCGAGATCGGCGTTCGCGCGGGCGTGGACTGGCTCGAGGCCGGCACGCCGCTGATCCTGGCCGAGGGCCTGCACGCCGTGCGCGCGCTGCACGAGAGGTTCCCGACGCATCCGGTGGTGGCCGACCTGAAGACGATGGACGCCGGCTACCTCGAGGCGGAGATGATGTTTCGCGCGGGGGCGGCGTTCGTCGTCGTGATGGCGGTGGCCCACGAGCGCACCGTGCGGGAAGCGGTGAGGGCGGGCCGGACCCGGGGCGGCCGGGTGATGGCGGACCTGATGCTCCATTCCGACAAGCCGGGCATGGCCCGACGGCTGGAGGAATGGGGCGTCGACGTCGTGATCGTGCACACGGGATACGACGAGCGGCATCACGATCCGCGCCGCTCGCCGCTCGAGGATCTGGCCGCGGTACGAGCCGCGGTCCGGCTGCCCCTGCAGGCGGTGGGGGGATTGTCGATCGAGCAGGCCGCGCGCATGCCGGGGCTGGGCGCGCCGCTCGTGGTCGTCGGTGCGCCGCTGGCCGTGGCCGATCGCGAGTTCCGGCCCGGCGCCGATCCCGAGGGGCTCTTCCACGTGCTGCGCGACTTCGTCGCCGCGGTCAAGGGACCCGCGTCGTGAGCGGCTCGGCGCTCATGCCCGCCGTCGTCCATCACGCGCTCAGCGAGGGCGGAGTCGAGCTGCGCGAGGTGCCGGTGCCGGAGGCCGGTCCCGGCGAGGTGCTGCTGCGCGTGCGCGGCGTGAGCGTCTGCGGGAGCGACGTGCACCAGTACCACAACACGCAGTCGTGGCCGGTGCGCATCCCCGTCGTCCTCGGCCACGAGTTCTGCGGCGAGGTCGCGGCCGTCGGAGCGGGCGTTTCGGGCTTCGCTTGCGGGGACCGCGTGGCCAGCGAGACCGCGGCCGAGATCGACGTCGATTCGCCCCAGACGCGTGCCGGCCAGTACAACCTCGATCCGGCGCGACGCGGCTTCGGCTACGGCATCGACGGAGCGATGGCCCGCTACGTGCGCGTGCCCGCGCGCTGCCTGCACCACCTGCCCGACAATCTTCCCTTCGACCTGGCGGCGCTCACCGAGCCCTGCTGCGTCGCGTACCAGGCGTTGGTGGTGAACTCCCGCGTCCGGCCGGGTGACGTGGTCGCGGTGATCGGCCCCGGGCCGATCGGGCTGCTCTGTGCGCACGTCGCGCGGACGAGCGGCGCGGGTTCGGTGCTGATCGCCGGCCTGGCCCGCGACCGGCCCCGGCTGGAGCTTGGACTGGGCATGGGCGCCACCCACGCGGTCGAGACCGAGACGCAGAGCTTGACGGAGGCGGTGCGGAGTCTCGGCGACGGGCAAGGGGCCGACCTGGTCGTGGACGCGGCCGGTGCCTCGGCGGCGCTGCAGCAGGCGCTGGCCGCCGTCCGGCCGGGCGGCCAGGTGACCAAGGTCGGCTGGGGCCCCCAGCCGCTGGGCTTCTCGCTCGATCCGCTCGTCCAGAAGGCGGTGACGCTGCGCGGCAGCTTCAGCCACACGTGGCCGGTCTGGGAGCGCGTCCTGCGGATGCTCGCCTCGGGCCAGCTCGATCCGCGTCCGCTCGTCAGCCGCGTCGCGCCGCTGGCGGACTGGCAGGCGTGCTTCGATGGGATGGCCGAGGGCACGCTGGTAAAGGCGGTGCTGGTCCCCGACTAACTAGCCCTCGAACGCCGCCCGCCACTCCACGACCGTCATCTGACGCACCGTGTTCTCCACCTCCGACGCGCTGCGCTGCGGTATCCCCGCGATGAGCTTGCCCGTCGCTTCGGTGGCCAGAACCGCCAGCGCCTCGAACTCGCCGCGGGGACAGAGTCCCCTGCGCTCCGCCGCCCACCGCAGGACGATGAGGCTGACGATGAGGTCGCGATAGTCGAGACGCGCGTCCTCGATCGCGGCGGCGGCGATCGCGAGCCTGATCCAGCGCGGGTTCGGGTCCCGCCGGAGCGCCGACGCCATCCGGA
>QHVJ01000612.1 GCA_003222275.1 Acidobacteriota bacterium | reverse complement strand
GTGCAGGCTTCATCGTCATTGGCGGTCAGCTCCGGGGGCGCGTTGTCGGCGGGTGTCGTCGCCACGTTGCGGTGGAGCTGGAAGACGTCCTTGAGGGATGGCGTCGCGCGCAGGACCTTGTATACGGCCGGCGCGCCGCCCTTCTTCGCGCCGTTGTCGATCACGGCCACGGTGGGCGCCAGCGCGGCGACGAGCGCGGGGTTGTTGCTGTTGTCATTCCCGTGGTGGGTCACCTGGTAGACGTCCACGACCCCCACGACGTTCTTCGGGCACGCGAGCTTGTGCTCGACGTTCCAGGTCAGGTCGCCCAGGTCGAGGAAGTCGAAGCCGCCGAAGCTCAGGCGAAGGCCGACGCTGCGGTAGTTGTCCGACGTGTCGTCGGGGATCGCGATGTGCGCGGGCTGCGCCGTGCACGGCCGCGTCTGGGGAGAGCAGGGCGCCTCTCCGACGACGATCCCATCGGAGGCGACCACGCGCAGGCCGACCGGGGGCGCGCCCGGCGCCTGCCGGAGGCCGATCTCGTCCCCGGCGTGGAGGATCGTCGAATGCCCCTGGGTGGCCAGCAGGTACGCCGCCCGGAGGATGGCGTCCACGTCGGAGGGCTTGCCGGGGGGAAAGCCGTGATCGTAGAAGCGGCCGACCGGCAGGCGCTGGACCAGCATCCCGACGCCCCCGACATGATCTCCGTGCCAATGGGTGGTGACGAGGTGATCGATCCGCGACACGCCCGCCTCGCGCGCCGCCTGCTGGATCCGGTCGGCATCCCTCGGCAGCGGCCAGCCGCTGTCCACCAGCACCGACTCCCCCGCAGGCGTGACGATCAGCGTGGCCGCGCCGCCCTCGACGTCGATCCAGTAGATCTCGAGGCCCTTCTTCTCCGGCGCCGCGGCGGCGAGGCCGGCGGCGGCGATCTGGGCCACGACGACGGCGGCGAAGACGGCCGGCCATCTCGTTCTCATGTCTCTCGTACCCCCCAAGGAGAGCGTCAGGGTAGCACGCGTCCTCGGCGTTGCGGCACCCGCGGCGACGCGTGTAAGCTTGACCGCGCTCGCCATCCGGAGATTCTCGGCAATGGAATCAGGCCGGTGATGTAGTCATGGGTCGCCTCGCTTTTTTCGGCCTCCTGCTGCTCCTGCCGGGCTTCGGACCCGCTCCCTCATCCGACCTTGCGCCGGTGCTCCCCACCGTGCGCCCGTGGACCGCGCGGTGGATCTCCGTGCCCGACGCGTCTCCGGCCGGTTACGGCGTCTACCACTTCCGGCGGCGGTTCCGAGTCGATCCAGTGCCGGCGGCGTTCGTGGTCCACGTCTCGGCCGACAATCGCTACGAGCTCTACGCCAACGGCGCGCGCGTCGCCTCTGGTCCCGCTCGCGGCGACCTCTTCCACTGGCGCTACGAGACGGTGGACCTGGCGCCGTTCCTGCGCCCGGGCGCGAACGTCCTCGCCGCGGTCGTCTGGAACTTCGGGCCGGAGACGCCGGAAGCACAGGTCACCAACCAGACGGGGTTCCTGCTCCAGGGTGACGGGCCCGCGGAGAAGGAGGCGGACACCGGAGCCGGATGGAAGTGCCTGCGCAACGAGGCCTACGAGATCCTGCCCCTGAATCGCGAGGAGATCCGTCATCAGTACTACGTGGCCGGTCCGGGCGACAAGGTCACTGCCGCCCGCTACCCGTGGGGCTGGGAGACGGCGGAGTTCGACGACGCGGGATGGAAGGCGCCCGTGGTGGGGCCGCCGGGCAGCTCTCGCGACGGCTTCGACGCGCCCAGCCGGTGGATGCTCGTGCCTCGCTCGGTCCCGCCGATGGAAGAACGTCCCGAGCGGCTCGAGCGCGTGCGGCGCGCGAGCGGCGCGGCGGTGCCGGCGGCCTTCCCGCGCACGCCCGCGCCCTTCACGGTGCCGCCGCGGACCAGCGCCCGGCTCCTCCTCGACCAGGGATATCTCACCACGGCGTACCCGGAGCTGGTCGTGAGCGGCGGCAAGGACGCCGCGGTCGGCAT
>QHVJ01000077.1 GCA_003222275.1 Acidobacteriota bacterium | reverse complement strand
CCATGGCGAGGCAGCGCCCGCTGCCGCTCGCCTTGGGCAGCAGGGATTGGCACATGATCCCTTCCAGGACCAGCGACAGCTGGGCCCGCACCTGCGACTGCTGGTGGGCGGGGAACACGTCGATGATGCGGTTGATGGTCTGGGCCGCCGAGTTGGTGTGCAGGGTGGCGAAGGTGAGGTGGCCCGTCTCCGCGATGCGCAGCGCGGACTCGATCGTCTCCAGGTCGCGCATCTCGCCGATGAGGACCACGTCGGGGTCCTCGCGCAGCGCGGCGCGCAGCGCGTTGGTGAAGGAGTGGGTGTCGGCGTGCAGCTCGCGCTGGTTCACCACGCACTTCTTGTGCTGGTGGAGGTACTCGATGGGGTCCTCGATCGTGATCATGTGCTCGTGGCGCTCGCTGTTGATCTTGTCGAGCATCGCGGCCAGGGTCGTGGACTTGCCGGAGCCGGTGGGCCCGGTCACGAGCACGAGGCCCCGGGGCTTGTCGCAGATGCCGGCCACGACCGGAGGCAGGCCCAGCATCTTGAAGTCGCGGATCTCGTAGGGGATCGTCCGGTAGACGGCGGCCACCGCGCCCCTCTGCATGAAGACGTTCGATCGGAAGCGGGCCAGCCCCTTGATGCCGAAGCTGAAGTCCAGCTCCAGGTTCTCCTCGAAGCGGTGCTTCTGCGCGTCGGTGAGGACGCTGTAGGCGAGCTGCTTGGTCTCGACCGCGGTCAGCGGCGGCAGGTCCAGCGGCCGCAGCTTTCCGTCCACGCGGATCTGGGGGGCGGAGTTGGTGGTGACGTGGAGGTCCGTGCCTCCCATCTCCGTCATCGTCTTCAGAAGCTGGTGCAGGCTGACTGCCAAGGGCGACCTCCTCCTACAGGACCGTCTCGCGCAGGACTTCCTCGATCGTGGTGACCCCGGCCTTGATCTTCTCCAGGCCGCTCATGCGCAAGGTGAGCATGCCCTCCTCGAGCGCCTTCTTCTTCAGCTCCACCGCGGTCGCCCCGACCATGATCAGGTCGCGGATGCCCTCCGAGATCTCCATCACCTCGTAGAGGCCGACCCGGCCCTTGTAGCCGGTGCCGTTGCAGACCCCGCAGCCCCGGCCCTTGTAGAGCTTGAACGTGCCCACCTGCTCGGGCGTGAAGCCGATCTCGATGAGGGTCTTGTGCGGGATGTCGGTGTTCTCCACCTTGCAGTTGGCGCAGATGCGCCGGATGAGCCGCTGGGCCTGGATGAGGTTCACGGCCGTGCCGACGAGGAACGGCTCGATGCCCATGTTCACGAGGCGCGAGACCGTGGAGGGCGCATCGTTCGTGTGCAGGGTGGAAAGGACGAGGTGGCCGGTGAGGGCGGCCTTGACCGCGATCTCCGCCGTCTCGTAGTCGCGGATCTCGCCCACGAGGATGATGTTGGGGTCCTGGCGCAGGAACGCGCGCAGGGCGGACGCGAAGTTGAGGCCGATCTGGTCCTTGATCTGGACCTGGTTGATGCCCACGAGGTTGAACTCCACCGGGTCCTCGGCGGTCATGATGTTCGTGTCCGGCTTGTTGAGCTGGGCGATCGCGGAGTAGAGGGTGTTGGTCTTGCCGGAGCCGGTGGGGCCGGTGACGAGGACGATGCCGTAGGGCTTGGAGATGGCGCGCTTGAAGCGCTCCAGCGACTCCGGCTCGAACCCCAGCTTGGTCATGTCGAGCATCAGCTTCGTCTTGTCCAGCAGCCGCAGCACGACCTTCTCTCCCCACAGCGTCGGGCAGGAGGAGACGCGGAAGTCCATGTCGCGGCTCCGGTCCTCGACCTTGAGCCGGATCTTGATCCGGCCGTCCTGCGGCAGGCGCTTCTCCGAGATGTCGAGCTTGGCCATGATCTTCAGCCGCGAGATGAGGGGGTCGCGCAGCTTCATCGGCAGCGCCATGACGTTGTAGAGGATCCCGTCGATGCGGAACCGGACGCGGAACTCCTTCTCGTAGGGCTCGATGTGGATGTCGGAGGCGCCCCGCTTCAAGGCGTCGATGAGGAGCACGTTGGAGAGCTTGATGACGGGGGCCGCCTCCGACGACTTGGCGAGCGCGCCGAGGTCGATCTCCTCGTCCTCGGTCTTCACCGTCTCGACGTCGGCCTCCTCGTCGGCGATGGAATCGATGTCCACTTCGGAGAGGCCGACAGAGGCCATGTCGTCGAAGGAGAGCGACTCTCCCCCCATCATCTCCTTGAGGCTCGGAGAGTCTCCCAGCTTGAGGCCGGCCGAGCCCATGCTCTGCCCGCCCGACTGGCCGCCGCCCTCCTGCTTGAGCTGCAGTGAGCGCGTGGACCCGTAGTACTTGTCGATCGCTTCCTCGAGCGACGTCTCGGAGGCGACCACCGGCTCCACGTTGTAGCCCGTCATGAACTTGATGTCGTCCATGGCGAACACGTTCGTGGGGTCGGCCATGGCGATCGTCAGCGTCGCCCCGGAGCGCGAGAGGGGCAGAATCTGGTACTTTCGTGCCGTTTCGGCGGGGATGATCTTGATGATGGCGGGGTCGACCTCGAAGTGGTCGAGGTTGATCGACGGAACGCCGTACTGCCGCGAGAGCAGGCTCGTGATCTCCTCGTCGCGGACGTAGCCGAGGGACACGAAGGCCTTGCCTAGCTTGCCCCCGTTCATTTTCTGGTGGGCAAGCGCTTCCTGGAGCTGCTGAGGAGTGACCATGTTCTCCTTCAGCAGGAGTTCACCGAGCTTTACGGGCATGCCTCGATCCGAGAAAACCTTGTAGTCTCTTGCACTTAGTCGCGCGATCCTAGCGCGGTACTGGAATGCTGTCAAGTGTGCGGCGCACCGCGTGCTAGGATACGCCGCCGATGCCCGCCCCCCCGATCCAGCTGTCGGAGGCCTGGTTCGATGCCCGGGAAGCCGATCGCATCGCGCAGGCCCTGAGGGGCCGGGTCGCCGGGAACGGCCCTTTCTGCCTGAAGGTCGAAGAGCGCCTGAAGCGGCTGCTCGACGACCGGAGGGTGCTCCTCACCACCTCCTGCACCCACGCCATGGAGCTGGCGCTGCTCGCGCTCGGCTTCGGCCCCGGCGATGAGGTGATCTGCCCTTCGTTCACGTTCGTCTCCACCGCCAACGCCGTCCTGCGAGTGGGAGCGCGGCCGGTCTTCGCCGACATCGAGGACCGCACCCTGGGCCTCGATCCGGCCGACGTCGAGCGCCGGATCTCTCCCCGCACCCTGGGCGTCCTGCCCGTCCACTACGCGGGCATCGCCGCGGACATGGCGAGGCTCCTGGATCTGGCCCGTAGCCGTCGCCTGAAGGTGGTGGAGGATGCGGCTCACGGCCTCGGCGCGAGGCTTGGCGGCCGCCCGCTGGGCACCCTCGGCGACGCGGGCTGCTTCAGCTTCCACGAGACGAAGAACGTCACCTGCGGGGAGGGCGGCGCGGTCACGTTCGCGGACGCCGGTGTCGCGGAGCGGGCCGAGGTGATCCGGGAGAAGGGCACCAACCGCAGCGCGTTCCTCCGCGGCGAGGTCGACAAGTACACCTGGGTGGCGGAGGGGAGCAGCTACGTGCTCTCCGATGTGCTGGCGGCGATGCTCGACGCCCAGCTCGACAAGCTCGAGGAGATCCAGGTCCGGCGGGCGCGGCTCGTGTCGCGCTATCGCGAGGAGCTGGCGGCGTGGGCGCACGCCCACCAGGCGCGGCTGCCGCCGATCGATCCGGAGCGCCAGGGCAACGACCACCTCTTTTATATGCTGCTTCCCGACGAGGAGACGCGCGACCGGTGCCTGGCCGGCCTCCGCGCGCGAGGGGTGATGGCGTCCTTCCACTACGTGCCCCTGCACTCGTCGCCCTACGGCCGGAGCCTGGGGCCCACCGGCGAGCTTCCCGTGACGGACCGCGTGGCCCGCACGCTCGTCCGCCTGCCCCTGCATCCCCGGCTCAGCGAGGGGGACGTCGAGCGCGTCGTGGCCGCGCTGAAGCAGGCGCTGCCCTGAAGCGATGGCCAGCGTCCCCCGCCTCAGCGTGGTGCTCGCCTGCTACAAAGGTCCTCGAAGAGCTCGGCCGCCCGTACGAGATCGTGTTCGTCGACGACGTCAGCCGCGATCGCACCCGCGACATCATCCGCGACATCGTGGCCGCCCATCCCGCGGCCCCCATCCAGGTCATCCTCCACGACGTCAACCGCGGCCGGGGGGCCACGGTCAGCGACGGCTTCCGGGCCGCGCGGGGCGACATCGTCGGCTACCTCGACGTCGACCTCGAGGTCCACGCCCGCTACATCCCCTCCCTGGTGCGCGCGATCGAGAAAGGCGCCGAAGTGGCCACGGTGCGGCGGATCTACGCCTTCCAGCTCCGCTCCCTCGACCGCTACTTCATGAGCCGCGGCTACTCGTACCTCGTCCGGAAGATGCTGGGCACGTCGCTGCACGACACCGAGACGGGCTACAAGTTCTTTCGCCGCGAGGCGCTGATGCCGGTCCTCGACGAGATCCGCGACACCGGCTGGTTCTGGGACACGGAGTTCATGGTCCGCGCCGAGCGTCGCGGCCTCCGCGTCGCGGAGGTGCCGGGCGCCTACGTGCGGCGCTTCGACAAGACCTCCACCGTCCGCGGGCTGCGCGACTCGGCCCGTTACTTCGGCAAGCTCCGCGCCTTCCGGCGGGAGCTGCGGGACGGTCGTGCGTGAAGGCCCTCGGCGAGATCGGCTTCGCGCGGGCCGCCCGCTTCGGCTTCATGACGCTGGCCATGGTTCCCTATCGCCTCGCGCTCGTCCCTCCCCTGCGGTCGCTGTGGCTACGCCTGCTGGGGGCGCACATCGGCCGCGGCGCGATCCTCCACGACGTGCGCTTCTTCAACCTCTACCGGCGCGGGCTCGGCGGCCTGTCGGTGGGAAGAGAGTGCTTCCTCGGCGACGAGTGCCTCATCGACCTCGCGGAAACGGTCTCGCTCGAGGACCAGGTGACGCTGGCCGAGCGTGTCCTCGTGCTGACCCACACCAACGTCGGATACCGCGACCATCCGCTGCAGCGGCACTTTCCGTCGAGGACCGCCGCCGTGGTCGTGGAGGCGGGCTCGTTCGTGGGAGCGGGGGTCACGCTCCTGCCCGGAGTGCGGGTGGGTCGCGGCTCGTTCGTGGCCGCGGGCAGCGTGGTGACGGAGGACGTGCCCCCCGCGACACTCGTGGCCGGCGTGCCCGCCCGGGCCGTGCGCGCCCTGGCCTGAATGACCAAGCGGCTCGCCGCCGTGGCCGCCGTCGTTGCCGTGGTCGCCGCGCTGCCGTTCGCGCGCGGCCTGCTGAGCGGCCACGCGTTCTTCTTCCGCGACCTCTCGCTCCATTTCTTCCCGTTGCGGCGCTTCGCGCTCGACGGCCTGCGCGCGGCGGAGCTGCGCTACTGGAACCCGTACCTTCACGAGGGGATCCCCTCGCCCTTCCCGCCCATCTCGTACCCGATCGAGCTGCTCCAGCTCCTCCACCCCGACGAGTGGGGCCTCTCGCTGGTGCTCGCGCTCCACGTCCCGCTGGCGGCGCTCGCGTTCCTGGCCCTCGGCCGCCACCTCGGTCTCGAGCCCGTGGCCGCCGCCGCCGGCAGCTTCGTCTACGCGCTGGGAGGCTTTTGCCTCTCGAGCCTGAACCTCTACGTCTACGCCGAGGCCATGGCGTGGGCGCCTCTCGTCATCCTGGGCGCGCGGCGGGCCGCCGGCGGGGGGGGCCGGGACGTCGCGCTGGCGGCGATCGCGACCGCGATGGCGTGGTCGACGGTGGGCACGGAGCTCGTCCTGCAATCGATCCTGGCCGCCGTCGTCCTCTCCTGGCCGCCGAGCGGCCGGCGGGCGGCGATCCTCCGTGTCACCGCCGCGCTGCTGCTCGGCCTTGGCCTGTCCGCTCCGACGACCGGCGTCATGAGCGGGGTGGTCGCGGTCAGCGAGCGCGGCCGCGGCTTCACGCCGGCCGTGGTCCTCGCCCAGTCCGTGCACCCCCTGACCCTGCTGCAGGTGGTGATCGGGGACTTCTACGGCGATCTGTCGGACGTCGCGAACCGGTGGTGGGGAGAGAACTTCTTCCCTCGGGGGTTCCCCTACTTCCTCAGCCTCTACCTGGGAGCGGCCACGCTGGCCGTCGCGGCCGTGGGCGCGCGGTGCGGCCGCACTCTCCGCCTTCGGCTCATCGTCCTCGCCGCATTCGGGGTCGTGGTCTGCCTCGGCCGCTGGGGCGTCATCGGGCCGATCGTGGAGGCGCTCCCCCTCGTTCGGAGGTTCCGCTTTCCGACCAAGGCGTTCTTCACCGTGCATCTGGCCGTGTCGCTGCTGGCCGCGCTCGGCGTCGATGCGCTGGCGTCCGGCCGGCGGCCGGCGTGGCGCTGGCTGGCCGCGGCCGGGCTCGCCCTGGGAGGCCCGCTGACGGGCGGCCTGCTGCTCCCGGCGCTCGCTCCCGGCTTCGTCCGCTATTTCGTCGCCGGCTTCTTCCCGTCCGATGAGCCCTGGCCGCTGC
The DNA here is from genome assembly GCA_003222275.1 of Acidobacteriota bacterium. Classification (GTDB taxonomy): domain Bacteria; phylum Acidobacteriota; class Vicinamibacteria; order Fen-336; family Fen-336; genus AA32. Next base: position 55,422 of record QHVJ01000077.1, on the reverse strand, counting down.
GCGAGCGGCAGCTCGCCCACATGCTCCACGACGCGGCGGCGGGGGGTGCGTTGGCGCTGGCCGCGGCCGCCATCGCCGTGGTGGTTCTGCGCGGCCGTCTCCGGCCCGGCCTGGCGGTGATGGGCCTCGCCGCGCTGCTGGCCGCGGACCTCTTGCGAACGGGCGCGGGCCTGAACCCCATGGTCACCGGCAGCTTCTATCACCTGTCCGCGGAGATGACCGCGCAGCTCCCGGTGCTGCGGGACGGGAGCCGCCTTTTCGTGTGCGAGCCCGTGAGCAGCCGAGCGTACTGGGCCGGCCGGGCCCTCCATCCGGAGAACCACGAGGCGTGGACGTTCGAGACCTACCGGGAGACGATGACGCCCGACTTCAACCTCCTGGCCCGCGTGCCGACCGCCCTCGGCGAAGACCTGACGTCCCTGGTGCCGCTGGCGGCGACCCCCGGCCGTGACGCCGGTTGCGACCGCATCGGAATGCTCGCCGGCCGGCTGCGGGCGGCCGGCGTGGGGCACGTCGTGAGCCTGGATCCGCTGACGGATCCCGCGCTGCGGGAGCGCGCGGTCGTCGCTCCCTCTCGCATCGCGCCGGTTGCGGTCCACATCTACGACGTGACCTCACCCGGGCCCGGACGCCTCGCCCTCGTCGACGCGGGCGGCGCGGCTGTGGCCGGCCGCGTGACGCTCCTCCGGGAATCGTCCGATGCGGTCGAGCTCGCCGTGGACGCCGAGGCGCCCGCCCAGGTCGTCCTGCGCGACGGGTACGCCCCCGGATGGAGAGCCTGGGTGGACGACGCGCCGGCGGCGGTGACGGTCGCCGAGGGACACTACCGCGCCGTGGCCGTGCCCGCTGGGAGCCACCGCCTGCGCCTTGCGTACCAGCCTCCGGGTTTGCGGGCCGGCCTCGGCGTGATGGCGCTTTCCCTCTGCGTCCTCGCGCTGCTCATGCGGAGTCGTCGGCCGGCACTGGATAGCGCCGCAGGCCGAGAAGCTCCAGCGTGAGGTGGAAGACGAAGAGCGGGTTGTACACCAGGTAGCGGCGCCAGAGGCGGCGGGGCTCTCGCGACAGCCGGAAGAGCCACTCGAGGCCCGCGCCCATCATCCATCGGGGGGCCTGGGGTACCCGGCCCGTGTGGAAGTCGAAGGCCGCGCCCACGCCGAGGAGGACGGGGGCATGGAGGCGCTCGCGGTGCTCCGCCATCCACCGCTCCTGCTTCGGGCAGCCCAGGCCGACGAAAACGACGTCGGGAGAGGCCGCGTTGATGCGGCGCATGGCCTCCTCGTCTTCCTCCGTCGTCAGGGGCCGGAAGGGAGGCGCTTCCGCGCCCACGACCCGCAAGCCCGGGAAACGGCGCGACAACGATTCCGCGAGCCTCTCGGCCACGCCGGGGCCCCCGCCGTAGAAGAAGCACGTGAACCCGCGGCCCGCGGCGCGCTCGCAGAGCTGCAGGGTGAGGTCCGGGCCGTACACCCTGCGCACCGCGTGGCGTCCCCGGAGCCGGCCGACCCAGACGAGCGGCATGCCGTCGGGCACGGCGAGCCCGGCCGCGTTGAAGACCGCGCGGAGGGACTCGTCGCGGCGCGCCTCCATCACCGAGTGGACGTTGCTGACGCAGACGTAGCGACGCTGGCGGTCCGTGATCCAGCCCTCGATCGCCTCCTGGGCGCGGAGCTGATCGACGGCGTCGATCCAGACGCCCAGGACGCCGAACCGCTCGCGGCCCCGTCCGCTCGTACCTATCGCCTCCATAGGGACGGGTCGATCGGCGCCATCCCGCGTTTGCTAGACTGCCTTCTCACGAGCGGGGCCGCAAGTGATCATGATCGGTCTCATGAAGCGTCTGCGCGACCGTCCGGATTTCCGGGCCCATCCGTTGGGGGCCTTGGGACGCCGGCTGTGGTGGCGCATCCGATGGCGGACCGGTCGACGCCCCTGGATCCTGCCCTGGCACGACGGGCTTCGACTGAAGCTCGACCGGGGAGGGCCGTCGGCGCTCATTTACTACCAGGGCTTCTCGGAGCCGGACACGGCGGCGCTCGTCCGCGCCTACTTGAAGCCCGGCATGGTCTTCGTCGACGTCGGTGCGCACATCGGTGAGTATGCCCTTCTCGCCGCCCGACGCGTCGGAACGACAGGAGAGGTCCACGCGTTCGAGCCCAACCCGGTGGTATTCGAGGTGCTCGTGGAGAACGTCCGGCTCAACGGCCTGGACCAGATCGTGGCGCGGCCGTGGGCCGTGTCGTCCGCGGAGGGAGATGTCGACTTCGATCTCGACCCCGAGGCCGCGCTCTCCGCTCTCGCATGGCGAGCGGCGTCGGCCGACCGGGCCCGCCATGTACAGCGTGTTCCGGCGGTCACCCTCGACGGCTACCTGGCCGGGCGCCGAGCGGACCTCATCAAGATCGACGTCGAAGGGGCGGAGCTGCTGGTCGTGCGGGGCAGTGGGAGCCTCCTCGCTCGACCGGCGGCGGAGGCTCCGGTGCTCATCTTCGAGTGTGCCCTGCACAATTACGCGCGCTTCGGCTACTCCCCCGTCGACCTGTTCCGCCTCCTGAGCGATCACGGCTATGAGGTCTGGCGCTTCGATCGCTCCCGCGGGCTCTTGCCGCAGACCGCCGAGTTCCCCGCCGGCGTGACCCTCAACCTCGTGGCGGCCAAGGATCCCGCGCACCTCGCCTTGCTGGCGGCAACGAGGTGAATCCCCCCCTGATCGGCCGATGGCGGGTCTGGAGCCTGCCCGTGACCTTCAGCATCCTCGACCAGGGCCTGGTCTCCGGTGGCCACTTCGGCCTCAGCGTGCTGCTCGCGCGGTGGGTCTCGCCCGCCGAGTACGGGGTGTTCGCCGTCACCTTCAGCCTCTTCCTCCTCCTGTCCGGCCTCCACGTCGCCCTCATCCTCGAGCCGATGAACGTGCTGGGCGCGGTCCGTCCCGCGGAAGCGCTCGGGTGGTATCTGGGGAGCCTCGTCCATGCCCACGTCCTGCTCACGATTCCCCTCAGCCTGGCGGTGACCGTCGCCGCCTTCGTGCTGCGGAGCCGCAACGCCACCCTGGCCGGTGCGCTCGCCGGGCTCGCGGCGGCGCTGCCCTTCTTGCTCCTCCAGTGGCTCCTGCGCCAAGCCTGCTATCTTCGGACGCGACCCGATCTCGCGGCCCGTGGCAGTGTCGTCTACGTGTCGACGCTGGCCGTCTGCCTGGGGCTGGTCGCGTATCGGCCCACCGTCGTCTCTCCCCTGATGGCTGCTTTTCCGTCCCTGGCGCTGGCCAGCCTGGCGGCTTCCGCGGTGCTGTGGCGGCCGCTCGGGATGACGCTCTCGACTCAGGCGTTTCTCGATCGGGAAGTGCTGGCGTCGCATTGGTCCTACGGACGCTGGATCGTCGCCGCCAGCCTGGCCCACAACGCCGGCAACGCGCTCTATCTGCCGCTGGTGGCCGCGATCCTGGGGCTCGCGTCGAGCGGGGCCCTGAAGGCCTTGCTGAACCTCGGCCTGCCCCTCCAACAGCTTCTCACCGCCTTGAGCCTGCTCGCCCTGCCGTGGGTGTCGCGTCAGGCCGCGGCCCGGGGCCAGGCCCACTCGCGTCGCGCCAGCGTGAGCCTTGTCCTGGTCTTCGTCGGGACGGCCGTGGCGTACGGGGCCGTCCTCGTCGGGTTCGGGGGGAGACTCCTGGGGCTGCTGTACGGTTCCGGTTCCTACTCGGCGCTCGGCGGGAACGTCCTCCTGGTGGCACTCGCCGGCGTGGCGGCGGCGGCCGCCCAGGCCCTGGGGCTGGCATTGCGGGCGCTGGGCCGCCCCCAGGTCATCCTGTGGTCGAAGCTGGCGGTCGCCGTTTTCCTGTTGGCCGGGGGCACGGTGCTCGTCGAGAAGAGCGGGCTTCATGGGGCGCTGATGGGGATCGTGCTCGGCCACGCTTGCGAGACGGTGGTCCTGGCGACGTTCCTCCGGTCGCGGCGATGACCGGGACGGGTTCGCGGTGGCGACGGGCGGCCCGGGTGATGCAACTCTGGCTTCGCTATGTCGGCGGCAGCGCCGCACCGAACGAGACCCTCGCCGACGGCCGTGACTGGATCGCCACGACCTTTCTCGGCCGCGACCTCCTCACCGCCGGATGGCCGTGGATCACGTTTCCGGCGATGCGCTGGCTGACCTCGTACCTGCGCCCTTCGATGTCGGTCTTCGAATGGGGATCCGGCGGGTCCACGCTCTTTTTTGCGCGGCGGGTCGCCCGGGTCGTCTCGGTCGAGTACGACGCCGGCTGGTGCGAGGCGGTGGTCGCGCGCCTGCGCGCGCAGGGGCTGGGCAACGCCCAGGTGCGGCACCTTCCCCCGGAACCGGGCGACGACGGCGCGCTCTACCGCTCCAGCGCGGCCGAGTTCGCGGGCATGAGCTTCCGGAGCTACGTCCAGAGCGTGCTGGATTACCCCGACGGGTCCTTCGACGTGATCCTCGTCGACGGAAGGGCTCGCCTCGGCTGCCTGGTCACCGCCTTGCCCAAGCTGAAGGACGACGGGGCGCTGATCCTCGACAACTCTGAACGCGAGGACGCGGCGGCGGCGTGCGCGGTGCTCACGGGGCCGGACTGGACCGTCCGTCATTTCGCGGGACCCGGTCCTCATTCAGCATGGCCCGTTTTCTGGCGGACCTCCGCGTTCTTTCGGGTGCCCCCGGAGAAGGCGTAGACTCCCGCGGCGACCATGCCCAAGGCCAAGCTGCTCCTGTGCCACAACTACTACCAGGAGGCCGGCGGCGAGAGCATCGTCTTCGACAACGAGCGCCAGGGGCTCGAGGCGCGCGGTCACCGCGTCGTGACCTACACCCGCGACAACGCCGAGATCCAGGAGATGGGCGCGCTCGCCAAGGCCTCGCTCGTGTCGTCCGCGTACTTCTCTCCCCGCACCCGGCGCGAGCTCACGCTTCTCGTCGAGCGCGAGCGTCCCGACGCGGCCGTCGTCCAGAACGTCTTCCCCCTCATTTCCCCCTCCGCCTACACGACCCTCCACCGCCTCGGCGTGCCGGTCATCCAGGCCGTCTACAACTATCGGCTGGTGTGCCCGGCGGGTCAGCTCTACTCGCGGGGCGAGATCTGCGAGCGGTGTGTGGGCGGCAACTATCTCCACTGCGTGGCCCGCCGTTGCTATCGCGACAGCGTGGCGCAGAGCGCCTGGTATGCCTCGATCCTGGGCCTCCATCGCGCCCTCGCGTCGTTCGTCGACTGCATCGACGTCTTCATGGTGCCCGACGAGTTCCTGGGCCGGAAGCTCGTGCAGGGCGGCATCCCCGCGGGCAAGGTCCGGCGCAACGTCAACCCGCTCTTCGTCCACCGGTACCGGCCGGCCGCCGACCATGACGGTTCCGTGCTCTTCGTGGGCCGGCTCGTTCCCCAGAAGGGCGTGCGCACGCTGCTGCGGGCCCTGCGCCTCCTGCGCTCGCCCGGCCGACTGCGCATCGTGGGCCAGGGCGAGATGGAGACCGAGGTGCGGTCCGCCCTCGCCGCGCCCGAGCTGGCCGGGCGGGTGGAGCTCCTGGGCCCCCTGTGGGGCGGGGTTCTGGACGACCTGATGGCGAAGGCCGCCGCCGTCGTCGTCCCCTCCGAGTGGTACGATAACCTGCCTCACGTGCTGTGCCAGGCCGGTGCCCTCGGCAAGCCGGTCATCGCCTCGCGCATCGACGGCATTGCCGAACATGTCCAGGAGGCGGTGAACGGCTTCCTCTTCCCGCTCCGCGACGCCGAGGCACTGGCCGGCCTCATCGAGCGCGTTCTCGCGCTGCCCCCCGCCGCCTACGCCGCGCTGTCGCGCCGCTGCCGCGCCCACGCCGAGCAGACCTTCGACTTCGACGTGCACTACCGCACGTTGAGCGGAATACTCGAGGGCCTGGGCGGCCGCGCGGCGCGCCCGCTCGGGGAGGCCGATTGAGCGAGCGGAAGGACGTGCGTCACTTCGCCGAGGTGTGGCGGCGGAAGGGCGACGCGGCCGACGAGGACTATCAGCCCGGCCGCAACCGGCGAGTGGACGCGGCCTTGAGGATGCTCCGTCCGGGCCAGCGGCTTCTCGACGTGGGCTGTGGCGCCGGGGTGCTGGCCGCGCAGGCCCGCGACCGTTTCGCCGAGGTCTACGGCATCGACATCTCGGAGAGGGCGGTGACCATGGCGCAGCAGCGAGGAGTCGACGCCGCGGTCGTCAACCTCAACGTGGAACCCTTTCCCTACGCGGACGCCTTCTTCGACACCGTGACCGCTCTTTCCAGCCTGCAGTACGTCGTCGACCTCGATGGCGCGCTGGCGGAGTGCGCGCGGGTCTTGCGGCCCGGAGGGCGTTTCCTGATGGGCGTGCCCAACATGCGTGCCCTGTGGCGGCTGTGGGCCCTCGGCATCGGCGGGGTGTTCCCACGGACCTCCCTCGACGAGGTCGGCTACGACGGCGGCACCCTGCATTACTTCACGCACCGTAGCGTGGTCCGCCTGCTTCGCCGGCACGGCCTCGTCCCCGGCCCGAGCCGGGGAGTCTTTTGCATTCCCCGCTCCGCCGAAGCGTGGACCGATCGCGGTGCGCTGGGTGGCCTCAAACGTGAGTTCCTCAGCGCCGAGATCATCGTCGACACCGTCAAGACATGAAGTGGAAGACGAGGCTGCGGAACTCGCTCGCCCATCCGCGGGGCCTCGCGCACCGCGAGCTGCGCCGCGTCGTGGCCATCGTGGGCTCGCGGCTGCGGGGACGGCTCCTCGACGTCGGCTGCGGCAGCAAGCCCTACGCCGACCTCTTGTCGGCGGCCGAGAGCTACGTGGGGCTGGACACGGCCGCCACCATGCACGGCCTCGAGCGGGTGGACGTGGTGGGAACGGCCCTCGCCCTGCCGTTTCATGGTTGCCGCTTCGACAGCGTGCTGTGCACCGAAGTCCTGGAACACACCCCTGAGCCCCTGACGGCGCTGCAGGAGATCTGGCGCGTGACGAAGCCGGGGGGGCTGCTTCTCCTGACGGTTCCGATGAGCGAGCAGCTCCACGAGGAGCCCTCGGATTTCTACCGATTCACCCATTACGGGGCCCGACATCTCCTGGACAAGGCGGGGTTCCGGGTCCTCGAGGTGCACGCCCGGGGCGGGCCCTGGCTGGAGCTCGGCTACCGGACCTCGAGCCTGCTGTACTCCACTCTCGGGGCCCGCCGCGACCCTGACGGACGGTTGCACACCCGTCCCCTCGTGGGGCCGCCGGTCGTGGCGCTTTGCCTGATCGTGCAGGCCGTCGCGCTGGTCACGGACCGGCTCTGGGCCCCGCCCCTCTCCACGATCGGCTATGCACTGCTGGCCGAGAGGCCTCCGGGGGCTGTGGGTTGAAGGTCGCCTTCGTCACGAACTTCTGTCCCCATTACCGGGTCAAGACCTTCGAGACGCTGGCCCGCCATCAGGAGATGGACTACCTCTTCTTCTCGAAGGGTGACGAGTGGTACTGGCCGCAACCGCACGGCGTGAGCCAGGGCGCCTTCCATCTCGAGTACCTGCCCGGGTTCAGCATCGGCCGCCTGCGCATGACCCCCGCCCTGCCCCTCCGCCTGTGGCGAGGGCAGCACCGCGTCATCATCAAGTGCATCACGGGTCGCTTCGCGCTGCCGGCCGCCTACGTCGTGGCCCGGCTCAAGGGCACGCCCTTCGTCCTGTGGACCGGCGTGTGGATGCGCCTCCAGACGCCCTTCCACCGGCTGTTCTTTCCCGTCGTCCGCCACATCTACCGGCACGCCGATGCGGTCGTCGTCTACGGCGAGCACGTCAAGCGTTACCTGGTGGCGGAGGGAGTGGCGGAGGACAGGATCTTCGTCGCCCCGCATGCCATGGACAACGACGCCTACCGCCGCGCCGTCACCGCCGCGGAGCAGGCCGAGCTGAGGCGGACGCTCGGCCTCGATGCCGAGCAGAAGGTCGTCCTCTACCTGGGCCGGCTGGAGGAGGCCAAGGGACTCTCCTATCTCCTCGATGCTTTCGCCTCGGTCGACGACGAGAAGGCGGTGCTCGTCTTCTGCGGTGACGGCGCGGCGGGGCCGGCGTTGCGCGAGCAGGCCCGCCGGCGCTGCGTGGAGTCCCGTGTCCGCTTCGCCGGCTACGTCCCGACCGAGCAGGCGGTGGCCTACTACGCGCTCGCCTGGGTCTTCGTGCTGCCCTCGGTCACGACCCCGGTCTTCAAGGAGCCCTGGGGGCTGGTCGTGAACGAGGCCTTCAACCAGGGTCTGCCCGTGATCGCCACCGATGCCGTCGGCGCCGCGGCGGGCGGCCTCGTGCGGGACGGCGTCACCGGATTCGTGGTGCCCGAGCGGGACAGTGCCGCGCTGGCCGCGGCCCTCCGGCGCGTCCTGGGCGACCGCGCGTTGCGCGACGCCCTGGGGGCGCGGGCGCGGGAGGTCGTGGCCGGTTGGGACAACGAGCGCATGGTTCGAGGATTCCGCGACGCCATCGACTTCGCCACGCGGTCAGCGCGCCCCGCGGCGGGAGACGAGAGCGGGCAGGGTCCTTAGGAGGATCGCGAGGTCGAGGCCCAGGCTCCAGTGGTCGACGTACTGGAGGTCCAGGGCCATCCACTCCCGGAACCCCAGCTCGTTCCGCCCGCTGATCTGCCACAGGCAGGTGATCCCGGGTCGCATGCTGAGCCGGCGCCGGTGGACGCCGGTGAGCTGCCGGGTCTCCACCACGGGCAGCGGGCGAGGCCCGACCAGGCTCATCTCACCCCGGACCACGTTCACGAGCTGGGGCAGCTCGTCGATGCTCGTGCGGCGCAGGAAGCGGCCGAGGCGGGTCACCCGCGGATCGTCGGCGATCTTGAACACCGGCCCGTCCATCTCGTTGGCGGCGAGCAGCGCGCTCCGCTCCGCCTCCGCCCCGTGCCGCATCGTGCGGAACTTCAGCATCCGGAAGGGCCGGCCGTGCAGGCCGCCCCGCTCCTGAACGAACAGGACCGGGCCGCGCGAGCCGAGCTTCACGGCCAGGGCGATGGCGAGCATCACCGGGAACGTCATGAGGAGCATCGCGAGGCCCACGGTGCGGTCCAGGACCGCCTTGATGAACCGCGACGGCAGATCCGGCTCGTGCGTGCGATAGGTCAGGTACAGCGTCGGGCCCACGGCCTCCGCTCGGGGCGGGGGCAGCTCCACGTCGAGCCGCTCGACCGCCACCAGCGCCGTCGCGCCGACCTCGGCGCACGCCTCCACGAGTCCCCGCAGCGCGTCTCTTTCCCGCGGAGGCAGCAACACCTCGTCCACGCCGCCCGCCTGAAGGCGTCGCCGCAGGACCTCGGGATCGGTGCTGTCGAGCCGCTCCACGCGGCGACCGCGCCAACGACCGATCGATTCCGCTTCCTGCGGTCCCGCCCCCAGCACCAGGGCCAGGGCCTCGCCTTCGGTCCGGAAGGCCCAGCTACGCTGGAGGAGCTTGGCCACGGTGAGCAGCAGCGTGGAGACGGCGAGAAACAACGCGATGAGCGAGCGGTTCAGGTTGACCTGGGCGGCGACCAGGATGAGGGCCAGGACGAGCGTGCCCCAGGCCTGCGTCCACAGCAGCGCACGCAGCAGCTCGACGAGAGGACCCGTGAGCGTGCGGACGCGGTGCAGGTCCATCCGCTCCGCGACCAGCGCCCACGTGGGCAGGAAGACGAGCAGCAGGTGGACGTACTGCGACGGGGGTACGGCCGGCTTCAGGACGGGGGTCAGGCTCGCCAGCGGCTCCCGGAGCAAGTGGGCGAGGAGGAGCGACAGCATCAGCACGGAGACGTCCTGGAGAAGGACGCCCCGCTCGAGGGGCTTGTCGCCGGTCACGGCCGGACCGGCCCGGGCCGCGCGGGGGGGCTCCGCACGTAGCTCTCGAAGTCGACGAGCGCGGGCCGCCCGTCGCGATAGCCGAACCACCACGCCGAGCGCCCGGGAAAGCGGCGGTGCCACAGCTCGTAGCCCGCCGCCGGCTGGTTCCATAGCCGCAGGTAGAGGATACCGTCGTCGCCCTCGCCTTCGCGAAGCGCGGGCGGGTTGCAAGGGGGATAGTACGCCCAGCTCAGCCCCGTCCACGGAGGCACGATGCCGTCGTGGAAGACGAGCGCGTTCGTGACCCCGCGCTCGGCGAGCATCCGGGGTAGGAGGAGCTGGGCGCCCGCCATCCGCCGCAGGTCCGCAAGGCGCGAGGGGACGAACATGGCCGCGCTCGTCACGACGCCGGCGAGGACGACGGCCGCGAGGCTGCTCGGGCCCAGCGCCGGCCCCGACACCCTGAGGCCGCCTCGCGCCACCCACGCGAGGCCGGCGCCCGACAGGAGGAGCAGGATGGGGACCACCTCGAACAGATAGAGCGGCCCGACGCCGCCGATTCCCACCTTGGGGGATGCCAGACGATACGCTCCCTCGGCGGCGACCATACCCCACAAGACACGGACCCGCGGGTCCCGAAAGGGGACGAGGCAGAAGGCGAGCGAGAAGGGCCAGCCGAGCAGCCACACGTTCAGGCGGAGGATCGAGCCGACGACCGAGAGCGCCGTGCTCGCCAGATCTCCGCCCACGGCGCGGAGCAGGCCGGGCGCTCCCTCCCCCGTGCCGTGGAAGGCCTGATAACCCGTGGTGAGGGCGGCCCCCGCCTGCAGCCGGTTCACTCCGAGGAAGACGGCCGCGAAGAGCACGAGGGGCGCGAGGAACGCGACACCGCCCATCACGCGGCCTCGCCGAGTTCCCTCGGGCGCCCGTTGCGTGGCCAGGTAGAGCAAAGCCACGGGGACGAACAGCGCGCCCGGCAGGGGGCGGATCAGCACGCCGTAACCGAAGAAAGCTCCCGAGAGCGCGAGCCACCACCGGCGGTGAGGGCCGCCGGCGAAGAGGGCGGCGAGGCCGAAGGCCAGGCATGCCGCGGACCCCGGCTGGGAGAGCAGCGTCCCGCCCGTGAGCACGACCTGGGGAGACACGGCCATCAAGAGCAAAGCCAGCGCCGCCACCTCCGCCCCGAACAGCGTCCGGCCGAGGTGGAGGAGGGCCACGGCGAGGAGCGCCGTCAGCAGGGGCACGACGAGGGTCTCGGCCCCCACGGCCTGTCCGAGGGCCAGCAGGAGCGGATGGCCGAGCGGATACTTCCCGTAGCGCACGCTCTCGGTGAGGACCACGAACTGCTCCTGGAAGAAGGGCAGGTCGGCTCCGGGCGATGGCGCGGTCAGCGAGCCGGTGCGAAGCGTCTGGGCGATGAAGCGGTAGACGTGCTCGTCGTCACTGATGGCGGCGTGGCCGAGAACGAATCGACTCACGACCCAGCTCGCCATGAAGAGCCAGACGGCCGTGGCCGCCGCCAGCGCATTCACTCGCCGGGCCGCTCGCCGGAAGAGGCCGACCGCCGCCGCCGCGGGAGCGCTGCGCGCCAGCGCCACCACGAGACCGATCATGGCCAGGCTGCCGAAAGCGACGAACAGGGCGATCTGGGCCAGCTCCTCCGGCAGGAGGTGGTCCATCCCGTAGCCCTGAGGGAGCGCGTAACCCCGGTAGAAACGCCGGCCGGCGGCGTCGTAGCCGAGGATGGCGAAAAATGCCAGGGCGAGACCGCCCAGGCGCCACATCTCGGCTCTGCGTGTGGGGGCGGCCGAATCGGAGGAGGTGGTCGCGGATTCAGCCATCGCCGCCTTGGGTGTCGGAGCGGCCACGAGCATGCAGAGGGTACGCCACGGCGCCCGGAGGGGTCAAACCGTGGTTGACGCCGTCGGAGGCGGCCGCTACGATGGCCCCTCTTCGAGGGCCCGAGCGATTGGCCATCGTCGCGATCATCCCCGCCCGCTTCGGGTCGACCCGCCTCCCCGGCAAGCCGCTGGCCGACATCCACGGCAAGACGATGATCGAGCGCGTCTACGAGCGGGCCCGGGCCGCTTCCCTTCCCGACCGCGTGCTGGTGGCGACCGACGACGAGCGGATCGCGGCCGCCGTCCGGCGCTTCGGGGGCGAGGTCGTGCTCACCTCGTCCGCCCACGCCACCGGCACCGACCGGCTGGCGGAGGCGGTGAGGGCGACCGACGCCGACATCGTGGTGAACGTGCAGGGCGACGAGCCCATGCTCGATCCGGCGGGGATCGACGCGGCGGCGGCGCCCCTCGTCGAGCAGCCCGAGCTTCCCATGGCGACGCTGTCGCTGCCCCTCACCGCGTTCGAGGAGATGCTGTCACCCTCGGTCGTGAAGGTCGTGACCGACGCCCGGGGCGACGCGTTGTACTTCTCCCGCAGCCCGATCCCCCACGCGCGGACACCGGGCGGCGACCTCGCGGAGGCGGCGCGAGCGGCGGTGGCGAAAGGCCTCGCCCGCAAGCACGTCGGCCTCTACGCCTACCGGCGCGCGGCGCTCCTGCGCTTCGCCGCGCTGCCTCCCTCGCCGCTGGAGCAGGCCGAGGGGCTCGAGCAGCTCCGGGCGCTCCATCACGGCATGCGCATCCGCGTGATCGCCGTCGACGGGCCGGGGGGCGTGGCCGTGGACACGGCCGAGGACCTGGAGCGTGTCCGCGCGCTGTTGGCTCGCCGGCCGTAGCGGATCTAGCCGCTCGCACACGACGCGAGCCGCGGGACGAGGGCCGCGGAAGCGGTTGACTTGGAGGGGCAGGGCCCGCTACCATGCGACGTACACGAGGGCCCATAGCGAATTGGCCATCGGTCCGACTCCCGCCCGCATCGGTGTGATTCCCCGGCGGCGGCTTCTCCTCTCGACGACCCACCCACCGCTCGTGGTCATCCCGGCGCCGCGTCCCGGCCGTCGCCACGGCGAAGGAGCAGAGTGGCAACCAAGTACATCTTCGTAACGGGCGGGGTCGTCTCGTCGCTCGGCAAAGGGCTGGCCTCGGCCTCCATCGGGTGCCTCCTGGAGGGACACGGTTACGAGGTCGCGATCATGAAGTGCGACCCCTACATCAACGTGGACCCCGGGACCATGAGCCCCTACCAGCACGGCGAGGTCTACGTCACCGACGACGGCGCGGAGACCGACCTCGACCTCGGCCACTACGAGCGCTTCACGCACTGCGTGACGTCCCGCGACTCCAACATCACCACCGGCAAGATCTACGGGTCGGTGATCGCGAAGGAGCGCCGCGGCGACTACCTCGGCCGGACCGTGCAGGTGATCCCCCACATCACCGACGAGATCAAGTCCTCGGTGCGCAAGTTGGCCGGCGGGGGGTCTGCGGACGTCGTCATCGTGGAGATCGGGGGCACGGTGGGCGACATCGAGAGCCTGCCGTTCCTGGAGGCGGTCCGCCAGTTCCGCCAGGACGTCGGCCGGGACAACGCGCTCTTCGTCCACCTCGCCCTCGTCCCCTACATCGCCACCGCCCACGAGCTGAAGACCAAGCCCATGCAGCACAGCGTGCGGGAGCTGCGCGCGATCGGGATCCAGCCCGACATCCTGCTCTGCCGCACCGACCGCTACCTCTCCCCCGACATCAAGTCCAAGCTGGCCCTCTACTGCGACGTACCGGAAGAAGCCGTGATCACGGCCAAGGACGTGGATTCCATCTACGAGGTGCCGCTGGTGCTGTCCGGGGAGGGCCTCGACGCGATCGTCCTCAAGCGGCTCGGGCTGGAAGGCGGCAAGCCCGACATGGCGGCGTGGGAGCAGCTCGTGCACCGGATCCACAACCCGAAGGGCGAGGTGGTCATCGGCATCGTCGGCAAGTACGTCTCCTTCGAGGACTCGTACAAGAGCCTCAACGAGGCGCTGTCCCACGGCGGCTTCGGCAACGACGTGCGGGTCGTCCGCCGGTGGGTGGAAGCGGAGGAGCTGGAGGCCGGCAATGCGGAGGCGAAGCTCGGGGGCGTCGACGGCATCCTCGTTCCGGGCGGCTTCGGCTCGCGCGGGACCGCCGGGATGGTGGCGGCGGCCGAGTTCGCCCGCCAGCGGGGCGTTCCGTACTTCGGCATCTGCTACGGCTTCCAGTGGGCGGTGACCGAGTACGCCCGCAACGTCTGCGGCCTCGGCACGGCCAACTCTACCGAGGTGGATCCGGACACCGAGCACAAGGTCATCTACAAGCTCCAGGACCTGCTGGGGGTGGATGCCATGGGCGGGACGATGCGCCTCGGCTCGTACGTCTGCGAGCTGCGCCCCGGCTCCCGGGCGGCGGCCATCTACGGCGCGACGGAGATCCGCGAGCGCCACCGCCACCGCTACGAGTTCAACCAGGCCTACGAGAGCTGCCTCACCCAGGCCGGCCTCACCATCTCCGGCAAGACGCCGGACGGCAAGTTCGTGGAGATCGCGGAGATCAGCGACCACCCCTGGTACGTGGCGGTGCAGTTCCATCCCGAGTTCAAGTCGAAGCCGCTCGCTCCCCATCCCCTCTTCGCGGACTTCGTGCGCGCGAGCGTGGAGAACCGGACACGGGCGGCGGGGAGGGAGGCGCCGGTCACGGTGGCCTCTTGAGCCGGGCCGCCGTCCTCACCGGCGACCGCCTCTGGAAGGAGCTTTCGCGGCGGGCGGGCCCCTTCTTCCTGATCTCCGGGCCGTGCGTGATCGAGAACCCGCGCCATCCCGCGCAGGTCGCGGCTCGCCTCAAGGAGATCACCACCGCGCTGGGGATCCCGTTCATCTTCAAGGCGAGCTACGACAAGGCGAACCGGTCCCGCCTCGGCTCCTACCGCGGCCCCGGGATCGACGAGGGCCTCGAGATCCTGGCCGGCGTGCGCGCGCGGCACGGCGTCCCGATCCTCACCGACGTGCACGAGGTGGCGCAGGTGGAGAAGGCGGCGCGGGTCGCCGACGTCCTCCAGATCCCCGCCTTCCTCTGCCGGCAGACCGACCTCGTCGTCGAGGCCGCGCGGACGGGCCGCATCGTCAACGTCAAGAAGGGGCAGTTCATGGCGCCGTGGGACATGAAAGGGTCCCTCGAGAAGGCGGCGGCCACGGGGAACCGCAAGGTGATGGTCACCGAGAGGGGCTTCACCTTCGGCTACAACAACCTGGTCGTGGACATGCGCTCGTTCCCCGAGCTGCGCGCTCTCGGCTTCCCGGTCGTCTTCGACGTCACCCACAGCGTGCAGCGACCGGGCGGGCTCGGCGACCGCTCCGGGGGCGATCGGCACTTCGTGGATACGCTGGCGCCGGCGGGGGTGGCCGCGGGCG
Organism: Acidobacteriota bacterium; assembly: GCA_003222275.1. Classification (GTDB taxonomy): domain Bacteria; phylum Acidobacteriota; class Vicinamibacteria; order Fen-336; family Fen-336; genus AA32. The sequence continues at coordinate 40,329 of QHVJ01000077.1, read as the reverse complement.
TCCACGGCCTCTTCATGGAGGTCCACGAGAATCCGGCCCGCGCCCTCTCCGACGGCCCCAACTCCTACCGGTTGGGCCGGCTGAAGGCCCTTCTCACCCGGCTCCTGCGGATACACGCCGCCACGACCGCCTGAAGTAGGATGGGAGGCGATGTCGCGCGACACCGCCCGCAAGGTGCTCGAGATCGAGGCGCGGGCGATCCTCGACCTCGTCTCCCGCATCGACGGCAGCTTCGACCGGGCGGTAGAGGCGCTCCTCGCCTGCACCGGGCGGGTGGTGGTCACCGGCCTGGGCAAGAGCGGGATCATCGCCCAGAAGCTTTCGGCCACCTTCGCCTCCACCGGCACGCCGTCGCTCTACCTCCACCCTGTGGAGGCCATCCACGGCGACCTCGGGCGCATCGTCAAGGGCGATGCGGTGCTCGCCGTCTCCTACAGCGGCGATACCGCGGAGATCCTCTCCCTGGTCCCCGCGGTGAAGCGGCTCGGCGCGCCGCTCGTCTCCCTCACCGGCAACCCGCGCTCGCCGCTGGCCGCCGTCTCGGACGTCCACCTCGACGTGTCGATCCGGGAGGAAGCCTGCCCGCTCGGCCTCGCCCCCACCGCTTCCACGACCGCCGCCCTCGCCATGGGCGACGCCCTGGCGATGGCCCTCATCGAGCGGCGCGGCTTCACGGTGGAGGACTTCGCGGTGCTGCACCCCGGCGGGCAGCTCGGCAAGAAGCTCCTCCGCGTCGAGGACGTGATGCACACCGGCGACAAGGTGCCGCGGGTGCGGCTGGACACGAAGATGAAGGACGTCCTCTTCGAGATGACGCGCAAGCGGCTCGGCATGACCACGGTCGTCGACGCCGCCGGGAAGCTGCGGGGGATCCTCTCCGATGGCGACCTGCGGCGGCAGATGGAGCGCCACGGCTACGGCCTCCTCGACCGCACCGCCGCGGAGTGCATGACCGCCGGTCCGATCCTCATCGGCCGGCGCGAGATGGCCACCGCCGCGCTCGACCTCATGGAGACGCGCAGGATCACCGCCCTCGTCGTCGCCGACGCGGAGGGCAGGGTCGACGGCGTCGTGCACCTCCACGACCTGTGGAAGACGGAGATGATCTAGGGTGAAAGACGAGGCGCTGGCGGCCCGATGCCGGCGCTTGCGCCTGGTCCTCACCGACGTGGACGGCGTCATGACCGACGGCACCGTGCTCCTGCTGCCGGGGGGCGGCGAGGCCAAGGCGTTCCACGTGCGCGACGGCCTCGGGGTGATGCTCGCCCGGCGGGCGGGGCTGCCGGTCGGGATCCTCTCCGGCCGCACCTCCGAGGTCGTGGCGCAGCGAGCGAAGGAGCTCGGCATGGCGCCCGTCCGGCAGGGCCTCGACGACAAGGCCGCCGGCCTTCGGGAGGTGATGGCGGAGCAGGGCCTGGCCGCGCACGAGGTCGCCTTCATCGGGGACGACGTCAACGACCTGCCGGTGTTGCGCGAGGTGGGCTTGTCCGCGGCTCCCGCCGACGCCCCCCTCGAGGTGCGCGCCGAGGCCTTCATGGTCACGGACGCCGGTGGGGGCGAAGGCTGCCTCCGGGAGTTCCTGGAGGCGATCCTTCGCGCCCGCGGGGACTGGGACTCGCTGGTCGCTCCGCGGTGACCGACACCGCGCTTCTGGCCGTCCTGCTCGCCGCCATCGCCGGCCTGCTGGCCGGCCGGGCCTGGGCCGCCGCGCGGCGGCGCGGAGACTCCCGGGACCGGCCGCCCTACCGCGTCTCTCCGCACTACACGCAGGGCCTGCACTACGTGGCCGCCGGCCAGCGCGAGCTGGCCATCAGCGAGCTGACCAAGGTCGCGCGCGAGGATCCCGAAGCGCTGGAGGTCCTGCAGATCCTCGGCAACCTCCTGCGCGAGGCGGGCCAGGTGGAAAGGGCGATCCAGGTCCATCAGGGGCTGCTGGCGCGGTCCGACCTCACGCGCGCCGAGCGCGCGTACGCGCTCGCATCGCTGGGGACCGACTTCAGCAAGGCGGGCTTCATCGACCGCGCCACCCGCACGTTCGAGGAGGTGCTGGAGGTGGATCCGAAGAGCATCCACGCGCTCGTGGGGATGCAGAAGCTCCACGAGGACCAGCGCCAGTGGCAGGAGGCCTACACCGTGCAGACCCGGCTGTCGCGCCTGCGCAAGACCGAGGACAGCCTCGTCCTCGGCCATCTGCAGGCGGAGATGGGCCGTGAAGCGCTGCAGGCGGGACGGATCGACGCGGCGGAGAAGGCGTTCCGGACGGCGCTCTCGCTCGACCGCCGCGTGTTCCCCGCCCATCTCGGGCTCGCCGACTGCCAGGCCGGCCGCGACCCTCGCCAGGCCGCGGCCGTCCTCGAGGACGCGGTGCAGACCTCTCCCGAACGAGCCTACCTCGCCTTCGACCGCCTGGCGCTTGCCTATGCCGACAGCGGCGAGCCTTCGCGGTTCGTGGGCCTGTGCGAGCAGACGATCCGGCAGGACCCGCGCGACTGGCGCGCGCGGCTGGCCCTGGCCCGCCACCTGGGACGCGAGGGCCGCCACGAGGAGGCGTTCGGCCTCCTGCTCCGGGCCGTCGAGGCCAACCCGCAGGTGCTGCTTCCCCACCTCGAGATGTGGCGAACGTTGCGTGCGATGGGCCTGGAAGGCGAGGTCGTCGACCGCTACATCGCGACCGCCGAAGAGTCGGCCTTCTACCGCGACCCCCACGTGTGCACCGCATGCCGTTATCGCGCCGACGACATGCTCTGGCGCTGTCCCCACTGCCACGAGTGGAACACGTTCGTCGAGGAGCGGCTCGGCCCCACCGCGGGCGCGAAGTCCTAACGCGCGGCGCGGGCGTTGAGCTCGCGCAGGGACGCGAGTACGTCCGGCGGGATCGCCGTCGCGGGGCTGCCGGCGGCGATGGCGACGAGCGCGGCGGCCAGGCTTCCCGTTTCGGCGTCCGCGGCGTCCTCTCGCGCCCGCGCCGCGTCCTGGGGATGGCGCAGGGCCGCTCGCAGCGCCGCCCGTGCGCGATCGCCCGGCGGCGCGCCGGCCCATCGTGCGGCCAGCTGGGTGTAGGCACCCAGCCGATTGCGTAGCGCGGGATCGACGATGCCGGCGGCCGCCGCGGACTGGAGCAGCAGGGCCTGCAGGCACGCGTCGGCGCGCGCGCCGGGATCCGGATGGGTCAGGCGGGCGAAGGTGGCGGCGGCCGCGACGACATGGTCGTCGTCCACTCCCGCGCGCGCGAGCGACCAGAGCGCGGCCGGCCCGGCCAGCGTCGCGGGTCCCGGGCCCGAGCCGCGGCCGGCGGCGCGGTACCACGGTCCGCGCGCGAGCGGCACGAGGAGCCGGGCCAGGCGCTCCATCTCCGGGCCGCCGGCCGCCGCGATCTCCGCCACCACCCTCACGGGATCGAGCCCTCGGGGTCCTTCGGCCGGCCCGAAGAGGAGGCACGCGGCGGCCCGGTCGAGGGGCACCGGGACGGGTGCGGGAGCCGTGCGCGCGAGATCGCGGAGCGTCCCCGCGAGCGCGGCGGCCTGCCGGTCGGTGTCGGCGAAGCTGGCCGACGTGTCGACCTCGAAGTGAGCAAAGCGCCGTTTCTCCTCGATCGGCATCTGGGCGGCCAGACGCGCCTCCGCCGCCGCCTCGTCGACGCCGTCGCGCTCGCGGAGCCGCCGCCTCTGCAGCTCCGGCGGACAATGGACGACCACGAGGCGGTGGAAGCGGAGATGGACGCCCGCCTCCACGAGCAGCGCGGCGTCGGTGACCACCACCGTGCCCGGTCCGCGGTCCGCGGCCGCCGCCCGCCGTGCCTCTTCCTCCCGCACCCGCGGATGGACGAGCGCGTTCAGCCGCGCTCGGGCGCTGGGGTCGGCGAACACGAGGTCGCCCAACCGCTTGCGGTCCACCTCGCCGTCGGCGGCCAGGATGCCGGATCCGAACTCCGTGACGACGTCCGCGTGGGCCGCGCCGCCGGGTGCCATCACCTCGTGGGCGACCTCGTCGAGGTCCAGCGTTGCCAGTCCGGCCGCGGCGAGCCGGCGCAGGACGTACGACTTCCCGCAGGCGATTCCGCCGGTGAGGCCGACCCTCAGGATGCGCGTAGCCTTTCCGCGGCCTTCACGGTGTTCTTCATGAGGAGGGCGATCGTCAGGGGTCCGACACCGCCCGGCACCGGCGTCAGCGCGCCGGCCACCTCCCGCACCGACGGGGCGTGCACGTCCCCCACGAGGACGTAGCCCTTGCGCGCGACCTGCTCGGCCCGCTCCTCGCCCGCCAGCTCCCGCGCCTGCGCGGCGTCCTCGATGCGGTTCATCCCCACGTCCACCACCACCGCCCCGGGCTTGACGTGCTCGGCGCGCACGAGGCCCGCGCGCCCGATGGCGGCCACCAGCAGGTCCGCCTCGCGGGTGACGGAGGCGAGATCGCGGGTCTTGGAGTGGCAGACGGTCACCGTCGCGTCCGCGTGGAGGAGGAGCAGGGCCATGGGCTTGCCCACGATGTCGCTCCGCCCCACGACGACCGCGCGCTGGCCGGCGACGGAGATGCCCTCTCGACGCAGCAGCTCCATGATCCCCGCCGGCGTGCAGGCCACGAAGCGCGGCCGCTTCTGAACGAGGAGCCCGACGTTCTCGGGATGGAACCCGTCGACGTCCTTCGCGGGGCTCACCAGGCGCAGCACCCGCTCGGTGTCCACCTGCGGCGGCAGCGGGAGCTGGACGAGGATGCCGTCGATCTCCGGGCGGCGGTTGTAGTCGTCGACCCGCGCCATCACTTCCAGCGTCGACGCCGACGCCGGCAGCGCCGCCGTCTCGTGGTGCAGCCCCAGCTCCTCGCAGGCCCGTGTCTTGCTGCGGACGTAGACGGCCGAGGCAGGATCGTCGCCGACGAGCAGGACGCCCAGGCCGGGCCTCACGCGGCGAGAGGCGAGCGAGGCCACGTCCGCCTTCAGCTCCTCCTTGATCGCCCGCGCGGTCGCGGCCCCGTCGAGCACCCGGGCGCTGCCCATGCCCGAGGATGATAACTCAGCGGGAAGGGGCGCCCGCCGCGGCTTCGGCCAGCACCGCGCGCGAGCGGAGCGGCGGCGCTTCGGTCGCGGTGACGATGCGGGCGCGCGGCGCGTAGACGGTGCCCGCGGGTAGCGGGGGTAGCGCGGCGGCGGGCCACTCGTCCAGGATGGAGACGATGCCCGAGCGGTCATGGCGCACGACGACCAACTCGTCGAAGCGGTGCCGCGTAGGCGGCGACCGCCACGGGCCGCGGATCACCGGCCACGGCTCGATGTGGATGCCGTCGGGGCCGACGCGGGTGGGATAGAACAGGTCCGGGGTTCCCGCCGCGTAGCCGAGCACGTCGTCGCCGTACGTGTATTGTGCGGCATGGCGGAACGAGAACGTCGTTTGCCAGTCGCCGGTCTCGTCCACGAGCACCACGAGCGTGTGCGGCCGCAGCCCCGGCGCCTGCCGCGTCAGCTCGGACAGCGTATGCGCCTGTCCCCACAACGGGTTGAAGCGGTCCCAGTAGCCCTGCATGGCGGCCACGTGCGTCGTCCCGAGGGCCACGATCCACACGCCCGCGAGGCCGCCGAGCACCGGCCCCGCCCGACCCAGGGGCAGGCCAGCGATGAGGCCGACGACGGAGGCGAGCAAGAGGCCCAGGCCCGGAGCCGCGAAGAAGTGGGTGCGCAAGGGACCGTTGATCTGCGGGCTCAGGGCAAAGAGCGCGTAGGCCAGCGCCGACGCGAGCAGGCCGGCCAGCCCGGCGAGCGCCAGCGCCCTGCGCCGACGCGGCCGGTCCGCGGCGGGCGAAGCGGCGCCCTGCCCCGCGGCAAATGCCAGCGCAAACCCGGCTGCGGGCAGGATCGCCCGGTGCGAGAGGCTCCCGGGCGGGGTCGTGAACAGCGGCAGCAGCCCGTAGCCGAGCTGGAGAAGCAGACGCCTGACGAACGGGAGCGGGGACAGGTCGAGGGACAGGATCGAGGTCTGATAGGCCGCCTCCGGCCGGCGCGCCACGATGGGCCAAACGGCAAGGGCGATGCCGAGGACCATCACGGCCGCCCAGACGATGAGCCACCACCGGCGGCGCGGGTCGCTGCCCCGAGCCCCGCCCGCCAGCGCCACCGGCGCCAGCGCCAGCAGCGGGATCGCGCCCTCGAATCCCCGCATCGTCACGAAGGCCGTGACCGCGGCGGCGAGGAGCCATGGGATCGAGCGCCGGAACCACGACTCGACGAAGAGGAAGACAGCGAGCATCGTGCCGAAGGCCAGCCCCGAGTACGCCGTGAAGACGAGCGTGCTGAGGCGGGTGAAGTCCAGCGGTACCCACGTGGCCGTGAAGACCCCGGCCAGGAAGGCGACACCCTGCTGCCCGGGCAGGAACCGCCGCGTGATGAAGAACGTCAGCACGGCGGTCAGGGCCAGGTACGTCCCGTGCGCCACCCAGAATGCGCGGAGGGAGTGGGGGTGGAGCGCCATCGCGGGCAGGCTCCAGAGCAGCATCAGCGGCCGGTTGGCGTAGGGGAAGTCGACGATGCCGCGGGAGAGCAGCGACAGGTGCAGCCATTCGTCGGCGCCCTGGAAGTTGGTGTCGCGTACCAGCCTGTATTGCGCCGCGAAGAGGGCCAGGATACCCAAGACGAGGACGAGGATGCGGCCGCGGCGCCGCGCGGGCTCCGTCAGCGGCCGGCTCCGATGGCCACGTCGAGCCGCCGCACGGCGGCGGAGAGATCTTCGTGTCCGAGCACGGCCGAGATCACCGCCACCCCGTCCGCCCCCGCGTCCACTACCGAGCGGGCGTTCTCCTCGGTGATCCCGCCGATCGCGACGAGACACCCCTCGGCCACGGCGCGCGCCTTCCTCACCGTCGCCAACCCCACCACGGGGTCGGGCGCCGCCTTGCTGCGGGTCGGGAACACGGGTCCGATGGCGACGTAGTCGACGGGCTCGCCGGCCGCGCGCCCGAGCTGCTCCAGGTCGTGCGTCGAGATGCCGAGGAGGGTTCCGGCGGGCAGAAGCGTGCGGACCGCGCGGGGATCGAGATCGTCCTGGCCCAGGTGCACGCCGTCCGCGCCGAGGATGAGGGCCACGTCGGGGCGGTCGTTGACGACGAGCGCGGCTCCGCCGGCACGGGCGGCGGACAGCGCCTCGGCGGCCAGCTCCAGGAAGCGCCGGTCGGGAAGGCCCTTGCCCCGGAACTGGACGACCTTCGCGCCGCCGGCGGCGAGGGCGGCGACCACGCTTCCCACGGCGCGCTCCCCCAGCGCCGCGACGTCGACGATCGGATAGAGGAACGGGCGCGGCGGCAGCGGGCGCGCCACCTCAGGGACCGGCGGCCGCGACCTTCTTCGCGGGCTGGAACCGCTCCATGAAGCGCGTGTCGATGCGGCCGGCCTGGAAGTCGGGATCGTCCAGGATCCGGCGATGCAGGGCGCAGTTGGTCTTGATCCCTTCCACCACCATCACGTCGAGGCAGCGCCGCATGCGGGCGATCGCCTCCGCGCGGTCCCGGCCGTGGACCATGAGCTTGGCGATGAGGCTGTCGTAGTAGGGCGGGATCTCGCAGCCGTTGTGGATGAAGGTGTCGACGCGCACGCCGGGGCCCCCGGGCAGGTTGAGGTTTCGGATGATGCCGGGGGACGGCGCGAAGGTGACGGGATCTTCGGCGTTGATCCGGCACTCGATGGCGTGGCCGTCGAACAGGAAGTCCTTCTGCGCGAAAGAGAGCGGCTCCCCGGCCGCGATCTGGATCTGCTCCTTCACGAGGTCACGCCCGGTGACGAGCTCCGTCACGCCGTGCTCGACCTGGATCCGCGTGTTCATCTCCATGAAGTAGTAGTTGCCGGAGGCGTCGAGGAGGAACTCGATCGTGCCCGCGTTCACGTACTGGACGGCCCGGGCGGCCTCCACCGCCGCCTGCCCCATGCGCCGGCGCAGCCTCTCCCCGACCACGGTGGACGGCGCCTCCTCGACCAGCTTCTGGTGGCGGCGCTGGATCGAGCACTCCCGCTCCCCGAGATGGACGATGTTGCCCTTGGAGTCGGCCATGATCTGGATCTCGATGTGCCGGGGGGCGTCCACGTACTTCTCGATGTAGACGTCGGGCACGCCGAAGGCGGCCGCCGCCTCCGCCTGGGCCGCCCGGAACGCAGGCGCCAGCTCGGCCGCGTTGCGGACGACGCGCATCCCCCGGCCGCCACCCCCCGCCGACGCCTTGAGGATGACGGGGTAGCCGACCTCGCGGGCGGTCTTGACCGCCTTCTCCTCGTCCTCCACCACCCCCGGCGAGCCGGGGATGATCGGCACCCCGGCGCGGGCCATGGTCTTCTTCGCACGGCTCTTGTCCCCCATCAGCCGGATGGCCTGCGGCCCGGGGCCGATGAACTTGATGTTGCACGCCTCGCAGATCTCGGCCAGGTAGCTCGACTCGGAGAGGAACCCGTACCCAGGATGGATCGCGTCGGCGCCCGTGATCTCCGCGGCGCTGATGATGGCGGGGATGTTCAGGTAGGAATCGACGTTGCGCGGAGGGCCGATGCACACCGCCTGGTCCGCGAAGCGCACGTGGAGGCTGCCCGCGTCCGCCTCGGAGTAGACGGCGACGGTCTTGATCCCCAGCTCCTTGCACGCCCACATCACGCGGAGGGCGATCTCCCCCCGGTTCGCGATCAAGACTTTGCGGAACATCAACTGGATGCGGCCGCCTTCGTCTGCGCGCGGGGCGTCATCAATGCGCGCGCGCCAGAATCAATCCGGCGCGCGCCGTAGAGGAAACGCTCCGGCTTCGGCGGCCGAACACTGGCGGAGCACCCGCGCTGGGGCATCGCGTTGATTAGTCGGGCCGTATGACGAACAGAGGCTCGCCGTACTGGACGGGCTGCCCGCTCTCGTGGTGGACCTTGACGATCTCCCCCGCCACCTCCGCCTCGATCTCGTTCATCAGCTTCATCGCTTCGATGATGCAGAGGACCTGGCCCACGCGCACGTGGTCGCTCACGTTCACGAAGGGAGGCGAGCCGGGGTCGGGCGCGCGATAGAACGTGCCCACGATCGGGCTCTTCACCGTCACCAGGCCCTGCTCCTCCGCGGTGGGGACGGGCGAAGAGGCCTCCACCGCGGGGGCCGGCGCCAGCGGGACGGGACCGGTGACGTTCGGGGACGAGGGGATCACGGTGGGAACGAGGGAAAGCGGCGCCGCGGAGCCGGACGAATGGTTGGGAGAGGCGGCGGCCTTGCGGATCCGCAGCTTCATGCCCTCCTCCTCCAGCTCGAACTCGGTGATCTCCTTCTCTTCGAGGATCTGGAGGATCTCCTTGAGCTCCCTGAGGTCCAAATGTCTCTCCTCTACTCTGGGGATGCGTCCTGAGCTCGCAGAAAGAAGTATTATTTGCCCCGCCGCAACGGGTTGTCAATCGTTGGTGAGCAAGGGGGCGCTAGCGGCGCGCCCCCTTGAACCCCCGCTCGCTGCGCGGAAGTGAATTCCGCTCCGCTCGTCATTGAGCTGGGGGATCCTAGCGGCGCACCCCCCAAACCCCCCGCTCGCTTCGCGGGAGTCAATCCCGCTCCGCTCGTCATTGAGCTGGGGGTGCTAGCGGCGCACCCCCCAAACCCCCCGCTCGCTTCGCGGGAGTCAATCCCGCTCCGCTCGTCATTGAGCTGGGGGGTGCTAGCGGCGCACCCCCCAAACCCCCCGCTCGCTTCGCGGGAGTCAATCCCGCTCCGCTCGCAGCCTTGGCTCTGTTTCCTCTCCTAGACAAACTCGCGCTCGAGCGCGATGCCGGCCACGCGCAGCGCGAAGCGCGCCCTCCCCATGAGCGCCCCCGGCGCGAGCCCGGCGAACAGGAAGTACTCCGGCGTGATCGCAACGAGAAGGGCGATCATCTTCTCGGTGACGACGGACAGCTCTTTCAGCTGGCCGAGCCCGGTGTCCGCGGCCACGGCCACTCCCGACTTGAGCAGAGACGTGAACTCGGCGGCCACCGCTTCCAGGTTCGCGGCCGGGCGGACCACGAGCTTCTCGATCGGAATGCCGTCCGTACCCATCACGATGAGGAGCTGCGTCTCGGGTACGCGGGCGGCCACCTGCTTGAGCGTGTCGGAGAAGGCGCTCACGTCTACTCCTTCCGGAGGGCGGCCAGGAGGCCTTCGAGGCGCGCGATCGTCCGCTCGATGGCCTGACGTCGTCCCGCCGCCGCATCCGCCGGGCCGCCGCCCGCGGCCCCGGCGGCGCGCGTTTCTTCTTCCGCGAGCCGCCGCTCCAGCGCCTCGAGCTCGGCGAGCCGCGTGCGGCCACGCTGGTTGCCGGGCTCGCGCTGAAGGAGCTGGCGATAGACCTCGATGGCCTTGTCGGTGAAGCCCTGGTTGAAATACAGCTCGGCCAGCGTCGAAGACGTCAGCTCGTCGGCCTCCGGAGCCGGAGCGACGTCCATCCGAGGCGGCGGGGGCGGGGTCGGAGCGAAGACCGGTGGCGGGAGCGGCGGCGCGGCGGCTCGCTCGGGGACCTCGGTCTGCGGGATCGCTTCGCGCTCCCGGGGCGGGGGCGGGGGAACGGGCATCGGCGGCGGCGGCACGGGCGCCGCGATGGCCGGCGGCGGGCGTGGGATCGGCGGCTCGGCCTCGGGCTCCGGCACGGGCTCGGGCAGGCGGACCGTGGCCGCCGGGGACGGTTCCCAGGGTTCCGGCGCCGCGCCCGCCACCCCGCCTTCCGGCGCGAGGTCGAACTCGAACTCGGCGGCGGGACCGGATGACTCGAACCCGCCGGCGGTGGCCGCGGCGGTGTGCGCCGCGGGCGCGGACGGCGCCGGCGGCGCGCTCGGGTCCGGTGCTCCGTACGGCCGCTCCAGCTCGAAGTCCTCTTCGGCCGCGACGAGCGGAATGGGCGGTGCGTCTCCCTCATCGTTCGCCGCCGGACGGGCCGGCGGGGCGGGCGGCGCGGGCGGTGCCGGTGGCCGCGCCGGCGTCGCGGACATCAACACCGTCGACTCGGGAGAAGGCCCGGGCTGGGGCCGGGAAGCGATGGTGCGGGCCTCGGCCGAGCGCTCCAGCTCCATTGGCTCGTCCACCCGGGAGAGCGGGATCGGCGCTTCCGCCGGTTCCTCACGGCCCCGCGGGATTCCCGTGGCCGCGGGTGCGGCCCCCGCGGGCGCCGCCTTCTTGAGCTTCGCCTCCACCTCCTGCAGGTGGGCGGTGACCACCTTGTCGCCCGGGGCCAGGGCGAGCGTCGCCTTGAAGCGGTCACGCGCGCCGGCGAGGTCGCCGACCCCCTCCAGGCATTCCCCGAGGAATCGACTGGCCAGGATGTTGTCGGGGGCACCCTTGAGGACGATCTCGAACTCGGTCCGGGCGGCGGCGATGTCGCCGGTGTCGAGCAGGGCGCGGCCCAGCGTCATGCGCGCGGACGGATAGGCCGGGTGCTTCTGCAGGCCCTCGCGCGAGACGCGGATCGCCTCCTCCAGGTCGCCGTCCTTGCGCAGCTCTTCGGCGAGCTGCGCGAACAGACGCGAGCCCGGCTCCCTGTCGAGCCTCCTGCGAAGGTCCTCGATGCGCGGGTTAGAGGCCAAGAACGCTCTTCTTCATGGAAATGGGGCGGGCATTGCTGCCCGCCCCATCACTCTATCCCACAAGCTATGGCACCTCTACGCCGCCGCTACTGGGCGGTGATCGTCGCCTGGCAGGCCGCCTGTCCTCCGGTGTTGTCGGTGACGAGGTGGGTGACGGTATATGTGCCCGCGATGCTGTAGGACGTCGACACGTCCGGATGGTCCGCAGTCTTGCCGTTCCCGAAGCTCCAGAAGTAGCGGATGATCGTTCCGCCCGCGGAGAACGCCGTGGACTGGAAGAGGACCGACGTGTTGATCGGGATCGTGCAGCTGCTGACCGTCGTGCAGGTCGACTTGCCCGTGGTCTGGACGACGAAGCTGCAGCTTGGAGTCGTTTTCCCACCCTGCGGGAACAACCGCGACTCGGCCGAGCGCAGCTCGATGGCGACGCTGCGGTAAAGAGCGGACGTGGCATCAGTCCCGACCGGGCGGGCACTCACGCGCACCTTCTGGTTTGCGGTGGCGTCGGTGCGGGCGGGCGCCTCGTAGACGACGGCGGCGATGCCCTGGGCGTTGGTCCGCACCAGGAGCCCCGTCCCCACGTCGACGCCCGTGGACAGCGAGCGCAGCGTGCCGATGTCGGCGAAGTTTCCGCTCGCGTCCGATATCGCGAAGAAGATGTCGCGGCCCGCCGCGGGCTGCCCGTTCTGGTCGCGGACGGTCGCGGTGACGAGGGAGGTGCTGAACCCGTCCGCCACCATTACGTCGGGGCTCGCGGTGAGCGCGATCGACGTGCCTTGCTCCGACGGTCCGATGAGCTCCGGAACCTCGACCCCGTCGAAACCGCAGCCGGCGTAGGCCACGACCAGGCCGATGCCTGCCCACGTCCGGAGCCGGCGGCGGCCCCGGGCCCTGCTATCGTTCCGCGTCATAGGCCTTCCTCGCTCATTGCACTCGCAGATCGCATGAGAGGCTCCGCTCACTGGGCGACGGGACAGGTGGTCACGTCGTCGTCGAACTGGGCGAAATCGATATGGAGCCGCGCCGAGACCGGGTTCGTCGTCTGGCCGGTGGTGGTGCGCGCGTGAAGCGTCACTTCGGCGAACATGGTGAGGACGGGCGGGTTCGCCCCGGCGAGGTTGGCGAGGGGCGGCTCGAGCTTGGCCTGCCGCCGGACGACCTCGAGCTGCAGCGTGGCCGTGCTCTCCTCGATGACCTCCTGCGCGACGTTGCCGCTGATCCGGTAGGGCACGTCGACCCCTTCCGTGTTGCGGCCGTCGGACCGGAAGTAGCGCACCTCGTACCTCTCGACCGTGAAGTCGTGCCGGAAGCCCGTGATCGTCACGTTCGGGTTCTTGAAGTGGTTCTCCAGACGAAGCGGAACGATGTCCGGGCAGACGGCGCCGGTGGAGATGCTGAGGTCGGAGCTGAGCGGCGAGCCGTTGTTGATCGCGGTCATCAGGAGCACCACGGGGGCGTCGCCGTTCTTGGCCCAGTCGGGCGTGCATCCGACCATGGCGAGAGCGCCGAGCGCCATGACGAGGACCTTTGCGTTCATGAGTCTCCTCCCCGATCGCATCGGGAACCTGGCTTCGACTGCGTGCATCGTCAGCATTCCTCCGTCAGCTCTTTATGATCCGGGGCGTGATGAAGAGGAGCAGCTCGTTGTTGGTGTTGCTCACGAACCGGTTGCGGAACAGGTAGCCCAGGAGCGGCAAGCGCCCCAGGAACGGGGTCGAGGACTGGGAGCTCTGCTCGTTGCTCTGGAAGATGCCGCCGATCACCGCGGTGGCCCCGTCCCTCACCAGCACCTGCGTCGTCGCGGACTGGGTGTTGATCGGCGGGATGCCGTTGACCCGGTTGGCCAGGTCGGGCGTGTTGTTCTCGACGTTCAGATCCAGGATGACGGTGTTCGCCTCGGTGATCTGGGGCGTGACCTTGAGCGTGAGCACGGCGTCCTTGAAGGTGACCGTCACCGTGTTGTTGGCGACGGTCTGGATCGGGATCTGGACGCCCTGCTTGATCTCCGCGGCGTGGTTGTTCTGGGTGGTCACCTTCGGGGTCGAGAGCACCCGGCCGCGGCCCTGCTGCTCGAGAGCCGTCAAGGCCACATCGAGGTTGAAGTTGCCGAGGATGTTGCCGAGCGAGATCCCGATGCCGGAATTGAAGCCGGCCGCGGGCAGGTTGACCGCGTAGCCCCGGCCGGCGGCGCCGATGCCCGCCGCCGAGGACTGAGCGCCGGCGTCGGGGCTTATCCCGCCCGAGCTCGGGACCGCTCCGCCGTTGATGATGATGGAGTTCGGGAAGGTCAGGTTCGTGGTGTTGGCGAACTGCGGGGTCTGGACGTGGTTGAATCCCCACTGGATGCCCAGGTCACGGGTGAAGTTGCGGCTGGTGACCACGATCCGGGCCTCGATCTCGACCTGGGGCGTGGCCCGGTCCAGGTCCGCGATGAGGTCCCGGGCCTTGGCGAGGTTCGCGGGCAGGTCGGTGATGATCATCGTGTTCGTGCGCGGATCGAGCGTGATCGTCCCCCGGGCGGAGAGCGCCACCTTCTTCACGGTGTCCTGCAGCTCGGTGGCCTTGGCGTAGGACAGGGTCTTGTTCCAGACCTCGAGGTTGCCCGCGAGGGCCTTCTCTTCCTCGAGCTTGCGCCGGTCCTGCTCCTCCTTCTGGAGGTCGGCCAGCCGCGCGATCCGGATCACATTGCCTTCGAGGGTGTAACCCAGCCCGTTGGCCTTCAGGATCAGGTCGAGGGCCTGGTCCCACGGCACCTCGTTGAGCTTCAGCGTCACCTTGCCGCTGACACCCGGGTTCACCACGATGTTCAGGCCGCTGATGTCCGCGAAGAGCCGGAAGATGTCCTGCAGGTCCCCGTCCTTGAAGTCGAGGCTGATCGGGTGGCCGGTGTAGATCTTCTCTCCCGGCGTGGGCGTGCGCGCCTGGAAGCTCTCGGGCGTGACCGGCGCGGCCGGCTCCTGCGGATCCGGAAGCGGGGCCGGAAGCAGCGGCGCGGGGGCGGGCAGGATCTGGGGCGCGGGGGCGGCCTCGGCCGCCGGACCCTGGGCGGCGTCGACCGCGGCGTCATTGTCGTTGCGCAGGGCGGCCAGCGCCGCCGGATGCGGGGCCTCGCCTTCGCCGAAGACGATCTTCAACCCGTCGCTGCCCTCGACGATCCGATAGGGCGCGCGGGCCGAGAGGTCCAGCACCAGGCGGGCCACCTTCGGCGACGCGGCGCTGAACTGCGCGAGGCGCACCTTGCGCACCGGTCCCTCGTTCACCTCCATGTTGCGGAGGGCGGCGCGGCTCACGACGTCGACGAAATCGACGACCAGCCGGTCCGGATTGCCCAGGAAGAAGTCCTGGTACCGCAGGGTCCCGTCGGCCCTGATCGTGAAGGACAGCTGTCCCACGTCGGTTCCGCGAGTGACGCCCAGGATGCGCTGGGCGCGGGGGCCCGTGGGGTGGGTCGGCGGCGCCGGCGCCGCGGGGGCGGGGGCCGCGGGAACGGGCTCAGGCGCGGCGGCCGCCACCTTGGCCGCCGGCTCTTCGGCCTTCGCGGCCGGCGTCTCCACCGGCCGGGCGGCGGCTTCCGCCGCCCGCTCGAACACGAGGTTCAGGCTCTTGTCCTTGGAGAAGATCTGGTAGGGAACCAGGCTCGCAAGGCGAACTTCGAGCCTCGCCAGGCTGCGTCCGTCGGCGCGCGCCATGCTGGTGACCCGCACCGACTCAACCTCTTTCGTACCCACGTTGACGCGGGTCGGCACCCGGGAGGCGTCCATCTCCGGGATGTCCACCACCAGCGTCAGCGGGTCGGGGCTGTAGTAGGTGTAGGCCAGGGGGCCCGTGCAATCGACCGTGAGGCGGGTCGAGCGATCGTTGCTCTCCTGCCTGATCTCGGTGATCGCTGCGGGGCCCCGGTCCTGGGCCCATGCGGGCGCGCCCGTCCCGGCCGTAAACAGCACGGCCAGCAGGAGCGCCCACGCCAGCTTGGCTCTCATTGCCTCGCCTCCTCGGACGGATACAGGGTCTTCTTCACGTCGCGGCTCTTCACGGTCGACAGGGGGTCCGTCACCTCCTGCCGGAAGGTCACCGTGGTCGCGTCGATGGCGGTCACCACGCCATCGAAGAGGCGCTGGCCGACGCCCACGAAGTACGACTTGCCGTCGGTTCCCAGGAGCATCGCGATGTAGCCCTTGGGGGTCTTCACGATGCCCTTGAGCGCCACCTCCTGGATCAGGAAGCCTTCCATGCCCGGCCGCCTCGTCTTGGGGCCCTGGTCAGGCGACACCGGCTTCAACAGGCTCACGAAGGGATCCCGGCGGCCCATCGGGTTGTAGGTGTAGCCCTCGGAGGAGCCCGGCACGTCCGTCCCGATCGACTTCAGGCTGTCGGCGGCGGGGGACGCCGGAGAGGGAGGCGCCGCCGGTGCCTGGGCGAGGGCGGGTGCGGCCCCGGCCACACCCAGGGCCAGGATCAAGAGCGCGAGCGTCGCCGGGCGGCTCATCAGCGGGCTCCGGTCGGGGCCGGCGCCGCACCGGGCCGCACTGGCGGCGGGGAAGGTTCCACGTATACGAAGGTCGTCGCGACGCACTGGGCCGAGATCGTGTTGCTCACGGTCTGCTCGCCCTTGTTGGCGATCTTGAGGTTCCCGATGTTCACCAGCCGCGAGAGGCGGCTGACGCGGTCGAAGAACATCCCCAGGTTGTGGTAGCTGCCGTCGACGGCCATGTTGATCGGCCATTCCTGGTAGAAATCGCGGTTGATGACCGCGCTGGGCGTGAAGTTCTTGATCGTGAGGTTGGACTGCGAGGCCAGCGCCTGCACCTTCCTCATCAGGTCGGGGGTTTCCTTCTCGGGAGGCAGGATCCGCTTGAGCGTCTCGAGCTTGGCCTCCAGCTGCGCGACCTCGCGCTGGAACTCCTGGAGCTTGTTGGCGGTCACCTCCAGCTGCCGGATCTCCTGCCGAAGCCCTTCGAGCTTCGCGCTCTTCGTGTTCTCCTCCTCCCGGGCGGCCGAGAAGTACCCGTAGTAGAAGGCCACCCCGATGACGACGGCGGCGGCCACGGAGACGCCGAGCTGTCCGCCGAGCGAGAGCTTCGTGAGTGCGTTGTCCGCCATCTTTCCTTTCCCCGCCTACGGCCTGGCCGGGGTCGACCCCGGGATGGGAGGCCGGGCGGCGGCGGCGGCTTCCCTGGCCGCCACTTCCGGGCTCTTGAAGTTAGCCTGCAGGGTGAAGGTCACGATGTTGTTGTTCTCCGCGCTGGAGACGAGGTCCACGAGCGGGAAATAGCCGCTCCGCTGCAGCGCGCTGATGAAGTCGGCGACGGAGGTGTACCCGCTGCTCTGCCCCGAGAGCTTGACGATCGGCCCCGCCTGGTCCAGCGACGTCAGCCACACGAAGTCGGGAAGGTTCTTCGAGATCTCGTCCAGCAGATGGACGGGCTCCGACTGCGCGGCCTTGAGGCGCTCGATGAGGTCCACCTTCTGCTGGAAGGTCCGGCGCTTCGCTTCCAGGGCGTCGACCTGGACCTTGATCGCCTGCAGCTCGCGCTGGCGCTGCTCCGCGGTCGCGATGTCGGCGTCGAGCTTCTTGATCTTGGTGGACTCGTACCACCAGAGGGCGGCGCAGACCACGAGCGCGCCCCCCGCGAAGAGGGCCAGGAAGAGGTAGACCTGCACCGCGCCGGGGGCGACCGACACCGACCGGGCCTTCTTCGTCTTGGTCGGCCGCTCGGGGGCGAGGAGGTTGACGCGGATCATCGATCCCCCACCTTTCGGGCCGCCAGCCCCACGGCGATGGCGGCCTGGGGGCCAATGTCGCTGATGAAGTCCGGGTCGAAGTCACGTGGGTTGTAGGTGACGCTGTTGAACGGGTTGAGCAACTCCACCCCCGCGTCGAAGCGGTCGGCCAGCAGCTCCTGCAGCCCCTTCACCTTGGCCGTGCCCCCGGAGAGGAAGATGCGGTCGATGCGGTCCTCGGAGCTCGTGGCCTTGAAGAAGTCGAAGGTCTTCTGGATCTCGAGGGCGATGTTCTCGGAAACGGCCTGCAGGATCGGCTGCAGGTTGTCGGGGTTGGCTCCCTCCACCCGCGCGCCCTTCTTCAGCGCCTCGGCCTGGTCGAACGAGAGGTTCAGGTCCTTCTGGATGGCGTCGGTGTACTGGTTGCCGCCGACCGCGATGTCGCGGTTGAAGATGGACGTGGCGCCCTTGGTGATGTTGATGTTCATGATGGAGGCGCCCACGTTCAGCAGCGCGACGACGCGCCCGGCGTCGATGCCGTAGTTCACCTCGTAGCAGTTCTGGAGGGCGAAGACGTCCACGTCCACGATCGAGGGGTTCTTGCCCGCCTGGCTGATGGCCGAGGTGTAGTCGCCGATCTTGTCCTTCTTCACCGCCACCAGCAGCACGTCCATGTTTCCGCCCGAGCCGCCGCCTTCCACGACCTCGTAGTCCAGCGAGACGTCCTGGATGTCGAAAGGGATGTACTGCTCGGCTTCCCAGTGGATCGACTCGGCCAGCTCCTCGGTGGTCATCTGGGGGAGGCTGATCTTCTTGACGATCACTGCATTGCCGGAGACGCTGGTGGCGACCTCGCTCGTCTTGATCTTCTGCGCCGTGAAGAGCCGTTGGATGGCGTCGATGACCGCGCCCGAGTCCATGATGGCTCCGTCGACGATGGCCTCGGGCGGAAGCGGCTCGAGGCCCAGGTTGGCGAGCTGGTACTCGTTGCCGCCCTTGCCGCCGGGCCTCAGCTCAACCACCTTGATAGCCGATGAACCTATATCCACGCCCACAAGGCCCTTTTTCTTTCCGAAGAGCGCCAAGCCAGCCTCTCTCTTTACAGACGGCGGTTATCCTCGATCACTCGTCCCCGATGCGCCAACTGGCCCCCCCGAAACGAAACTTACGAGGCGATACTGACTTACAAAAAATAGTTAAAGTGCTGGCTGAAGCTAGCAGACGTCCCCCTCTATGTCAAGCAGAAAATGAGGCTCCGGCGAGTAAGTCATGGAGGGGACTACACTCCGCCGGCTGCCAGGGGGGTCGGAGGAGACAACCGGGGAAAGCCATCAGGAAAACTTGGACGCGAGGATCCAGTAAGCGTTCCATGGTGCTCGATTTGAACGCTCGCCGTCTGTGGGGGCCCTCACAGGGCCTGAACGTCAGAAGCGGATCTTGACGTCGGGGTCGTCCTTGGCGTGGATCGTGTCGATGAAGCGGACCTGGTGGGGCACCGTCGTCATCACCAGGGTATGGGTACGCAAGCCGTCTCCGAAGAACCGGACGCCCTTGAGCAGGGCGCCGTCGGTCACGCCGGCGGCCGCGAAGATGACGCTGGGGCCGGGGGCCAGGTCCTCGGTGCGGTAGACCTTCTCCAGGTCGGTGATCCCCATCTTCTTCAGGCGCTCGCGGTCGGCGGGCTTGGTCATGACCAGCTTGCCCTGGATCTCGCCGTTCAGGCACCTCATGGCCGCCGCGGTGAGGACACCCTCCGGCGCGCCGCCCGTCCCCATGACCGCATGTACTCCGGTGCCCACGACCGCGGCCGAGATCCCGGCGGAGAGGTCGCCGTCGCTGATGAGCCGGATGCGCGCCCCCGCCTTGCGGATGTCGGCGATGAGCCGCTCGTGGCGGGGCCGGTCGAGCACGATGATCACCAGGTCGTGGACCTCGCGGTCGAGCGCCTTGGCGAGCGCCTTGAGGTTGTCCTCCACCGGGGCGTTGATGTCGACCTTGCCCTTGGACGACGGCCCCACGACGAGCTTCTCCATGTAGATGTCGGGCGCGTTCAAGAGGCCGCCCTTCTCGGCGGCGGCGATGACGGCGATGGCGTTGGGCGTGCCGGTGGCGCACAGGTTCGTGCCCTCCAGCGGGTCGACGGCGATGTCGACCGGGAAGCCGCCGCGGCCGACCTTCTCGCCGATGTAGAGCATGGGCGCCTCGTCCCGCTCGCCCTCACCGATCACGATCGTGCCGTCGATGTCGACGCTCTCCATCTCCTTGCGCATCGACTCGACCGCCACCTGGTCGGAGTACTTGCGGTCTCCCTGGCCCATGGTGCGGGCGGCGGCCATGGCCGCCCTCTCCACCACCCTCACGAACTCCAGGAACAGGTCGTCTCGATGCATGGGCTATTTCCTCTTAACGCGGAGGACGCGGAGGTAACGGAGAGGGCGCGGAGGAAAGAATCGATCCTCTTCGTTCGTTCGCCGCGTTCTCCGCGTTGAATCCGTTCACCGCTTGTAGGGGGGCAGCTCGACCCGGCGTGGCTTGTCCTGCCGGAAGCCCAGGGCGTAGTCCGCCTGCATGACCTTGTGGATCTCGCGGGTCCCTTCGTAGATGACGGCGGCCTTGGAGTTGCGGTAGAAGCGGCCGGCCGGGTACTCGTCGGAGTACCCGTTCCCGCCGTGGATCTGCACGCAGTCGGAGGCGGCCCGCTCGCTCTTCACGGTGGCGAACCACTTCGCGAGCGACGTCTCGCGCGTGTTGCGGCGGCCCTCGTTCTTGAGCCAGCCTGCCCGCAGCCAGAGCAGGCGGGCCGCGTCGTAGTCCGAGACCATCTCGGCGATCATCTCCTTCACGAGCTGGTGCTCGCCGATGGCCTTGCCGAACGTCTTGCGCTCCCGGGCGTACTTGACGGACGCGTCCAGGCACGCGCGGATGAGTCCGGTGGCGCCCGAGGCCACCGTGTAGCGGCCGTTCTCGAGCGCGAACATGGCGATCCCGAACCCCTCGCCTTCCTGCCCGAGCCGGTTCTCCGCCGGCACCTCCATGTTGTCCATGGAGAACCCGCCCGTGTTGCCGGCCAGGATGCCCCACTTCTCCTTGATCGTGTACGAGCTGAAGCCCTTGAACGCCCGCTCCACGATGAAGGCGCTGAGCCCCTTGTGGTCCCGGTTCTTCTTCTTCTCCTGGTCGGTCCACGCGAAGACGATGAAGTGGTCGGCGACGTCGGCGAGGCTGATCCACACCTTCTCGCCGTTGAGAACGTAGCGGTCGCCCTTGCGCACGGCGGTCGACTGGATGCCGACCGCATCGCTCCCCGCGTTGGGCTCGGTGAGCCCGTAGGTGGCGATCTTCTCCCCCCGCGCCTGGGGGGCCAGGTACTTCTTCTTCTGGTCGTCGCTGCCCCAGCACCACACGGTCATGCAGTTGAGGCCGACGTGCACGGACATGATCACGCGCAGATGGGTGTCCACGTACTCGAGCTCCTCGCACACCACCCCGAGGCTCAGGTAGTCCATCCCCGCCCCGCCCCACTCCTCGGGGATGCAGATGCCGAGCAGGTGCAGGTCGGCCATGCCCTTGAGGAAGCCCCGCTCGAAGCGGTGCTCACGGTCGAGGTCGTGGATCTTCGGGGCCACCTCGCGGCCCGCCCAGTCGCGGACGGTCTGCTCGACCGCGCGGTGCTCCTCGGACAGGTCGAATGAGATCATGGCTATTCCTCGTCGGCCTCGGGGACATCGCTGGCCTCCGCGGGAAGATCGGCCGGCCGGGCCAGGGCCTCGCGCGCGCGCTCCTCCTCGCCGTCCGGGACCAGCACGCGCACGACCGCGAACGAGCGCACGCTCGGCAGCGGCTCCTGCCGGAAGGTCTGGTCCACCACCTTCGCCTCGATTCCCGCGGCCCGGAGGCGCAATGCGATCAGCTCTCCTTCGTAGGGCTGGCCCGTCTCCGCCACCTGCACCCAGCCGTCCGAGCGCCAGCGCGCCATCAGCGGTCCTTCCAGACCGGCTTGCGCTTCTCCATGATCGCCTTCAGGCCTTCCTCGGCGTCCTCGGTGGACATGAGCTGGTTGAGGTAGATGTCCTCGGCATTGCGGATCGCATCGGCCAGCGGCTGGTCCAGGCCGGTGGCGATCGCGCGCCGCGTGAGCTGCAGGATCGGGGCGCTGCCGTCCTGGTAACGCTGGACGAGGGCGGCCGCCTCGGCCTCGAGCTTCTCGTCGGGGACGGCGCGGCTGATGAGGCCGATACGCTCGGCCTCCGCGGCCGTGATCGTGACGCCTCCGAGGATCAACTCGAAGGCGCGCTTTCGCCCGACGAGCCGGGGCAGGAGCGCGGCGGCCATCGGGTTGAACACGCCGCCCTTGATCTCGGGGTGTCCGAACTTCGCGCTGGCGCCGGCCAGGACCATGTCGCACCCGGCGGCCAGGATGCTGCCCGCGCCGAGCGCGGGCCCGGCGACCACGGCGACGACGAGGCGGTCGAGCTTGCCCAGGTTGTCGAAGAGCTTCTTGAACGCTTCCATCATCAGGTAGGCGCGGTCCCCGAGGTGGTCGCCCAGCTCGAAGCCGGCGGAGAAGTACTTGCCCGTCGCGGCCAGCACCACGAGCTTCACGTCGCGCTGGTTGTCCAGGGACTCGAGCGCGGCGTTGAGCTCGTCCATGAGGTCGATCGACAGCACGTTGGCGGGCGGCCGGTTCAACGTGATGCGCGCGACTCCCTTGCCCCCGGCGACCTGCAGGAATCGCGCCGTGCTGGGGCGCGGGGCGTAGGTGTCGAGGTCCTGCGTGTTCTCCGCGTCGTCGGCCATTTCCCCCTCCCTCAGACCGCCTCGAACGCCGCCGCCATGCCCATGCCGCCGCTCACGCAGAGCGTCGCCAGTCCGCGCCCCACCCGGCGCCGCGCCATCTCGTGCAGCAGGCTCACGACCAGGCGGGCGCCGGTGGCGCCGATGGGATGGCCGAGCGCGATGGCTCCCCCGTTGACGTTGAGGCGCTCGGGATCGAGGCGCAGCTCGCGGTCGCAGGCGATGACCTGCGCGGCGAACGCTTCGTTCAGCTCCACGAGGTCGAAGTCCTGGAGCCGCAGGGAGCATTTCTCGAGCAGGCGGCGCACCGCGGGCACCACCCCGATGCCCATCACGCGCGGGTCGACTCCCGCCGAAGCCAGACCCACCACCGTGGCCATGGGCTTCACGCCCAGCTCGGCGGCCCGCTCGGCCGACATCACCACCATCGCCGCGGCTCCGTCCGTGATCCCGGACGAGTTGCCCGCCGTGACGGTCCCCCCTTCCGTCTTGAACACGGGGGGCAGCTTCGCGAGCGTGGCCGCCGTCGTCTCCGGCCGCAGATGCTCGTCTCGGCTCACGTCGTCTTCATCAGATGCGCGTCCTCGCTCCGGCCCCATCTTCAATCCAAGCGCCTCGCGCGGAGTGAATCCTCGCTCGGCGTCAGAGGAAAGCCTTCGCTGCGGAACGCGCGGTACATGAACCGGGACGATCTCGGCGTCGAAGCGTCCTTGAACTTGCGCGCGGGCCGCCCGCTGCTGGCTGCGCAGGGCGAACGCGTCCTGCTCCTCGCGGCCGACGTGATACTGCTCGGCCAGCCGCTCGGCCGTCTCCCCCATCATCATCTCGGAAAGCGGGCAGAGGAAGCCGTCCTGGTACATCGCGTCGACGAGCGGCTGGTCCCCCATGCGATAACCCCATCGCGCCCCGGTCAGCAGGTAGGGCACGCGGCTCATCGACTCCACCCCGCCGGCCAGCACCACCTGCGCATCTCCGTCGCGCACGGCGCGAAAGGCGAGGTCGATCGCCTTCAGGCTGCTGGCGCAGGCCATGTTGAGGGTGGCCGCCGGGATCTCCGGGGGGACGCCTGCGCGCCACGCCACCTGCCTCGCGACGTTGGGCCCGGCCCCCGCCTGGCGAGCGCAGCCGAAGAGCACGTCGTCCACCTGGGCGGGGGCGACGCCGGCGCGGCGCAGCGCTTCCCGGGCCGCGGCGGCCCCGAGCTGGGCGGGACTGAGGGTCGAGAGCGCGCCACCGAACCGTCCGATCGGTGTCCGCACGGCGCCGGCCACGACGACGTCCCGCATGCACCCCCTGTCGCATCCGCCCCCGCAGAGGAGCTGGCGATGATAGCATGGCCGGCGGCCTATCCCCCGGACGCGGAGACCCTTCGGACCCGCACCGGCGCGCCCCGGGCCGCGCCCAGCTGCCGCGCCGCGCTGCCGCGGTTCACCGCCACCTCGAGGCGGCCGCTACTGCCGGCCACGGCGCAGGCCTCTCCTTCGTAGACGTCCGAATAGGTCCGCACGAGCGGAAGGACCATCCCCTCCACCGCGACGACGAGCTCGGTGGGGTCGCCATCCACGGTGGCCAGCGCTCCCTCGAGGTCCTCCTGCGTGAAATTCGTGATCAGGTTGCCGAAGCGGTCGACGTGGAGCACCGCCGCCTCCCACTCGCCCGGTCCGACCGGCCGCGGCCGATCCAGGGCCAGCCGCACCGGATCCGAGAGCGGCGGCCCGACCTCGTCGAGGTCCATCCCCGCGGCCAGGCGCCCCGCCACGGGGCCGAAGATGTCGCGGGCGTGGAAAGTGGCCGAGATCCGCGCCCGGAACAGGCCCTCGTTCGTGATCTCGTGAACGCGGGCGGAGGGCTGCTCGGCGAGCACGAAGGTGAAGATGCCGTTGTCCGGCCCCACGAAGCGCTGGCCGCCCGCTTCCAGCGCCAGCGCGCGCCGGGCCGAGCCCACCCCGGGGTCGACGACGGCCAGGAAGGTCGTGCCGGCCGGGAACGCGCTGCGGGCGGCCGCGAGGGAGAAGGCGGCGGCCATCACGTCGTGCGGCGGCAGGTCGTGGGTGAGGTCCACGACGGCCGCCTCGCGGCAGGCCGAGAGTACCGCGCCGCGTAACGCCCCCACGTAGTGATCCTGGCTGCCGAAGTCGGTGAGCAGCGCGACGATGGGTCGCATCTCTGGCGAGGATCTTACGACGAGACGGCCCGGCCCGACACTCGAGGGTGAGCCGCCCTTCCCGGAGGTACAATCCGTCCATGGGCCGCATCTACCTCGATCACAACGCCACCACGCCGCTCGATCCGCGCGTGCTCGACGCGATGCTGCCCATCCTCCGGGACGGCTTCGGCAACCCGTCCAGCCTGCACTGGTTCGGCCAGCAGGCGCGGGCGGCGGTCGATACGGCGCGCGAGCAGGTGGCGGCCCTGATCGGGGCCTCTCCGGGCGAGATCGTCTTCACGGGCAGCGGCACCGAGGCCGACAACACCGCGCTGCGGGGCGCGGCCGCCGCCGCGCGCGAGCCCCGGCGCAAGGTCGTGTACTCCACGATCGAGCACCACGCGGTGATGAACACGGCCAAGGCGCTCGCCGAGGAAGGCGTGCCCGTCGAGGCCGCCCGCACCCGCGCCGACGGGCGGGTGGACCTCGACGATCTGCGGGCCAGGGTCGACGACCGGACCGCCGTGGTCGCGGTGATGCTCGCCAACAACGAGACGGGAGTGGTGGAGCCGGTGGCCGAGGTGGTGCGCATCGCTCGCGAGCGCGGCGCGCTCGTGCACTGCGACGCGGTGCAGGCGGCGGGCAAGATCCCCGTCGACGTCCGCGCCCTCGACGTCGACACCCTGGCCCTGTCGGGACACAAGATCTACGGACCGAAAGGCGTGGGCGCGCTCTACATCAAGCGGGGGACCCGGCTGAAGGCCTTCGTCAGGGGCGGGTCCCAGGAGCGCAACCGTAGGGCCGGGACGGAGAACGTGGCCGGCATCGTCGGCCTCGGCCGCGCGGCGGAGCTGGCCCGGGACGACATGGGCGCCGAGTCCGCCCGCCTGTCCGGCCTGCGCGACCGCCTCGAGTCGCAACTGCTCGCGACCCCCGGCGCGCAGCGCAACGGTGAGGCGCCGCGCGTCCCCAACACCGCCAACGTCTCCTTCTCCGGAGTGGAGGCCGAGAGCCTCGTCATGGCCCTGGACCTGGCCGGGGTCGCCGTCTCCACGGGCGCGGCCTGCGCGGCCGGCGCCGTGGAGCCTTCCCACGTCTTGCGGGCGATGGGCCTGCCCCTGGAGCGCGTGCAGGCCTCGTTGCGATTCTCGCTCGGCCGCGGAACGACCGCCGAGGACGTCGACGCGGCGGCAAAGCTCGTCG
Organism: Acidobacteriota bacterium; assembly: GCA_003222275.1. Taxonomy (GTDB): domain Bacteria; phylum Acidobacteriota; class Vicinamibacteria; order Fen-336; family Fen-336; genus AA32. The sequence continues at coordinate 14,926 of QHVJ01000077.1, read as the reverse complement.
CGGAAGCCGTCGACAAGCAGCGCAAGAGCAGCCGGGCCTACGCCAGCAAGTCCTAGCGGCTCACCTGTTCTTCGGCGTGGTACGAGGACCGGACGAGCGGGCCGGACTCGACGTGCCGGTAGCCGAGGCCGACGGCGTAGCGTTTGATCTCGGCGAACTCCGCCGGCTCGTAGTAGCGCACGATCGGCAGGTGGTGGGCGCTCGGTCGCAGGTACTGCCCGACGGTCAGGATGTCGGTGCCCGCCTCGCGAATACGGCGCACCGTCTCGCGTACCTCTTCGGGCTCCTCGCCGAGGCCCACCATGATGCCGCTCTTGGTGAGGAGGCCGGCCGCCTTCGCGCGGTGGAGCAGCTCCAGCGAGCGCTCGAAGCGCGCGCCGGGGCGCACGTGGCGGTACAGCCGCGGCACCGTCTCCGTGTTGTGGTTGAGGACGTCGGGTGCGGCGCCGATCACGACCTGCAGGGCGGCCGCGTCACCCTTGAAGTCCGGGATGAGCACCTCGACCGTGCAGCCAGGGACGCGCTCGCGGATCTGCCGGATGCACGCGGCGAAGACGCCGGCGCCGCCGTCACGTTGATCGTCGCGGTTGACCGACGTGATCACCGCGTGGCGCAGGCCCATCCGGGCCGCCGCCTCCGCGACCCGCGCGGCCTCCCGGAGGTCGGGGGGCAGGCGGGGCAAGCCCGTCTTCACCGCGCAGAAGCCGCAGGCCCGCGTGCAGACGTCGCCGAGGATCATGAAGGTCGCCGTGCCCCGGTTCCAGCAGTCGCCGATGTTGGGGCAGCGCGCCTCCTCGCAGACCGTGTGGAGACCGAGGTCGCGCATGACGGCCCGCAGGCGCTCGTACTCCTCGCCCACGGGGGCGCGCGCCTTGATCCATGCCGGGCGCGAGAGCACGGGAACGGCGGTCATGACTCCTCTTCCTCCTCCTCCTCCTCCTCATCGTCGTCCTCGTCGTCGATGTCGTCGTCCTCCTCGTCCTCGTCCTCGTCCTCATCGTCCTCGTCGTCGTCATCATCGTCGTCGTCGTCATCGTCGTCTTCCACGTCGTCGTCCTCGTCGTCCTCTTCTTCGTCGTCCTCGTCCTCGTCCTTCTCGTCCTCGTCGTCGGCGGCGAGGCCGGCTTCGTCGTCCACGGCGTCCTCGACCTCATCGTCCTCGAGTTCTTCTCTGCTCCTCAGAGCGTGCTGTCGGTCCACGCGGCCTCCTTTGAGTCTCCACGATAACCCATCGCGGCCATCATTTGGATTATGCTCTGGCGTCGTCGGCGACGAGAGGAGCGGCCGTATGATCATCGTTTGTCCCGCTTGCCAAGCCCGATACAAGTTCGACGAATCCAAGCTCGGCGAGCGGCCCAAGGCCAAGACCCGGTGCGCGAAGTGCGGAGCGACGATCGAGATCGAGAACCCGCTCCTCGCCGCGATGACTCTTCCCCCGGGGACGCGCCCCCCGCAAGCCGCGCCTACGCCCCCGGCGCCCCCTCCGGAGCCGGCGCCCGGCACCGACACCGCCCGCCGCGCCACTCCCTCGTCCACGGAGGAGCTGGCCGGTCAGACCATCACCGGCAAGGACCTTCACAAGATGGGCGTGCTGGAGCTGCCCAAGGACAAGCGCTACTCGCTGGCCGTCATCCAGGGCGCGGCGACGGGACAGATCCATCAGATCAACAAGACCCGCACGATCATCGGCCGCACGGGAGCGGACCTGAACCTCGACGACGCCGAGGCCTCCCGCCAGCACGCGGCGGTGGAGATCCTGGGCGAGAACGCGATCCTGCGCGACCTGGGGTCGACCAACGGCACCTTCATCGAGCTCGACCGCATCCAGCAGCACGTCCTCAACAACCACATGGAGTTCCGGATCGGCAGCCACGTCTTGATGTTCATCGTCACCGACGTGGAATGACGCCCTTCGGGGACCTCGACCCCGACGCGTTCCGGTCCGAGGCGCACCGGCTCGTCGACTGGATCTCGGGGTACCTCGAGGGCGCCGAGCGCTACCCCGTGCTCTCGCGGGTGCGGCCCGGCGAGATCCGGCGCGCGCTGCCTCCGGCTCCCCCGTCCCGCGCCGAGCCGCTGGAGGCGATCCTGGCCGACGTCGAGCGGGTCATCGTCCCCGGGCTCACCCACTGGAACCATCCCGGGTTCTTCGCGTACTTCGCGAACTCCTCTCCCGGTCCCGCCGTCCTCGCCGAGGCGCTGGCCGCCGCCTTCAACGCGAACGCGATGCTGTGGAAGACGGCGCCGGCGGCCACCGAGCTGGAGCTGGTGGTCCTGGACTGGCTCCGCCAGATGCTGGGGTTGCCTGCGGGCCTGTTCGGCGTCATCCAGGACACCGCGTCCACCTCGACGCTCGTGGCCCTGGCGGCGGCGCGTGAGGCCGTGCCCGGCCTCGACGTCCGCCGGCGCGGCCTGGTGGGCCAGGCGCGGCTGCGCATGTACGCCTCGGATCAGGCGCACTCGTCGGTGGAGAAGGCCGGCATCGTCCTCGGCATCGGGCAGGAGGGGCTGCGCACGATCCCCGTCGACGACGAGTACCGGATGCAGACGGCGGAGCTGGCCCGGGCCATCGCCGAGGACCGGGCGGCGGGCTTCACCCCCTTCGCCGTCACCGCGACGGTCGGGACCACGTCCACGACCAGCATCGATCCGGTGCCGGCGATCGCCGACGTCTGCGCGCGCGAGGGGCTGTGGCTCCACGTCGACACGGCCTACGCGGGCAGCGCGGCGGTCGTACCCGAGCTGCGCTGGGTGCTCGCGGGATGCGAGCGGGCCGATTCGCTCGTCGTGAACCCCCACAAATGGATGTTCGTGCCCGTGGACCTGAGCGTCCTCTACACCCGGCGGCCGGAGGTCGTGCGGCGGGCCTTCAGCGTGCTGCCGGAGTACCTCAAGACGGCCGAGGACGCCGCGGCCCCGAACCTGATGGACTACGGCGTGAGCCTCGGCCGCCGATTCCGCGCGCTCAAGCTGTGGATGGTGATCCGGGCCTTCGGCGCGGAAGGCATCGCGGCCCGGCTCCGCGAGCACGTGCGGCTCGCCGGCCTGTTTCGCGGCCTGGTCGAAGCCGATCCCGGCTTCGAGATCGCCGCTCCGTCGCCGCTCTCGGTCGTCTGCTTCCGCGCCCGCTTCGCCGGATCGAGCCCCGAGGAGCAGGACCGCCGCAACGCGGAGATGATGGAGGCGGTCAACGCGACGGGCGAAGCCTACCTGTCCCACACGAAGCTCAAGGGCCGCACCGTGCTCCGGCTCGCGGTGGGCAACCTGCGCACCGAGGAGCGCCACGTACGCCGGGCGTGGGAGAGGATTCAAGGCGCGGCCGCGCGGCGATAGACCTTATACTTTTGGAATGCGCGTGGTGGTGGCGATGTCGGGGGGAGTCGACTCTTCCCTCGCCGCGGCGCTGCTGAAGGAGCAGGGCCACGACGTCCTCGGCGTGTCCATGCAGCTCCACGACCAGACGGAGGGCGCCGGGCCGTCCTTCGGCCGCTGCTGCGCGCTCGACGACCTCCACGACGCGCGGGCGGTGGCGGGCCGCCTGGGAATCCCCCACTACGTCCTCAACCTCGAACGCTCCTTCCACGACGGCGTCGTCGCTCCGTTCGTGCGCGACTACCTCGAGGGCCGCACGCCCATCCCCTGCGCACGCTGCAACACCGAGGTGAAGTTCGCGAGCCTGGTGGACAGGACGCGGGCCCTCGGCGTGGAGCACGTCGCCACCGGCCACTACGCGCGCAAGGAGGCCGATCCCGAGACGGGCGGGTGGCGGCTGCTCAAGGGCCGGGACCGCCGCAAGGACCAGTCGTACTTCCTCTTCGGCCTGTCGCAGGCGCAGCTCGCCATGGCCCTCTTCCCGGTGGGGGACCTCGAGAAGTCCGACGTGCGCCGGATGGCCGCCGAGCGCGGCCTGCCGACCGCGGGCAAGGCGGAGAGCCAGGAGATCTGCTTCGTGCCCGACGGCGACTACGCGGCCTTCGTGGAGCGCCAGTCCCCGCGCGAAGACCGCGCCGGGCCGGTCGTCGACGCCTCCGGCCGCGTCCTGGGCGCTCACGGCGGCGTCCACCGCTTCACGGTGGGCCAGCGCCGGGGCCTGGGCCTTTCGACCCCCCGTCCTCTTTATGTGTTGGCGGTGCAGCCGGAGTCCCGGACGGTGGTCGCGGGCGAAGCCGAAGAGCTCGAGGCCACGCGCTTCACCGGCCGCGAGGTCAACTGGATCTCCGGACCGCCCGCCGCCGAGACCTTCCGGGTCCGGGTGAAGATCCGCTACCGTCATCCGGAAGCCGACGCGACCCTGCGCTGCCTGCCCGGCCGGCGGGTCGAGGTGGAGTTCGATTCCGCCCAGCGCGCGATCACTCCCGGACAGGCCGCCGTGTTCTACGAGGGCGACCTCTGCCTCGGTGGAGCGTGGATAGATCGGATCGATAAATGAGCTGGGGGGTGGTCGCTTCGCGGGAGTGAATCCCGCTCCGCTCGCAGCCTTGGCTACGCCCCCAGATCCTCCTCCCCCGCGGCCGCACCCCTGGTCGGTCGCGTTCTATCGCATCCTGTTGGAGCTGACCTACCGGCGGCAGCGAAGCCACTTCTGGGCGCGCTTCCTCAAGAAGCTGATTCCCGCCCTGCTCCTCGTCTATCTCATCGACGTCAACGCGCGGCACTTCCGCGACATCGTCGGCGAGCTCAACGCCTGGTGGGGGACCGCACGGACTCGCATGGAGATGGGGGAGATGGCCGCCGCGCTGGACGCGGAGTACGCCTCGACCAACCGGTACCCCGACCCGGAAGCCTTCCGTGACTTCGTGCGGCACTGGGTGCGGCCGAAGTCACCCCACGACCCGTACTACGACCGCTGGCACGAGCCCTATCGTTACCGGGTGGAAGGGTCCTATTACGAGATCGCCTCGTGCGGACCTGACCGCGCGTGCGGAACCGCCGACGACGTCCGGCGGCAGGGCGGCTTCGCCACCATCCAGACTCCTCCACCCTGACTCAGCCGAGGGCGCCCGCGAGCCGGGCGAGCGCGTTGCGGGCCGCCTCCTGCTGCGCCTGCTTCTTCGAGAAGCCCTCGCCCTCCGCCAGCGCCTCTCCCCGCACGACGCAGCGCACGCGGAAGCGGCGGCGGTGATCCGGACCCTCCTCGGCGACCAGCTCGTACTCCGGCACCGGATCCCCTCGCGCCTGCAGCATCTCCTGCAGGAGGCTCTTGTGGTCCTCGGTGGGAAGGGCCGGGCGCTCGAGGTCCGTCGCGAACTCCGCGCTCACGAAGCGGTGGGCGGCTTCCAGGCCGCCGTCCAGGTACAGCGCGGCGATGACCGCCTCGTAGGCGTCGGCCCAGAGCGCGGTCTTCTTGCGTCCCCCGGACTTCTCCTCCCCGCGGCCGAGCCGCAGCAGCTCGGGCAGCCCCAGCTCCGCCGCCCGTCGCGCGAGGCTGCGCGCCGAGACGAGCTGGGCGCGCATCTTGCTCTTTCCTCCCTCGCGTCCCTCGGGATCGCGGCGATGGAGCAGGTCCGCCATCACGAAGCCGATCACCGAGTCGCCCAGGAACTCGAGCGGCTCGTTGTGCCGGCCCTCGGCCGCGGCCGCCTCGTTGGCGAGGCTGCTGTGGGTGAGCGCGCGGTCGAGCAGGGAGAGGTCCACGAAGCGGTGGCCGAGCCGGTCCTCGAGCGCGTGGAGCTGGGCGTCGCGCGCGGCGCTCATACGACCTTCAGTATGACCAGGGTCATGTCGTCCTGGGGGGCGGCGCCGCCGACGAAACGGCGGATCTCGGCCAGGATGCGCTCCTTCAGCTCCGCCACCGGCCTCCCGTCGCCCGCTTCCCCGGCGCTCTCCATCAGCTCGCGCAGGCGCATCTCCCCGAACAGCTCGGAGCGCTCGTTCATCGCCTCGGTGAGCCCGTCGGTGAAGAACAGGAAGACGTCCCCGCTGCGCAGGGGCAGCATCGCTTCCTCCAGGATCTGCTCGAACCGGTCGCCGGGGTCGATGCCGAGGCCGAGCCCCGCGGGGGCGAGCATGCGGGTGCGCCCGGTGGCCGCCTCGAGATGGAGGATCGGGTTGTGGCCCGCCCGCGCGTACCGCATCGTGCGCTCGGCGGTATCGACGACCGCGTACGTCATCGTGACGAACGAGCGAGGGTCCATGTTGGCGGCGAGGATCCGGTTGGCCTCGCCGAGCAGGCGGGCCGGCGAGTCGTAGATGCGCGACAGCGACAGCACCAGCCCCTTCAGCTCCGCCATGTAGAGGGCGGCCGAGGTCCCCTTCCCCGAGACGTCGGCGACCAGGACCGCGAGCCGGCTCTCCGAGAGCGGCAGCAGGTCGTAGTAGTCGCCTCCCACTTCGGTGGCGGGCAGGCACAGGGCGGAGATGCGCAGGCCAGGATGGGAGACCGCGCCCTGGGGAAGCAGGCTCATCTGGATCTGGCGGGCGATGCGCAGCTCCTCCTCGAGCCTCTGCTTCTCGGCCTGCTCGCGCAGCAGGTCCTCGATCCCGCGCGCCATCATGTTGAACGAATCGGCCAGCTCGCCCAGCTGGTCGCGGGTCCGGATGGGGATGGTGGTGCTGAAGTCACCCTGGCGCAGCCGGTCCGTGCCCACCGAGAGCGCGTGGATGTTGCGGGTGATGGAGCGCGCCAGCAGCACGCCCACGAGCAGGGCCCCGCCGTACACGACGAGGAAGAGCCCGCCCACGATGGCCATGCCCTTCACGAAGACGTCGCTCATGTCCAGGGAGCCGGGCGAGAGGCGACGGATGAGCTCGGCGGGCTTGTAGCGGATGGCGAGGCCCATCACGTCCTTCTTGCCGGTGGCCCAGTCCGTGCGGTCGACGACGGAGAAGAACAGGACCCCGCCCGAGCCGTGGAGCTTCGCCTCCAGCTTGCGCTCGTCCGCGGAGGAGATCTCGACCTCGCCGTCCGCGCCCCTTCGTCCCTTCACCTCCTTGTCCGAAGCGATCACGGCGATGCCGGTGCTCGCCTCGAGGCGCGCGAAGAACGCCTGGTCGGTAGGCACGTCGAGAACGAGGAACGACGGGCCCTGGACCCACAGGCCGCGGAGGGCCTCGCGCTTTTCATCCTTGACGACGCCGGCGAAGGAGGGTGCCGGCAGCCATCCGGGCCGGGCGGCGGGCGCCGCACCCTGCCGGGCGAGAGGCTTGCTGTCGCGGACGAGCGTCCATTCCAGGTTGGGGTAGAGGCTGCGGGCGGGAGAGAGACGGTCCTCGAGCGTCTGCCGGAGCCGCGGGTCATCGAGACGAAGATCCGTCATCGTGGCCTGGGCCAGGTTCCGCAGGTCCTGGGCGGCGCGCTCCATCTGGGAGGAGACCATGTACGAGGCGGTCAGCGACAGCCCGAGGAAGCCGACGAGCAGGAAGAAGATCGTGAGCAGGACGAGAGGAACGACGGCAATGAAGAGATAAGACACGAGCATCTTCGTGCGGATCCGCCACATCAGACGGCGCACCACCCATCGGGAAAGCCGGGGTAGGCCCACGAGGCCGAAGAGCACGAGCACGCAGACCGCGATCGCCATCAAGAGCCCGGGCATGGCCACGCCGGCCATGTCGAGGGCCACGATCACCACCGACGCGAGCAGGCTCCGGCCCCGCCACGTGTGGAGGAGGAACTGGCGGACGCGCGCCGCGGGGCTCGCCCCGGCGGCCGCGGGCGGCAGTGCTAGAGGGCGAGGGAAGTGCACGGAGCTCCGGACCGGGCGCGACTATAGCACTCTCGTTGAGCTGGGGGGTGCTCGCGGCGCACCCCAGCTCGCAATTGACACGACGCGGCGGGGGGCATAGCTTGGGTCGACGATGGGACCGCTGCTCCTGCTCGCCGTGCTCGCCGGGCCGCCCGCCGACCTCGAGGCGGTGGGCATCATCGTGAGCCGCCGCCCCGGCGCCGGCGTCGCCATCCTGCGCTCGGGGGGGCGCGAGCGGATCGCCGGCGTCGGGGAGTCCGCCTTCGGCGGCCGCGTGACCGCCGTCTCTCCGGGACTCGTGTCGCTCGACTTCGGGGGCGAGCGCGTGGACGTGCGCCTGGCCGGCATGAGGGCGGCGCCCCCTCCCTCCGTGCCCCCCGCGATCGCCTCCGGCCCGCCCGAAGATCCCGCGACGCCCGCGCGATCGATGGAGCGCCGCGACATGGAGCGGCGGCTGGGGCAGGAGGTGCCGCGCATCCTGGCCGAGACGACGCTCGTCCCGGTGACGGAAGCAGGACAGGTGGCGGGCTTCACGCTCACGCGGCTCCCCGAGGGGACCCTGCTGAGCGACGCCGGCCTCCGGGCCGGCGACGTCATCACGAGCATCAACGACGTGCCGATCGACAGCCTCGCGACGCTCATCGGCCTGTGGCCGCGGCTGCAGTCCGAGAGCGACATCCGGGCCGTGGTCCTGCGCAACGGCCAGCCCGTCGCCCTCAGCGTCCACCTGCGTTAGCGCGTGTCTTCCGGCTCCATTCTCGGCGCGCGCCGCGCGCCTCGCGCGCCGGCGGCGGCCGCGGCGGCGCTGCTGCTCGTCCTCGCCCCGGCCCGGCCCGCGGGGGCGTGGGGTTTCACCGCCCACCGGATGGTCACGGCGAAGGCGATCCCGCTCCTGCCGGTGGCGCTGCGTCCCCTTTTCGAAGGCAACGCGTCCTACGTGGTCGAGCACGCCATCGATCCGGATCTCTGGCGGGGCGCCGGAAAGCCCGGCGAAGGGCCGAACCACTTCCTCGACATGGACGCCTTCGGCGCGTTCCCCTTCCCCGACATCCCGCGCCGCGAGACCGAGCACCGGGTGCGTCACGGCGCGGCGGCGGTCGAGAAGGGACGCTTGCCCTGGCGCGTCGGCGAGGCGTATCGGGAGCTCGTGGCGGCGTTCCGGGCCGGCGAACCCACACGGATCCTCGCCGCGGCGGCGGCCGTCAGCCATTACGAGGGCGACGCCCACGTCCCCCTCCACGCGGTCGTGAACTACGACGGCCAGCTCACCGGCCAGACGGGCTTCCACAACCGCTGGGAAGGCGAGATGGTGGAGCGGTACGAGTGCCAGCTGGAGGCGGACGTGCGTCCGGCCCCGGCTCACCGCGTCGTCGATCCGGTGGCCTTCACCTTCGAGGTGCTGCAGGATTCCTTCTCGGGCGCCGAGAGCGCGCTCGCCGCCGACCGCGAGTCCGCGGGGCCCCAGGACCTGGCGGACACGCCCTTCGACGACCGCTACGACGACCTCTATTATTCGAAGCTCTACGCGCGCCAGGGCCGGGCGCTGCGCGCGCGGCTCGCCGCCTCCGCCACCGACATCGGCTCGCTGTGGCTCTCGGCGTGGGACGAAGCGGGCCGGCCCCCCGTCGATGCGTCCTTTCGCGTCCCCTACGTCCGCCGCCAATCGCGAGCCATCCTCGTCAGCCTCGACGGCTCCGCCGCCGACCTCCTCGACGACGCGGTGACGCGCGGGGTCATGCCGAGCCTGGCCCGGCTGCGCCAGCGCGGGGCCACGGCCACGTCGTCCCTCAGCACCTTGCCCGCGAAGACCGCCGCCGGCCACGCCGCGCTCTTCACCGGTGCGTGGAGCGACCGCAACGGCATCGCGGGCAACGACGTGGCCGTGCCCGGGGCGTCGGTGCTGCAAAGCGACGACGGCTACACGTCGGCCCACCTCGTCGCCGAGCCCCTGTGGGTGACCGCCGCCCGCCAGGGCCTCGACGCCAGCGTCGTGTCCGCCACGCAGACGTTTCCCTTCGGCCCGTTCCTCGAGGAGCGCCGCTTCGGCGGCAACTACGGCCGCGGGCTGACGCTCATGAACGCCTACCAGGGCGTTCAGATCCCCGACCGTGCCTACACCGCGGCCGATCTACCCTTGCGTGACGTCGGCGAGTGGCGCGGTGCGCTTCCCGCGCACGATGGAGCGCCGAAGGAGATCGAGATCGCCCTGTCCGGCGCGCGCATCGACGGCCTGCTGTACGACGATCCCGGCGATCCCACCCACGGCTTCGACACGCTCTACGTCGGTCTGGATCGCGATGCGAAGGGAGGCATCGTTCTCAAGCCGACGCCGGCCCGCGGCGCCGACGCTTCGGCCTTCGGCGGCTTGACCTTGCGCATCGGCGGTGGCGAGGCCGCGGCCTGCTTCCGCCTGTTCGAGCTGTCCGCCGACGGCACTCACATCCTTCTTTATCGCTCCGGCGTGCACCTGCTCCGCGCGAGCAAGCCGCGCGTCGAGTCGGCGGCCTACCAGGCCTCCGGAGGATTCGTGGGCAACGGCGGCGGCCGGGCCTACGAGCGCGGCGAGCTGGGGCCGCCGCTGTGGAAGGCCGGGGACGGCACGGCGGAGCGGCGCTACCTCGAGACGGTGGCGCTCGTGGCTCGTCAGTTCACGCGGCTCGCCGACTTCGCCCTCGACCGCACCGCACGCGACCTGCTCGTCACCTACCTCCCGTATCCCGACGAGGCGCTCCATCTCTGGCGGGGGTATCTCGATCCGACCCTCCCCGGCCACGATGCCGCGCTCGCCGGGAGGCTGCACGGCTTTCTCGACGAGGTGCTGAAGGTGGTGGACGCCTACGTGGGCCACCTGGCGGCGCGCGCGGACGAGCGCACGATCCTGGCCGTGGCCGGCGACCACGGCATGGCGGGCGCGTCGCGCCTCCTGCGACCCAACGTGGCGCTCGTCCAGGCCGGCCTCGCCGCCCTGGACGCGCGGGGCGGGATCGATCTTTCGCGAACGAAGGCCGTCTATTTCCCGGGCAACTCGGGCTTCGTCCTCATCAATCGCAACTCGCGGCCGGGAGGGGTGGTGGCCCCGGAGGAGGAAGACGGCGTGCGCGCGGCCGTCGCCGCCGCGCTCCGCAGCGTGCGCGACCCGGCGAGCACCCGGCCGGTGGTGCTCGATCTGCTCGACCCCCGCGCCGCGGGCCGGGAGCCGTCTTTCGGCGGGCCAAACGGGGGCGACCTGTACCTGTCGCTCGCGCCCGGCTACGACGTGTCCGCTTCCCTCGAGGGCCCGGTCGTCGAAGAGGTCGCTCCCCGGGGTGCGCACGGCTTGAACCCGGAGCGCAGCGAGATGCAGGCGGGGTTCGTCGTGGCCGGTCCCGGCGTGGCCCGCGGCGTCAGCCTGGGACCGATCCGCCAGATCGACGTCGCCCCGACCCTGGCCGCGCTACTCGGGCTGGATCCTCCGGCGCAGGCCACCGGCTCCATCCTGACGAAAGCGCTGGCGGCGTCATCATCGAGCAGGGGGGCGCTAGCGGCGCGCCCCCCTGACCCCCCGCTCGCTTCTTCCGCGGCGCCGAAATGAATTCGCCGCCGCTCATCCAGCGGGTCCGCTACGCGGCCCGGGGGGAATGAATCCCGCTTCGCTCGCAGCTGTTACTCCGAGCGGAGGGCAACCGTCGCCAGGGCGACGATAACCGTGACCACGGCCGTCATCAGCAGCGCGACGGCGAGCGCGTGGGCCGCGGTTACTTCACCATTATCTCCGCCTCATCCCGGCGGCCGTGCTCGTCCCGGACGCTGACGACGTGGCGGCCCGGAACCAGGGGCCAGGGCACCGCCGCCTCCGGCAGAGCGCTGCCCACGGCACGGCCGTCGACTTCCCAAGCCAGGCGGGCGCGGCTGCGGGCGATGGCCCGGAGCGGCAGCGTCTGGAAGGCATCGCGGAGCGTCGGATCGCGCAGGTAGGTTGCGCCTTTGGGCGGGTTCACGATGCCTGGCGCTTCGCCCGCGGCCTCCGCCGCCCGGGGAGACGCACCCTCGCTCGGCCGCGACGCTTCGGCGATCGTGGTGAGGTCCAGCCGCCCGTGCTCGCGCGCCCAGGCCCGATAGCGCGGCGGCCACGACACGACCACGCGGCCTTGTCGATGTCGATGCCACCGGCACGATGACAACGGCCGGTCCGGGGGCAGCCACTCCGTCTCCACGGAGGGACAGAGCTCCGTGGCCGCGAGGCCCGAAAGCGCGCAAATCTGTCTCGGCACCAGGTCCGGCGGGGGCGCGGCCAGCGGCGGGTCGTCGGGGCCGGGCCAGCGGCCCATCACGCGCCGCTGGGCGGCGAGCAGCACGTCGTGGAAGATGGGCGCCGCGCCCGTGACGCCCGACGAGTTGCGCAGCTCTTCGCGGTCGAAGTTCCCCACCCACACGCCGACCGTCACTTCCCGCGTGAAGCCCAGCGTCCAGTTGTCGCGGTACGCCTGGGACGTGCCGGTCTTCGCCGCCACCTGGAAGGGGAAGTCGAGGCTGCCGCCGACGCCGAAAACGTAGGCGCGCGCGCGCGAATCGGAGAGCACGTCGGCGACCCAGAAAGCCGCGCGGTCGGACAAGATCCGCTGCGGCTCGGACGACGGCATCTCGACCCGCGTCCCATCCGGCCGCACGAGGGCGCGGATCATCGTCGGCGCCCGGGCGAGGCCGCCGCGGGCGAGAGCCGCGTAGCCGCCGACCAGCTCGTCGAGCCGCACCTCGGCGTCCCCCATCGTGAGCGCGAAGCCGTAATGCTCGGCGCTCTTGTCGAGTGTGGTGAGCCCGGCCTGGCGCAGCAGCCGCAGCAGGCCGGGGACACCGACCTGCGAGAGTGTCCACACCGCGGGGATGTTCTCGGAGCCGGCCAGGGCCGGCCGGGCCCGGAGCGGGCCGCGGAAGACGCCGTCGTAGTTCCGCGGGCTGTAGACGACCCCATCGAGTGCCGTCGGGAAATGCGACGGCAGATCGGGAAGGACGCTGGCGGGGGTGAAGCCGCGCTCGAAGGCGAGCGCGTAGGTGAAGGGCTTGAGGGCCGAACCGGGCTGGCGCGGGCTGACGACGCCGTCGATCGCGCCGCCATGGTCGGCGTCGAAGTAGTCCCCCGATCCTTCCCAGGCCAGCCACTCGCCGCGGCGGTTGTCGAGGACGGCGACGGCCGCCGCGTGCGCGCCGTGGTCGCGCAGCCGGTCGCGGTGCATCTCGAGGATGCCCCGCACCTCGGCCTGCAGCGCGGTGTCGAGGGTGGTCTCGACCCGCCGTGGCCACGGCCGGGGCAGCGACGAGAGAACGCGCTCGACGAAGTGGTGCGCGGTAAACGCGGCCGGGTCGCGGACGAGCCTCAGGCGCTCGGCGAGAGCCCGGGCCAGCTCGTCGGCGTCGAGATAGCCCTCCTCCGCCATCCGCGCCAGCACCCATCGCTGCCGGCGCAAGGCGGCGTCGAAGTTGCGGTACGGATCGAGAACCGTGGGCCGCTGGGGCAGGCCGGCCAGGAAGGCGGCTTGCGCAGGCGTCAGGCTGGCGGCCCCGCAGCCGAAGTAGCCCCGGCTCGCCGCTTCGGCTCCCACGCGCTGGTTGCCGTACGGCGCGAGGCTCAGGTAGAGGGCCAGGATCTCGCGTTTGCCCAGGCGGTGCTCGAGCCGCAGCGCAAGCACGGTCTCGCGCAGCTTCCCGCGCAGGGTGCGCGGGCGGTCGATGAGGAGCTTCGCCGTCTGCTGCGTCAGCGTCGAGCCGCCTTCGGCCATCCGTCCCGCCTTCAGGTCGTGCCAGAGCGCGCGAAGAACCGCGAGCGGGTCCACGCCGGGGTGGGCGAAGAAGCGCCGGTCCTCGGCGGCGAGCGTGGCCTCGACGAGCGTCTCGGGCAGGCGGTCGGCGGGCAGGAACCGGCTCCGCGTGGCGTTGGCGGAGAGCGATTCGTAGAGCGGCACGCCGCGGCGGTCGACCACTTCCGTCGAGACCTGGTCGGGCGTCGAGAGCAGCCCGTCGGGCAGCGGTCCGCAGCGTATCCACGCGGCGGCGAGCAGCGACAGGAGCCCGATGCCGTAGGCGAGCGTCCTTCGTGTCATGGCGTCACCTCGATCACGGCCGATTCCGTGCGGCCGAAGACCTCGGGCTCGTACATCTCCTCGGCCCGCGCGGGGGCCGTACGGAAGGTCCCGGCGGTCGTGGCCCGGACGACATAAGAGAAGATGTGCTCACCCTCGGCCAGCCGCGTGGCGAAAAGGAGGACGCGGTCGTCGTGCCGCTCCACGTGGTCGAAGCCGCCCTTCTGCCACCAGCGCTCCCAGTTGTCACGCGGGCTCTCTTCGCCTTCTTGCTCGCGCGCAAGGTCGGCGGCAGTGGTGGCGAACCAGGACTCGACCGGCTCGAACCCGGCGGGAAGAGGATCGGTCACGGCCACGAACCGGCGCTCCTTCGGCAGCCGGAAGGTCAAGGTCACGCGCACGAGGTCGCCGGCCTTGAAGCGGGTCGACGGCGACGCCGTGTCGCCGCCGTTCGCCGGACCGTAGCGGCGCTCGACGAGGAACCCCTTGTCCATGCCGGGCAGGGACGGCGCGTCGACCGCGTACTTCAACCGCGCGACGTAGTGCAGCGTCCCCGCTCCCTTGCGCTCGAAGACGAGATCGAGTTTCTCCCCCTCCGGGCCGCGCGCCCGCAGGTCCTTCATGGGAACGTCGTGAGGGCGCGCTTCGCTGGACCTCTCGGTGAAGGCGTCGCGGGCCAGCTCGCGCGAGCCCAGCTTCACTTCCGCCGTGAAATCGGGGACCTCGGACTCGTACTTCTTGTAGTAGTCCACGAGCGCCTCGAGGGCGACGCCGTTCTCCTGCGTGTTGCCCCAACGCCCGTTCTTCCGCGCCCGCACCAGCCAGCGCGCCATCGCCGGCGCCAGGCCGTCGTCGGGGACCGCGCGCACGAGGCTGCCGAGCACGACCGCCGTCGACCGCACGTTGGAGTTCCAGAACCACAGCAGGTACGGATCGGACAGCTCCTCGACGTGGGCCATCCCTGCCTCCGGCAGCACGGCATTCTCGATCCGACGCAGCAGCTCCCCCTCGCGCGGAGAACGTTCTCCCCGGGCGACGGTAGCGTCCAGCAGGTAGGCGAGGGCAAAGACCGGCATCCGGTCGACGTAGCCGTAGAGCCGGTTGAAGTGGCTGTCGGCGTTGCGGCCACCCTCGGCCAGGACCTTCACCGCAAACGCCTGCCACGCCGTGTAGGCCGGCCACCAGCTC
>QHVJ01000074.1 GCA_003222275.1 Acidobacteriota bacterium | reverse complement strand
CCACAGCCTCGCGCCCGCTTCGAGCAGCGCGGCACACACCGCCAGCGACGCGAGAGAAAGGGCCAGGCTCTCGAGCCATCGCCAGCCGCGCCGCATGGTGGGGTGCGTGCCTGGGACGCGAGCCGGAATTACGTCACCGTTTCCGTCGCGAAGTTCCAGTCCAGCGGCCGCCGCTGCCGGAGCGACAGGTTCACCATGTGGGCCGCGGCTGCGGCGTGGTGGCCCATGACGGCATCCTCCACCGCCGGCTTGTGCTGGCGCACCGAGTCGAAGAACCGCGCCATGTGTACGAAGGTCGCGTCCTGGCCGTCCTCGCCGTAGACCTCGCTCCGCGTGCGCACCCGCGGTGGCCACGTGTCCGGGCGCTCCTCCGCCTTGATCTTGGGATCGTCGTAATACGCCTTCTCGAGGGCCTCCGGCCACGAGGAAACGACCCAGTGGTTGCCCTCGATCGCGTTCTCGGGCTTGAGCACCATCTGCCCCTCGCGGAAGATCAACGCCGCCTCCTTGCCGAGCACCTCGTACCCGCTCTCCGCGGAGGCTTCGTTGTTGAAGGTCGAGCTGAGGTTCACCGTGAAGCCCTCGGGATACTCGAGCACCGCGTTGACCGTGTCTGGCACCTCGTGCGTGCCCTGGTGCAGGTAGTTCTGCCCCATCGCCGTCACGCGGGCCGGCATCTTCGCGTCCATCAGGAAGTGGATGCTGGTCAGCAGGTGCACGAACAGGTCGGTCGCGATCCCGCCCGAGTAGTCCCAGTAGGCCCGCCAGCGGAAGAAGCGCTCCAGGCTGAAGGGCCGCTTCGGGGCCGGCCCGAGAAAGGCTGCCCAGTCGACGGTCTGCTCGTTGGCGTCGGGCGGGATCGGATAGAGCCAGGCTCCGCTGCGCGTGTTCCGGTTGTAGGTCGCCCGGATCATGGTGACCTTTCCGAGCTTCCCGCTCCGAACGATGTCGCGCCCCGTCTCCTCGATCTTCGAGCTCATGCCCTGGCTGCCGACCTGGAGGACGCGGCCCGACGCCTTGGCGGCGGCGATCATCGGCGCGCCGTCTTCGATGACGAGCGTCATGGGCTTCTCGACGTACACGTGCTTGCCGGCGCGGAGCGCCTCCACGACGTGCGTGCGGTGCCAATGGTCCGGCGTCGCGACGATCACCGCGTCGATCGACGGGTCCGCGAGGAGCGCCTTCCAGTCGCCGTAGTCCTTGGCCCGGCCGCTCGTGCGGGCGATGGCCCGCTGCACGCGTCCTCGGTAGGCGTCGCAGACGCCTACGATCTCGACGCCGGGCACGGCCTGGGCCGCTTCCATCAGGCCGGACTGGACGCGCGCGCCCACGCCTATGATCCCGAGCTGCAAGCGGTCGTTGGGGGAGTCCGGCGGGGCCGCGAAGGCGACGGGAGACCGCGACAGGGCGGCCGCGGCCACGGTGCCCGCCGTGCTGCGGGCCAGGAACTCACGCCGGCTCAGCTTCTTCATGTTCGTCCTCCGTGTTCAGGCTACCCCGAGCTCCCGCACCGCGCGGCCCGCCGCGCGCAGGTTTTCGAGGCGCATCTCGGAATACTTGCGCGACAGGATCACGCCGTGCGCGCCGGCCTCGAAAGCGGCCTTGACGGCCTGATAGACGTCGTCGGGCTGCGTCTTCTTCTCGTTCGCTCCCGTCGGGATGTCGATGTCGATGCCGGGCCAGATCTTCAGCCCGGCCGCGGCCCCCGCCACCGCGCGCGCGGTCTCGCGGCGCACGTAGTCGGCGCTGAGCCCTTCCTGGGCGATGCGATCGAGCGGCTTCTCGTTCGGGTACTGCTGCACGCGATACACGAACCGCAGCGTTTCCTCGGGGGTGAGGTCGGCGAAGAGCGTCGAGCTCACGTTGCGGACGTAGCGCGCCAGACGCGGGCCGCCGCAGTTGTTGTACAGCACCACCTTCAGGAAGTCAGAGTACTTCCCGAACGCGGCGTAGTCCTGCTCCGCGCGATAGAACGGCGCGAACGAGTTCGTGTGCCACACGTGCCAGCCCATGGGCTTGTCCGGCGCCAGCGCGTGGGCCTTCTCGTACATCGCGCGGTAGGTCTCACGCAGCCCCTCGTTCCAGAGCCGCTCCCACGACAGCACCTCCGGCTGCTCGACGAGGATCCGCCAGAACGTGACGAAGGCGCCGTCCGTCGGCTTGCGACCGTCCTTCATGCCGCCGATCCAGCGCTCCAAGGCCAGGAATCCCTGCCGCGCCCGCTCGGCGTCGATCCCCTGCCCGCGGGCCGCCTCCAGGCAATGCGGGCAGAAGCAGGCCGCGGTGCTGGGGCGCGCGCCTTCGCCGTGGCTGGCCCCGAGCGCGTCGTTGAGCGGCCCCTGCCGCTCGCTCCCCCACATGAGCCCATCCAGCTCGCCGTACGAGCGCAGGTGATCCTCGACCAGCGCCAGCCAGAACTGGCGCGTGTTGGGATTGCGGAAGCAGAGGCGTGAGCCGGGTTTTCCATGGACGTCCAGTTCGAGGGCCTGGTCCAGGCCGGGCACGTCGCGCCGGAAGACGTCTTCGAACCAGGCAATGACCTTCATCCGCCGCCCGTGGGCCGCGGGGATCACGTCAGCGAGCACATCGTACCCCGCGTGGTCCGGCGCCTTCTCGGGAGCGATGCTGGTCTTCCGGTAGAGCTCCGGGTGCGGGGTGGTGAAGTTCCCGCCGCGAAAATCGTCGTCGTACGCCTGCGCTCCGTGGTCCGGCAGCGGGCTGCCCCGCGGCTGCCGGCCGGCGATGCCGCGTCCGTAGGTGAACGTGGCCACGAACAGCGTGTTCACGCCGCCCATCTCCTGCACGCCCTCGATCACCTTCGCCGTGCCCTCGTCCACGAACGACACCGCCCCGATCTGGATGCCGATGGGCGCCGGCGTGGATGCCGCCTCGAGTCGCTCCGGCCGAGCCAGGGCGGCCGCGCCCGCGGCCAGGGCGGCCTGCTTTACGAACGTGCGGCGGCGCACCATGAGCACCCCCTCGAGAATCAGGTCAGGGCGACCACTTCGTAGTCGGCAACCGTCGGCACCTCGAAGCGGACCGTCCGTCCTTCCTGCCTGAATGGCAGCACGGCTCCCGCCCGCAGAGCCTCCACGCGAGCGACCTTCTTTCCTGCCGGCACATCGAAGGCGACGCGCAGCGGCCCGATCGGGTAGAAGCGGCGTATGAAGGCGCGCGTCATGTTCGGGTTGGTGTAGTTCAGGATGTGGAGCGCGTGGCCGGGCTCGGTCTCCCAGGCGAAGGCCTCCACGACGCCGTCGCCCTCGATCGTCACGGGCAGCGGCGCGGCGCCGCGCAGCCAGCGGACCGTGTTGGCGAGGAGCTGGCCGAGGTCGGGATTGCCCGATCGCCAGAACGTGCGGTCGACGTCCCCGGCGAAATAGGCCACCCGCGAGCGGCCGTTCTCACGGAAGACGGCCGCCGGCTCGTCAGTACGGGGCGTGCGGGGGAAGACCATCTCGGGCGGGAAGGCCGGGTAGGACGGCACGACCGTGAGGACGGGCGTCCCGCCGTCGCGGGCGCGGATCGGCAGGCGGCTCTCGGGGCCGGGGAGCAGCGCCGTGCCCGCGAAGTCGCCCACCGCCGCATGCGCCCGGTCCAGGCGCATGTAGCTGTTCGCAGCCGGGCCGATCGGCGGCCCGGTGAACGTGGCACCGAACAGCTCGGCCAGCGCCGGCTCCGGTCTCGCGTCGCCCCACTCGTCGTAGCGGGCGGTCTCGAATGTGGCCAGGATCGAGCCGCCCGCGGCGGCATAGGCGCGGATGAGCCGGCAGGCCTCGTCGCCGAGATGAGCGGCGTTGGGCATCAGCAGGGCACGGTACCTCCCCATCGTCTCCGGTTCCAGGTCCTTTTCATGGACGAAATCGAACAGGAAGCGGCCCTCGAGCAGCGCGTAGTACAGCCCCTGCAGGTACTCGGTCGCCTGCCCGCGGTCGGCGCCCCGCCAGCTCGCCGGACCCTGGCCCGAGCGGTAGAAGGCGATGGTGCTCTGCGGAAAGAGCACCGCGAGGTCGGCCACGGAGCGGCGGTTGCGGAAATGGACCTCGTGCGCGGCCAGCCACTGGAAGAACGCGCGGCCCACCTCTCGCCACCGGTTGTCCTCGGGCGAGCCCCCCAGCCAGTGGAACCACGGCACCATGCCGCTGGCGGTCGTCTGCGCCATCCAGAGCGTCGCCTCGGCGGCCGGCTTGGCCACGTGCCGCCACACGGGGCGGCTGTTGCTGTAGGAGCCGGTCACGTTGGTGATCGCGCGGCCCTTCATCACCGACTGCGCCACGCGGCCCTGCTGGGCGCAGTCCCAGATGGGCGTGTCGCCGGCGCGGCCCTGATGGTCGGCGTTGAACCAGCCGGCGCCCCGCCCGATACGCCAGACGTCCTTCACGACGCGGATGCCCCCGCCCAGGTTCCCGACGTAGACCGAGTCGGCCTTCTTCTCCCGGGCGATGCTGTCCCAGAGCGTCCAGACCTCCATCACGCGGTCCATGGTGGCGGCATAGTACTTGCGGTAGTGCGGGCTCGCGGCGTCGGTGGTGTCGGGCGGGACGGCACCGACCTTCTCGCGATAGACCTTCTGGCAGCTCTCGCAGTGGCAGACGGTCAGATCACCCGTGCTCGGCCAGCCGTTGGTGAAGAAGCCGTCCGGCGCGTAGAGGCGATTCATCTCCCGATAGATGGCCGGCATCTGCTCGCTGAAGTAGGGGCTGAACATGCAGGTCTTGAAGAGCCACGTCGACTCGCCGTGCGGGCGCGGCGACCCGTCGCGGTTGCGCTCGAACCACTCCGGCCGCTCCCGCAGCGCCTGCTCGTACGCGTAGTTGCAGTCCATGCGGGCCACGACGCGCATGCCGCGCCGCCGCGCGGCGGCCGCCAACCCCCCGAACAGATCGCGCGCACCCAGGAACTCGCTCCGGTGGTGGTGGGGCACCTCGGTCGGATAGAAGGCCACGATGCCCCCGCCGCCGAGCAGCACCGCGTCGACCTTCAGCGAGGCCCAGTAGTCGGCCCACGCCTCCACGTCGAGCGTGAGCGGGTCGCGCTCGTTGAAGTTGAGCTGGCCGCAGCGGCGCATGGTCGCGTACCAGGGCGCGCCTTCGGCGCCGAGCACGCGGCCGGCCGGCGCCAGCACCGCGCCCGCGGCCGAGAGGGCCAGGAACTCCCGCCGGCTCAGCGGCCGGCCCGTCTTTTCTCGACGCTTCCCCATCACTTCAGCGTGAGGATGAAGATGCCGTGGCCGACTCCCGCCGCCTCGTTGTTCCGCGCGGACTGGAAGGCGATCCGCTTGCCGTCGCGGCTGACCACCGGGTTGGAGGCCTTGTAGCCTTCGTGGTCGCCCCAGCGCGTCAGGCGGACGAAGTCGGCGCTGCCCGGCTCCAGCCGCAGCTTCCAGATGTCGATGTAGCGCGAGTTCTGCCGGTCCGGTCCCCCCTGCTCCCGGCTCGATTCCACGAGCGTCCATTTCCCGTCGGGCGAGATGCCTTCCACTTCGTTGTACTCGTCCGGCCGCTTGCGGTAGGCGGTCACCTTCCCGGTTCCGAGGTCTACGCCCATCACGTCGGCAAAGGGCGAGCGGTAACAGGTGTAGATCAGCTCCCGATCGTCGTCGCGGAAATCCTGCGCTTCGAGTGTGCACTCGGGGGCCCTGGCGCGCAGCACCTCCTTCTTGTTGGCGAGCTCGGGGACGCCATCCTTATAGATGATGTCGGCCGTGTAGAGGGCGGACTCCCCTTCCGGCAGCACGTCGGGATACTGGCCGTGCGTGTTGGACCACGCGATCTTCATCCGCTTGCGCGAGATGGCCACACCCTCCGAGATCTTGTGGTTGAGAGGAGTGGGCGGCGCGCTCGCGTCGGCCTTCATCACCCACATCTCCTGGTCCCGGGAGCGTGTGGCCCGGACGTCGGTGAACGTGCGGGCGCCGATCAGGAAGAAATCGCCGTTCGGCAGGTACTGGACGCGCAGGAAACCCGGGTGCACGAAGTGCCCGGTGAGCAACCGGATCGTCCGGGTGCCGAGGTCGATCTCGAACGCATCGCCGAAGCTCTTGCTCATGAAAGCGATGCGCTGGTCGTCGGGCGACCAGGCGGCGCGCTCGCCGAAACCCGTGAGCGGCGCGATGCTCGGCGGCAGGTCCTTCTCCGGGTTCCCCGCCTTCTTCGGCTGCGCGATGAGCGGACGCGCCGGGACGATCGTCCCCGCCAGGAGCAGGAGTGCGGCCAGCGCGCGGATCATGTGATGAGTGGAGATGTGGGCAGAGTATGCTCGCGGCCTCGATCTCGTCAAGACGCTCTCGAACGTCGCCGCGCGAGCGAGTTAGAATCCGTCCATGACCGAGCGCCGCAAGAAACCCGAGGACCTGCGCAGCCACCGCTGGTTCGGCCGCGACGACCTCCGCTCCTTCACGCACCGCTCGCGCACCAAGCAGGCCGGCTTCACCACCGACGACTGGGCGGGCAAGCCGGTGATCGCCATCCTCAACACGTGGAGCGACGCCAACTCCTGCCACGCCCACTTCCGCCAGCGGGCCGAGGAGGTCAAGCGGGGGGTCTGGCAGGCGGGCGGCTTCCCGCTCGAGATGCCCGTGCTGTCGGTGGGCGAGACGTACATGAAGCCGACCACGATGCTCTACCGCAACCTCCTGGCCATGGAGGCCGAAGAAATCCTCCGCGCGAACCCCGTGGACGGCGCGGTGCTGATGGGAGGGTGCGACAAGACGGTGCCGGGCCTGGTGATGGGCGCCACGAGCATGAACCTGCCCGCGATCTTCCTGCCCGCGGGGCCGATGCTGCGGGGCAACTGGCGCGACCAGGTGCTGGGCAGCGGGAGCGACGTGTGGAAGTACTGGGCCGAGCGGCGCGCGGGTGCCTTCGACGAATGCTCCTGGCGGGAGCTGGAGGACGGGATCGCGCGGTCCTACGGCACCTGCATGACGATGGGGACCGCGTCCACGATGGCGGCCGCGGTCGACGCGCTGGGCCTTTCGCTGCCGGGCGCGTCGTCGATCCTGGCCGCCGATTCGCGCCACTCGCACCTCGCCACCGCCACCGGCCGGCGGATCGTGGAGATGGTGTGGGAGGACCTGAAGCCGCGCGACGTCCTCACCGACGACGCGTTCGAGAACGCGGTCACGGTGGTCATGGCCCTCGGCGGCTC
>QHVJ01000058.1 GCA_003222275.1 Acidobacteriota bacterium | reverse complement strand
CGGGGGCATGGGCGTCGTCTACGAGGCGGAAGACGTCCGTCTCGGACGACGCGTCGCGCTCAAGTTCCTCCCCCTCGAGATGTCGAAGGACCCGCACGCGGTCGAGCGCTTCCAGCGCGAGGCCCGTGCCGCCTCTGCTCTCAACCATCCGAGCATCTGCACCATCTACGACATCGGCGAGCACGAGGGCCAGCACTACATCGTGATGGAGCGGCTCGAGGGCGACACCCTCAAGCAGCACACGGGCGCCTCTCGCCTCGACATAGATAAGGTTGTCGACGTCGGGATCCAGGTCGCCGACGCCCTCGACGCCGCGCACGCGAAGGGCATCGTCCACCGCGACATCAAGCCCGCGAACATCTTCTACACGCGGCGGGGCCAGGCCAAGATCCTCGACTTCGGCCTGGCCAAGCTCACGGTCGCCCCGGCGGGCAAGGGCGGTCCGGCCGACGAGGCCGAGCCCACGGTCTCCCGACCGGACGACCCCCTGAGCAGCCCGGGGATGGCACTGGGCACGATGGCCTACATGTCGCCCGAGCAGGCGCGGGGCGAAGACCTCGATCCGCGCACCGACCTTTTCTCGTTCGGCGTGGTCCTCTACGAGCTGATCACCGGCCGCCACGCCTTTTCGGGACGCACCTCGGCCGTGATCTTCGATGCGATCCTGCATACGGCGCCGGTGGCGCCCGTGCGGCTCAACCCCAACTGCCCGCCCGAGCTGGAGCACATCGTCAACAAGGCGCTCGAGAAGGATCGGGCGCTGCGCTACCAGAGTGCCGCCGAATTGCTGGCGGACCTGAAGCGGATGCGGCGGGACACCAGCTCCGGCTCGGTAGCGGTGCCGGTCGGCGCCCGCTCGTCAGCCACCCGCCGGCTCGTGGGGAGTCGCCAGGCTTGGCTGGGAGGCGGGGCGATCGTTGCCGCTATCGCCGTCGTCGCCGTCCTGCTCAACTCCCGCCGCGCGCCGGCACTGACCGAGCGCGATTCCCTCGTCCTCGCCGATTTCGTGAACACGACTGGAGAGCCCGTGTTCGACGGCACGCTGCGGCAGGCGCTGGCCGTGCAGGTTGAGCAGTCTCCCTACCTGCACGTGGTCAGCGACGAGAGCGTGCGGAAAACGCTCCGGCTCATGGGCCGCCCGCCGGACGAGCGGCTCACGAACGTCCTCGCCCGCGAGGTCTGCGAGCGCGACGGGGTCAAGGCGATGCTCAGTGGCTCCATCAGCAAGCTCGGGACGAGCTACGTCGTCAACCTGGAGGCCACCAACTGCCGGACGGGGGACTCTCTGGCCCGGGAGCAGCGGGAGGCGGAGAGCCGAGAGAAGGTCCTGGCGGCCCTGGGACAAGCCGCCTCATCCCTGCGCGGGAAGGTCGGAGAGTCGCTCGCGTCGATCCAGAAGTTCGACACGCCGGCGGTCGACGCCACGACCTCGTCCCTGGACGCTCTGAAGGCCTTCAGCCTGGGCGAAGAACAACGCGTCAAGGCAAGCGATCCCGAGGCGATTCCCTTCTACAAGAAGGCGGTCGAGCTGGACCCAAACTTCGCTCTCGCCTACGCGCGCCTCGGCACCATCCACAGGAACATGGGCGAGTTCGGGCTCAGCCAGGAGTACCACAAGAAGGCCTTCGCGCTCCGCGAGCGCGTGAGCGAGCACGAGCGGCTCTACATCGACCATCACTACTACGGCACGGTCCTCGGCGATATGCGCAGGTACGTCGAGGCGCTGGAGCTGTACCGCCGCACGTACCCACGCGACGCCACGCCGGCCATCAACCTTGCCGGGACGTACCTCGTCATAGGCGAGATGGAGAAGGCGCTCGACGTGGCGCAGGACGCCGTCCGTCTGGCCCCCAACAATCCCCAGTCTCACGAAGCTCTCGTCGAGGCCTACGTGAGGCTCGGCCGCTGGGATGAAGCGAAGACGACTGGCCAACATGCGATTGGACAGAAGGCCGACAGCGGCAACACTCACGACCTCCTCTACGAGATCGCGTTCGTCCAGGACGACGAGGGCGAGATGCGCCGCCAGGTCGAATGGGCTCGAGGGCGACCCGAGGAGGTCTACATGCGTGCGTTGGAGGCGGCGGTGGCCGCCTTCCAAGGCCGAATGAAACGATCACGGGAGCTTGCCCGTGACGCTCGGGACATGGCGCTGCGCAGCGACCTGAAGGAGCTCGCCGCCAACATCCTCTGGTCTGTCGCCCGCCAGGAGCTGTACGCCGGCGAGAGTAACGTCGCCAAGCGGACAGCCACCGAGGCGCTGGCTGTCGAGCGTGGACCGCGATCCCTCATCGCGATGGCGCTGGTCTTCGGCCTGGCCGGAGATGCGGTCCAAGCCCAGGCGCTCGCCGACGAGGCGACCCGCAAGATGCCGCCCACCAACACGCTCTTCCATTCGCTTGGAGTCCCCGCCGCCCGCGCGGCAATCGAGCTGGGGCGGAACGCGCCCGAGAAGGCAATCGAGGCGCTGAAGCTGGCGCCACCCTACGAGCGAGGCAAGCCTGGCATCCCTTATCTGCGCGGGCTCGCTTACCTGAAAGCTGGTCATGGTCGCGAGGCGATTGCCGAATTCCAGCGGATCCTCGACAACCGCGGCTGGGCCCCGACGCAATTCTCTTATCCAATGGCCCGCCTCGGCCTGGCCCGCGCCGCTGCCATTTCCGGTGACGTCGCAAAGAGCCGGCGCGCGTACCAGGACTTCCTCGCCCTCTGGAAGGACGCGGATCCCGACGTGCCGATCCTCATCCAGGCCAAGGCCGAGTACGCGAAGCTCGGAAGCTAGGCCCTCGCCGCGAGACCGGCCGATATCGGGTTGACAACCTCCGCCCGTATATGTATGACCGATACATATGGTAGAGGCTGCACTTGACCAGCAGCAGCTCAAGAAGGGCAGCGCGGAGCTCCTCATTCTGGCCACCCTGGAGG
Source organism: Acidobacteriota bacterium (assembly GCA_003222275.1). Classification (GTDB taxonomy): domain Bacteria; phylum Acidobacteriota; class Vicinamibacteria; order Fen-336; family Fen-336; genus AA32. Next base: position 4,700 of record QHVJ01000058.1, on the reverse strand, counting down.
ACCGTCCGCGGCACGGCTACGACATCGGCCGGCAGATCGCGCTCCGCTCGAAGGGCACGGTCCGCTTCCATGCGGCCTCGCTCTATCCCCTGTTGTACCGGCTCGCCCGTAAGGGCTGGATCCACGGCCGCTGGCTGGAGAAGGAGGGTCAGCGGCGGCGCCGGTACTACCGGCTCACGCCGGCCGGCCAGAAGGCCCTCGAGGCCCAGCGCCGGAGCTGGCAGGAGTTCGCGGCGGCGATCGCGCGAGTCACGCAGGTTCGGCATGCGTGATTGGCGCGCGCACGTGAAGTCGAAGCTGCCGCCTCTGGGTCTGCGCGGCAGCCGGGAGGCGGACATCGTCGACGAGCTGACCCAGGAGCTGGAGCAGTGCTACGCGAGGGCGCTCGCCCGCGGCGCGAGCGAGGAAGAGGCGGTGCGGGCCGCGATGGAGGAAGTGCCCGACTGGACGGCGCTCGCGGGGGAGATCGCGGCCGCGGAAGCGCCGGTCGCGGCCGCGCCGGAGCGGCCCGCGCGGCTGTTGCCCGATCTCAGGCAGGACCTGCGCTACGGCTTGCGCGCGTTGCGCAAGGCGCCCGCGTTCACGCTGCTGTCGGCGCTGACGCTGGCCCTCGGCATCGGCGCCACGACCGCGATGTTCAGCGTGGTGAACGCCGTGCTCCTGAAGCCGCTCCCCTTCGCGCGGCCCGAGGCGCTGGTGAGGGTCTGGACGTCGTGGGCGAACTACCCGCTCGGGTCGGTCTCGGACCCCGAGCTCCACGATTGGCGCGACCGGGCCTCGACGCTGGCGGGCATCGCGGCCTACACGCAGAAAGGCGGATCGAGCCTGACCACGGGCGGCGGAGAGCCCGAGACCGTGAGCGTCGCCGCGACGAGCGCGAACTTCTTCGAGGTGCTCGAAGTCCGGCCGGCGCTCGGCCGCACGTTCCTTCCCGGGGAGGACCAGCCGGGAAAGACGGGCGTGGTCGTGATCGGCCAGGGACTCTGGCGCCGGATGTTCGGGGCCGACCCGGGGATCGTGGGCCGCACCGTATCGCTTCAGGGAGAGCCGGTCACGGTGGTGGGAGTGTTGCCGGCCGGCTTCGCGTATCCGAGCGCGGAGGTGGACCTGTGGCAACCGGCGCCGCTCGACCGGCACCAGCCCCGGCCGCGGGGCAGCCATTACCTGCGCGTGGTCGCTCGCATCGCGCCGCAGCGAGACCTGCGTGAGGCCGCGGGTGAGATGGAGGTGGTCGCCCGTCAGCTCCAGGCGGAGAACCCGGAAGCGTATCCGACGGGCAGCGGCTTCACCGTGCGCCTCCGGCCCCTGCGCGAGGAGATGCTGGGGCGGATCGAGCCGGCGCTGCTGCTGCTGCTCGGGGCGGTGGGCCTCGTCCTGTCGATCGCCTGCGCCAACGTGGCCAGCCTCATGCTCGCGCGCGGCACGGGCCGCGGTCGCGAGATCGCGATCCGGACCGCCCTCGGCGCGGGCCGCGCACGAATCGCCCGCCAGCTGCTCGCCGAGAGCCTGCTCCTGGCGACCGCTGGAGGCATCGCGGGGGTGCTCGCCGCACAGCTCGCCCTGCCCGTTATCCTCGCCCTGGCGCCGCCGGGGCTGCCGCGGCTGAGCGAGGTTCGCATCGACGGCGTCGTCCTCGTGGTCGCGGGGCTGCTGACCGCGCTGACGGGCGTCGCCTTCGGGCTCTTCCCCGTGTGGCAGTCCGCGCGGGCCGACGCGAACCAGCTCCTCAAGTCGGGCCGCTCGGGCGCCATCGGCGGCGCGCGCCGGCCGCAGAAGATGCTCGTCGTCGCCGAGACCGCGCTCGCGATGGTCCTGCTCTTCGGGGCCGGGCTTCTCCTGCGGAGCTTCGCCAAGCTCCTTCACGAGGAGCCGGGCTTCGAGGCGAAGCAGGTCGCGACCGCCGTAGTGTCTCTGCCCGCGGCCCGCTACCCGAAGCACGAGGACGCCGCGCGGTTCTTCGAGCGCCTGCGCCGCTCGCTCGAGGAGTCACCGGGCACCACTTCCGCCGCCGTGTGCAGCAACCTGCCTCTCAGCGGCTGGGTGAACGACAACCTCCTCACCATCGAGGGCTATGTCCCGCGCGGACCCGGCGATCGGCCGGACCCGGAGTACCGCGAAGTGTCTCCGGGATACTTCCGCACGCTGCACATTCCCGTATTGAAGGGAAGGGAGTTCGCCGAGCAAGATGATGCGCAGCACCCCCCGGTCGCAATCATCAGCCAGTCGTTGGCGTTGAAATACTGGGGCACCGAGGACCCGTTGGGACGCCGGATCCGGTTCTCCGAAGAGCCAGGCACGAAGTGGATCACCATCGTGGGCGTCGTCGGCGACGTGAAGCAGACCGCCTTGAGCGACCCCGTCCTGCCGACGCTGTATCTCCCGCACCTGCAGTCGGGCTTCGGCTTCGGCTCGATGATGACGGTGCTGGCTCGGGCCGCGGTGGACGCGCATGCCTCGCTGGCGGACATCTCGCGCCGCGTCCGCGAGCTGGACCGGGGACAGGCCGTTTCCGAAGCGCGGCTGATGGAGGACCTCGTCAGCGAATCGCTCTCCGCCCAGCGTTTCAACCTGCGCCTGCTCGCGCTCTTCGCGGCGCTCGCGGTGGCGCTGGCCGGCGTCGGCACGTTCGGCGTCATGCGCTACATCGTGGAGCAGAGGACGGCCGAGATCGGCGTGCGGATGGCGCTCGGCGCGGGCCACGGACAAGTGCTGGGCGAGGTGCTGCGCGAAGGGCTCGCGCTGGCCGCGGCGGGCCTGGCCTTGGGCATCCTCGGTTCCGTCGTGCTCGCGCGCACGATCAGCGCGCTCTCGAGCCTGCTCCACGGCGTAACCGCCACGGATCCGCTGACGCTCGCCGCCGTGCTGCTGTTGCTCCTGGGCGTGGCGGTCGTCGCCTGTTGGGTGCCGGCCCGCAAGGCCACGCGCGTCGATCCCACCGTCGCCCTCCGAGGTGAGTGACGTGGCTATGATCGCGGGGGTCTTCGCCCTGGCGTCCCTCGGAAGCACGCTTGCGACGGCGACATCGCCGGAAGCCGGGGCCTCGTGGCGCGGGACCGTCATCGTCGACGGCATGATCCACGAGCCGAGCGGCTATCACCCGTACAAGACGACGATCAGTCTGCGCCTTCGCGAGTCCGAGCGCGTGGCCGTTGCCAGCGGCTTCCGCGTGCCGCTCGTGAGCGATGGCAGCGTCTTCGAAACCGTCACATCGGTCCATCAGACCGAAGGGCCGATGCTGTGCTCGGGCACGGGCACCGAGACGCTCACGGGCCGCACCGTCGGCTACCTGGAGACGAAAGCGGGCAAGACGAGCTACCACCTCGCGCTGCCGCGGGCGTTCGGCGCGTTCGCGTGCGGCCGGAACCATACGACCGGGGCGGATCGCTGGGTCGTCATCGGCGTGGGCGACCTGGAAGCCGCCGACATCGAGACGGCGGATCCGCTCGTACGCGCGCTCGCGGGCGGCGATTCCATGATGAAGGGATCGTTCCAGTCCAAGAAGACACGAGGCGCCGTGCGCTACGAATACGACGTCAGCTGGTCGCTGACTCGCGACCGTCGGCCCCGCTGAAGCCAGCTCTTCGGCGTCAAGGTCGCTGAAACTTTTTTTCTTTCCAGTTACGCCGCACGTAATGAGGTTACCTGCGTCGTAAGCACGCGTCGCTGATTCCGGGTCAAACCGACAAAGTGCCCGTGGCATACCGCTTGCTGCGCCGGACGGGGGAGTTTCCGCGCCAGATTCAACCCTGCCAGCTCCCGCACTGATTGAACGCAAGTCTCGGCAAGGGAAATCACCTGCCGTTGGGAGAGCACATGCTGACTACACGAATCGGTACCCGGACCTTTCTAGTCGCGGCCTTATTTCCAGCATCGCTACTCGCCGCTGTCGTCTGTGCGGATCAGCCCCCGCCGCCGTGCCACCCGAATCCAAAAGCCAACCAGGACATGGCCGAGGTCCGCAACCGGGGCGACGTCCGCCACCTGCCCGATCCGCTCGAGGATCGGCTCGTTCGAATGGCGGGACGGCCCCACAGCCAGTTGCCCACCCAGGCCTACGCGGAGGCGCACCAGGACAAGCCGCCCTTCGCGCCTGTACCCAGCCAGCTGTTTCAGTACTACCTCCTGGACACGACCGGCTTCGAGCCGAACCCCTTCACGAGCCTGATACCCGGCGCCAACGACACGGCCATGCTCACGGCGACAGGACCCGATTGTGGTCTGCCCACCATCGGCGGGGTGCGCGTCGTTCTGGAGCCCAAGCCCGGCCTGCCGACCGACCCGAACGATATCCGGGCATTCATCGACATATTCACCGACGTCTCTGGGCTCTTCGTGATCAACAACGAGAGCGGGTGGTACGAAGGATGGATGATCCACGATCTGACCGTGGCCCCTGTCAATCGCAAGCCCCGCCCCGACGGGCACGCCCAGTTCGGGACGCTCGTCCCGGCGGACGCCGCCGCCCTCGAGGCCAAGGGCGGCAACAAGGTCGCCGGCGATATCTTCACCACCGACGGCAAGCCACCGCACTTTCCCAGCGCGAAAGACCATTTCCCGGACACGCAGACCAACGTCGTCCCGATTCAGCTGAGCATGGGCGCGTGGAACACGCTGCAGCAAAGCGACGGCCATGCATACTGGGAGTTCAACTACACCACGAACTGGATCCACCCTCTGTATGAGCTGCCCTTCACCGGCGG
>QHVJ01000057.1 GCA_003222275.1 Acidobacteriota bacterium | reverse complement strand
AACCCATCCACGGCCACGCTCCAGCGCGGCAGATCCAGCCGGCCCCCCCCGCCGTGCCAGGAGCCGGCCAGGCGAAGCCGCAGCTCCGACGGCGGCCCCAAGGGCTCCGCACTCTCGCCGGTGCGATCGAGCGGGGCCATCCGCGCGCCGTGCGCCTCGAGGTCGACGTCGAAAGTGGTCGATTCGGGTGCGCTCCCCAGGCGCAGCCGGCCGTCGACCACGCCCGCTTCGAGCATCGGCACGCCGTCCCGGCGCATCGTGAGCAAGGAGCCGACCGGCGCGCTCGTGGCCCGCGCCTCGAGAGCGGGACCGGAGCCCCCGCCGCGGCGCGTGAGCATGAGCCCGGCCGCGGGCTCGCGCAGCTTGATGGTGCTTGCCCCGCCATCGTCGGTGCCGATGTCCCAGACGGTCGGCACGAGGTCGGCGGTGACGCCTCCGGGAACCGTCACCTTGACCGGGCCCAGGGCCACGCGCGCGCGACCGAGCAGCCCCTGGCCCTGGGCACGAAGCGTGAAGGCGGCCCCGTCGGCCGCCACCGACCACTTCCCGGGCCTGGCCACGCGCAGGCCCGTGAGGAGCAACGGCGGACGGAGCCCGACGCGTACCGCGTCGACCTGCGCCACCAGGCCGCGCCGGGTCGCCTCGGCCAGGATGCGGGCGCGGATCCGGCTCTCGAGAGCCGCCCGGTGCTGCGCGGCCACGGGGGCCAGGGCGGCGGCGAGGGCCAGGGCCGCGCCGCCGGCCAGCGCCATCACGCGAAGGACGGGACGACGGGTCGAGTTCGTAGGCTGTATCATCTCCCATCCAGCGCGTGACCGGAGGCCCCATGACCACTCTCGTCAAGAACGGCACCGTCGTCACGGCCTCCGACCGCTACCAGGCCGACGTGTACATCGACAAGGGCGTCGTCAGCCTGATCGGCCAGGGGTTGAACCTGCCCGCGGACACGGTGATCGACGCCTCGGGCAAGCTCGTCATGCCCGGCGGGATCGACGTCCACACGCATCTCGACATGCCTTTCGGCGGAACGAAGTCGGCCGATGATTTCCAGACCGGCACGGTCGCGGCGGCCCACGGAGGCACCACCACCCTCGTCGACTTCGCGATCCAGAACTTCGGCGAGGGCCTGTACCCCGCCTACGAGGGCTGGATGCAGCGGGCGGAAGGCAAGGCCGTCGTCGACTACGCCTTCCACATGATCGTGCGGGAGCTGACGGACCAGGTCTCGGGCGAGATGGACAAGATGGTCAAGCACGAGGGGATCACGTCGTTCAAGCTGTTCATGGCCTACCCGGGCGTCTTCATGGTGGACGACGCCACGATCTTTCGCGCGCTGCTGAAGACACGCGACAACGGCGGGCTCATCTGCATGCACGCGGAGAACGGCGGCGTGATCGACACGCTGGTGAAGGAGGCGCTGCGGAAGGGGCAGACCGCGCCCAAGTACCACGCGCTCACGCGGCCGACGCGGGCCGAGGGAGAAGCGACGGGCCGAGCCATTGCCCTGGCCGAGATGGCCGGCGTGCCGATCTACATCGTGCACCTTTCCTGCTCGGACGCGCTGGAGAAGGTCAAGCAGGCGCGGGACATGGGACTGCCCGCCTACGCCGAGACCTGCCCGCAGTACCTCTTCCTCTCTTATGACGATTACGAGAGACCAGGTTTCGAAGGCGCCAAATATGTGATGTCACCGCCGCTGCGGGAAAAGTGGAACCAGGAGGCGCTCTGGAAGGGGCTGGCCAAGAACGACCTGCAGGTCGTCTCCACGGATCATTGCCCGTTCTGCATGAACGAGCCGCCCCAGAAGCAGCTCGGCAAGGACGACTTCTCCAAGATCCCCAACGGCGCGCCCGGAATCGAGACGCGCCTCATGCTCGTCTGGGACGGCGGCGTGCGCGCGGGCAAGATCGACATGCACCGCTTCGTGGAGATCGTGTCCACCAATCCCGCCAAGATGTTCGGCCTGTGGCCGAAGAAGGGCACCATCGCGGTCGGCTCCGACGGCGACATGGTGCTGTTCGACCCGGAGAAGGAGACGACGATCTCCGCGAAAACCCATCACATGCACGTCGACTACAACCCCTATGAGGGCCGCGTAGTCCGCGGCGGGCCCGCGATGGTGCTTTCCCGGGGCGAGGTCATCGTCGATCACGGGGAGTTCAAGGGCCGGCCCGGCCGGGGCCAGTTCGTCAAGCGCCAGCCGGGACGGCCGCTGGTGGGCTAGCCGCGGCCTAATCCGTCGGGGGCCGGCGCAGCTCGAGCAGCGCTTCGAGCTCGGGGATCATCAGGAGGTGGGCTGCATCTCGCCCAGGAGATCGAGCGCGCCGAGATCGGTCGCGAGCGTGAAGTTGAGACCAGCCGCGACGGTCGGCGGATGGAGCCGGACGGTGGCCGCCCCGGGGCGAGTTCCGCCGGCCTGTAGTACCGCGACAACCAGCATCCGATCGGCTCACTACGTCCAGGTCACCGGCCGATTGAAACGCCGTCCTCCCGCCGTTAGGATGGCGCGTCTCGAGACACAGCCATGAGTACCGAGCCTCGGATCGATTCCGCCGCGAGCGACGCCGTAGCGAGCGCGCAGGAGGTCAATCATCCCGATGGGCGCGTCGAGCTGGCGGACACCCGCCGCATCGAGGCCAGCCACCTCTACAACCGCGACCTCGCCCCCGTCCCGCTGAGCCGGCGGAACTGGACCACCTACAACTACGCCGCCCTGTGGATCAGCATGGCGCACTGCATCCCCACCTACATGCTGGCGTCGGGGCTGATGACCACGGGCATGAGCTGGTGGCAGGCGCTCATCACGATCCTCCTCGGCAACACGATCGTCCTCGTTCCCATCCTTCTCAATTCCCACCCGGGCACGAAGTACGGGATCCCCTTTCCGGTCTTCGCCCGCGCCGCCTACGGCACCATCGGCTCGAACCTGCCCGCCCTCATGCGGGCGCTCGTCGCCTGCGGGTGGTTCGGGATCCAGTCGTGGCTCGGGGGCGAGGCCCTGCATACGCTGTTCCGGAGCCTGTTGCCCTCGTGGCCGACGCTCCTCGGCTCCGGCTTCGGCGGCCACACCGCGACCGAGTGGCTCTCGTTCCTGCTCTTCTGGGGAATCAACGTCTACATCATCTATAGAGGGATGGACCTGCTGCGCGAGGTCGAGAACTGGGCGGCGCCGTTCGTGCTCGTGATGACGACGATCCTCCTCGTCTGGGCGATCCGGCAGGCCCATGGGCTGGGGCCGCTCCTCCATCAACCCGGACGGCTGCACTCGTTCCGCGAGTTCCTGCCCGTCTTCATACCGTCGCTCACCGCGATGATCGGCTACTGGGCCACCTTGTCCCTGAACATGCCCGACTTCACTCGCTTCGGCCGCAGCCAGCGCGAGCAGATGATCGGGCAGGTGATCGCGCTGCCTACGACCATGTCCCTCTTCGCGGCCATGGGCGTGATGATCACGAGCGCCACCGTCATCATCTACGGCCAGCCGATCTGGGACCCCGTCCAGCTCGTCGGCCGGTTCCAGGCGCCGGTGGTGGTGGCGATCTCGATGTTCACGGCGGTGGTGGCGACGCTCGCCGTCAACATCGCCGCCAACGTCGTCTCCCCCGCCAACGATTTCGCCAACGCCTTCCCGAAGCTGATCTCGTTCAAGACCGGCGGCCTCATCACCGGGATACTCGGCATCCTGATGCAGCCCTGGCGGCTGCTCGCCGATGCCTCCGGGTACATCTACACGTGGCTGCTCGGCTACTCCGGCGGGCTGGGATCGATCGCGGGCGTCCTGATCGCCGACTACTGGGTGGTGCGCGGCAAGCGGCTGCGGCTGGAGGACCTCTACCTGCCCGACGGCGCCTACCACTACCGCGGCGGGTGGAACCTCAAGGCGGCGGCGGCGACGCTGGTGGGATGCGCGCTGGCCTGGGGTGGGCTGGTGGTCCCGGCGCTCAAGCCTCTTTACGACTACGCGTGGTTCGTCGGCTTCGGCGTCGCCTTCGCGGTCTACGTCCTGCTGATGCGGCGCCAGCGATAGCGCTGGCTCACGGTGGCGGCGGCTGCTGCCGCACGACGTCGCCCGGAGGGCAGTTCTGGGCGATCGCCTTGACCTGCGCCCGAATCGACTCCAGCGTGGCCTTGCCGGCCGGCGTCCGGATCCGGCTGGCCGCCTCATCGAGCTTGTGATTGGCCTCGGGCAGCGCGGCGTTGACCGTGTCGCAATCCATGTTGTTCCGGATGACCGCGTTCGCCGCGGACGAGGCCTCCTCGAGGACGGCCGTGTCGGAGGTGATGTTGGCCACGGCTTGCTGGCGCTTGTTGGGTTCCCCGCCGCCACAACCGCAGAGGGACAACACGACCGGCAGGACGGCCAGAAGGCCGCCCACGGCTCCGGGTGTCCTCACTTGATGGGCTCTCCCTTCTCCACTCGGGCCAGGTAGTCGAGCAGAGTGGGCTCCTTGTGGCCGAGTGCCTTCGCCTTGCCGGCGTGCAACTTGAAGTTTGTCGCGTCCTTGAGGCCGAAATACGCCCACGCGAGGTAGGCCTCCGCCTGGGCGTTCGTCGGGGCGAGGGCCGCCCCCTTGTCGAGCGCCGCGATCGCGTCCTTGAAGCGCTTGGCCCCGAGCTGCGCGGCTCCGAGGTAGATCCAGGCGTCGGCGCGCTTGGGAGTGGCCTGGGTGACCTTCCCCGCCTCTGTCGCCGCGCGGTCGAACTGCTTCGCGTCGACGAGGGCCGCGGCGAGGGCGGTGCGGTAATCGAGGTTGCTGGGATCGGACGCGACCGCCTTGTCGTACGGGCCCACGGCGGCCGCCGCATCGCGCTTCAGCATGTGTTGCACGTAGCCGAGCTGGTATTGCGCCGCGGCGTTGTTCGGCTCGAGCTCCACGGCCTTCTGAAGCTCGGTCGCCGCGAGGTCCCCCTGGCGCTTGGCGATGTAGGCCCGGGCCAGGCCCACGCGGACCTCGGCCGAGTCGTGCTGGTCGCGGAGCTTCGTCAGGTCCTGGATGGCGAGGTCGGGCTGATTGGTGGCGAGATAGGCGAGCGCTTGCGCCACGCCCACCTCCTGGACCAGCCGCTGCGCCTCGGCGTCTCCTTCCGCGAGCGCGGCCGCGGTGGCGGCATCGCCGACCGCCTCGGAGGCACGGCCGAGGGCGATCTTCACCCGGGCCGATTCCTTGTACGCCTCCACCGCGCCCGGCGCGTCCTCGATCGCCTTCTTCAGGATGGGCTCGGCCTCCCCCGCGCGGCCCGTCTTGCGCAGGACGCGGGCGAGGCCGACGCTGGCGATCGCCTTCTGCTCGGGGTCGTCGAGCGCGGCGCGGTAGGAGGCCTCCGAAGCGGCGAGGTCTCCCTTGGCCTCCTGGGCGTAGCCGAGCGCGCTCGACGCCGCCGCGCCCCCGGTAGCCACGACCTTCTGGGCCAGCGCCACTGCTTCGTCGCCCTTGCCCTCCCGAGCGAGGGCGCGCGCCTGCGCGATGGCGGGCCAGACGCCCTGCGGATCCGCGGCCGCGGCGGCCTGGGCGGTGGCCGAAGCCTCGGGCATCCCGCGGACCTGCTGAAGCACCGCCATGCGCCCCAGGGCCTCCCCCTTGGCGGCGCCCGTGAGCTTGTCCCCCGCCACCTTGTAGGCGTCGATGGCCGCGTCGAACTCGTATTTGCCCTCGAGCAGGCGGCCGAGGCGCATGGAAGGCTCACCGGTCGCGGCGGGCATGGCGACGGCCCTCCGCAGCAGCTCCGCGGCGCCGTCCTTGTCGCCGGCGGCCGCCTTCTGCTCCGCCTCGCGCATCAATTGGTCGGGCGAGGATGCGGCGGGAGCGGGAGCCTGTTTCTTGTCGTCCTTCTTGCTCTTCTCCTGGGCGGCCGCCGGAACGGCCAAGGCCAGGATCAGCACGGCCATCAGCGCCTTCATGGAACCCTCCCGCTAGGTTTTGGAAAAGGGCTCTTCGATGCTAGGCCGCGGCGCAGGCATCGTCAAATCAAACCTCGACCGGCGCTGGCGTGGGACTTGCATGTCGTCGGGTGGATGCGCACGGGCGAATTCCGAATCTGTCCCCGATGTGCGACGCGGAACAAGGCCACCGAGCCCCACTGCGTGCAATGTGGCCGTCCGCTGTTCAGCATTCCCCTCGCGCGGACCGCTTCATCCTCGGAAGAGGAGGCATCGCTCCGGGGCAGATCGTGGATGCGCGGGCTCATGGTCGCGGGCGTCCTCCTTGCCTGCGCGTTCGGCCTCGTCGTTCGCAAGACCTTCCGCGGCGCATCGCTCGAGCCGACGGCCACCGCCGCCGTCGCCGCGACGGCGGATACCGCGCCGGCGACGCCACCCGCCTCGTTCGCCACCCCGGCGCCTCCGACTCGCCGGGACTTCGAGAAGGGCCGGGACCTGCTCCAGAAGGGAGACGCGCAGGGCGCGCTGCGGGCGCTGACGCCCGTCGCCCAGGCCGAGCCCGACAACGCGGTCATCGCCTACACGTACGGCAAGGCGCTCTGGGCTGCGGGTTCCCGCGACCGCGCGGTCATGCAGCTCGAGCGGGCGGCGAGGATCGATCCCTACGCGACGGTCTATCGGGTCGATCTCGCAAAGGCGCTGGCCGCCTCGCGCCGGACGCGGGAGGCGATCCGGGAATATGAGGCGGCCGTCTCCCTCGACCCCGGCAATGCCGACAACGTGACGGCGCTGGCGGAGTTGTACGCGCGCGCCGGCGACAGCGCCGAGTCGCGCGCTCTTCTCGAGCGCGCGGCCACACTGAGGCCCGGCGACGCGGGCATCGGACAGCGGCTCGCGGACTCCGACGCGCGCCAGGCCACGAGCTATGCGCCGTCTGCCCCTTCTGCCGTTTCCGCTTCGTCATCGGTCTCCGCCCCCTCCGCCGTCTTTTCGTCGTCCACCTCCGCAGGGATGGTCTACACCAACGACGACCTGCGCCGCGCGGGAGGTGGGCGAACGCCGGGGGCGGTGCCGCTCCAACCGCCACCTCCGGTCGTACGCGCATCCGCGCAGGAGCTGGGCGAGAACGAGGCGCGATGGCGCGACAAGGCGGCGGAGCGGCGGGAGGCGGTACGCTCCGCGGAGCAGCGCGCGGCCGCGCTGAAGGCACAGATCGAGCAGCTGGAGCGCGCCCGCCAGACATCCGCCGACGGTGAGCTGGAGCGCGAGCTGGCGAAGATGCGGGACGACCTCGATTCGGCCCAGGAGCGCCTCGCCAAGGCCCAACGCCGCATGGAAGAGCTGCAAGACGAGGCCCGCCGCAAGGGCCTTCCATCCGACTGGCTGCGCTAGCGGCACGCCGCTTGCACTGCACCGCGGACATGACGGCTTCATCGCCGGAAGGTGCTGATTTCCATGACCGCCATCATTCGACGTGTACTTTTTTACGCAGCTCTGGGTCTCGTTGCCCCCGCCGCTCGTGCCGAGGACGTTCCGGCCGCTGACGAGGCGCCCCGGCCCGACGCGCGCTTCTACCTGGCGACGCGAACGGTCCCCGACTACGTGGAGCGCGGGACCCGCGGCGATGCGCTGTGGAGCGCCGTCCAGTCCTTCTATCGAGCACGCTCCTACCGCCTGGTCTGGGTGACCGCCGGCCGCGCATCGGCCGAAGCCGAAGCGGTCGCGCGGATCGTCGAACGAGCCGAAGGCGAAGGACTTGATGGCGCGCGCTACCGCCTCGAGCCCGTCAGCCCGCGGGCGGTCACCGCGGCTTTCAACGGCGCACCGGCGAGCGAGGCCGACGCCGTCCAGGACGTCCAGCTCACCTACGTCTTCTTGAGATACGCGGCGGACCTCTCCGGCCGCTTCGATCCCAAGGCGGCCGGCCCGTTCTGGCTGACGCGACCGCCGCCGCGCGACCTGGTCCCCTGGCTGGAGCAGTCGTTGCAGTCGGGCCGAATCGTCGCCGCCTTCGCGGCGCTGTCGCCGGCGCACGCCGCCTACGGCGACCTGAAGGCGGCCCTGGCGCGCTATCGCGAGATCGCGCACCAGGGCGGATGGGCCGCCCTTCCGCCACGATTGGCGTTGCGCCGGGGAAGCCGCGGCCTGCAGGTCGCCGCACTGCGGACGCGGTTGGCGATGGAGGGCGACCTGCCGGCGCCGACGGCGTCGGGACCTGCGGATACCTACGACTCCGCTCTCGCGGAGGGCGTGAAGCGCTTCGAGCAGCGGCACGGTCTCGTCGCCGACGGGGTTCTCGATGCCGTGACGGTGGCCGCACTGAACGTACCGGTCGAGGAGCGCATCCGCCAGATCGAGCTGAACCTGGAGCGCTGGCGCTGGCTTCCTGCCGACCTCGGTCGCCGCTACGTGATGGTGAACGTTCCGTCCTTTCAGCTCGCCGCCCACGAGGACGGCCGGCCCGCCGTGGCGATGAAGGTCGTGACCGGAAAACCGGACAGCCCCACGCCCGTCTTCGGCGACGAGATGACGACGGTGGTCTTCAGCCCGTACTGGAACGTGCCGCCGACGATCGCCGAGGACGAGATCTTCCCCGCGGTCCTGAGGGACTCCAGCTACCTCCTGCGCAACGACCTGGAGCTCGTGCGCGGCACGCAGGTCGTGGGCCCCGCCGCGCTGCGCCGCGGAGGCGTCCAGATCCGCCAGCGCCCGGGAACGCGCAATTCGCTCGGCCTCGTCAAGCTGGTCTTCCCCAACCCGTTCGGTGTCTATCTGCACGGCACGCCCGCGAGCGCGCTCTTCGCGCGGCCGAGCCGGGCCTTCAGCCACGGCTGCGTGCGCGTCGAGAAGCCCTTCGAGCTCGCGCGCTGGGTGCTCGGCGGCATGCCGCAGTGGACGCCGTCGGCCATCCAGGCCGCCATGCGATCCGGCCGCGAGCGCCAGCTCGCGCTGCCGGAGCCGATCCCGGTCTACATCACCTACCTGACCGTCCAGGCGAGCCACGACGGCACGGTGTTCTTCTGGCCGGACGTCTACGGACACGACGCCGCGCAGATGCCGCTCATGCCGGCGCCCTCGTCTCTCCCGCCGGCGCCCATCCTCGCGGCGGTGCCCCCCCGACCGGTGCTCGATCCGGCGGCGACGAGCAACTGAGCACGAGCGGGACTTGACCGCTCTGCACGGGCAGCGTAGAAGCTTCGGCCTATGCGCGATCGCTGGCCGTCATCGGTGATGTTTCTCGCTCTTTTCGGTATCGCCGCGAATCCGGTCCCGGCGGAGCGCGCCGACCTCGTCATCGTCAACGCCCACGTCTGGACCGCGGACGATGCCGGCCCCGAGGCCGAAGCGGTGGCCGTGCGTGGCGAGCGCATCGTGCTCGTAGGGAAGAGTGACGACGCGCGGCGGCGGGCAGGGCCGGGCACCCGGATCATCGACGCCGGCGGGCGATTGCTCCTTCCCGGCTTCCAGGACGGCCACACGCATTTCGTCTCGAGCGGGATGGAGGTCGGGCAGCTCGATCTGAAGAACGCCGCCACGCCGGAGGAGTTCGGCCGCCTGATCGCGGAGTACGCCCGGGGCAAGCCTCCGGGAGCGTGGATCACGGGCGGGAACTGGGACCACGACAAGTGGCCCGGCGCCCGGCTGCCCACCGCGGAGCTGATCGACCGCTATGTCTCCGACCATCCCGTGTTCGTCGGTCGGTACGACGGCCACATGGCGGTGGCCAACACGGCCGCCCTCGAGGCCGGCGGCGTCACCGCCGAAACGCCCGACCCCGAAGGAGGCGCGATCGTCCGCAAGCCCGGTAGCCGCGCCCCTGAGGGCGGGCTGAAGGACGCGGCGATGAGCCTGGTGGACAAAGCGATCCCCGAGCCGAGCCCCTCGGAGCTGGCCGAGGGGACGCGCAAGGCGTTCGGGGAAGCGCGCCGGCTGGGCGTGACGACCGTCCAGGACATGCTGGGCGGCCTCGCTCACCTTCGGGCCTACGAAACGGTCCGCGCCGAAGGCGGCATGACCGCCCGCGTCTACGGCCGCTGGCCGATCGCGGACTGGAAGTGGCTGGCGGAGCGGGTGCGCACGCAAGGCATGGGCGACGACCTGTTCACGCTGCGCAGCCTGAAGGGCTTCGCCGACGGCTCCGTCGGCTCGTCGACCGCGCTCTTCTACGAGCCGTACGTGAACGAGCCGATGAACTTCGGCTTGCCATCCGACCACTGGGCCCACCTTGCGGAATGGTCGGTCGCCGCCGACGCCGCCGGTCTGCAGATCAGCATCCACGCGATCGGCGATCGGGCGATCCACGAGACGCTGGACATCTTCGACCGCATGCAGCGGACGAACGGCGCGCGCGACCGCCGCCCGCGCGTCGAACACGACCAGCACACGCACCCGCGTGACTTCGCGCGCCACCTCGACGTGGGGGCGATCGCGTCCGTCCAGCCGTACCACGCCATCGACGACGGGCGGTTCGTGGAGAAGCGCATCGGCCGGCGGCGCTGCATGACGACCTATGCCTTCCGGACCTTCCTCGACCACGGCATCCACATGAACTTCGGCTCCGACTGGTCGGTGGCCCCCCTCGACCCGATCCTGGGTATCGACGCGGCGGTGAACCGGGCCACGCTCGACGGAAAGAACCCGGACGGCTGGTTCCCGGAGCAGAGGATCACGGTCGCCGAGGCGGTGCGGGCGTACACGCTGGAGAACGCCTACGCGGCGTTCATGGAGGCGAAGACCGGGTCCATCACGCCCGGCAAGTACGCCGATCTCGTGCTGCTCGACCAGGACCTCTTCCGCATTCCGGCGTCCCGCATCAAGGAGACGAAGGTCGACCTGACCGTCC
>QHVJ01000076.1 GCA_003222275.1 Acidobacteriota bacterium | reverse complement strand
TCGGCTCGTCCGTCTGCCGATAGTCCTGGTGGAGGCCCCCCTGATCGACAGGGGGGCCTCCGGCCGCGCTGGGAAATAGCCTTTCCTTCGACCACCCCTGGGTGTAATCTAAGTCCAGTATGAACGCCGACTTCCGGGCATGCCCGGCGTGCGGCAGCCGCAACAAGCCGAGGTGGGAGTTCTGCGCTCGTTGTGGTGAATCGCTTCAGGGTGTTCCCCTGGGCGAGAGCACGCCGGTCGAAGCCGCACTCGAAGAAGAAGACCAGAACATCTCGAGCGCGGCCTTTCCCTGGGTCACGGGTCTGGGCCTGCTGGCCTTCGGCACGCTGGCCGTCGCGGTGACGGTATCGTCCGAGAAGCGCGCCCCTGACCGGCGGCCAAACCCCGGCATCTTCACCCTACCCACGCTCCCCGCGTCGGCGCCACCGGCGCGTCCGGCGGTCAAGGACGCGGGCGCGGAGGCCTTCGACGAGGGGTACCGGCTGCTGGTTCGGGGTGACGCGGCGGGTGCGGTCCCCCGCCTGGCCCAGGCGGTGGCCGACGCCCCCGAGAACGCCTCCTACCGGAACATGTATGCCAAGGCGCTGCTCGCCGCCGGCTCGACCGACGAGGCCATGGCCCAGTTCGAGGCGGCCCTCCGGCTCAGCCCCGACAACGTCGGCTTCCTCTCTGACGCGGCGCGGGCGCTCGACCGTTCCGGCAAGCCCGTGGAGGCGGCCCGGGCGTATCAGAGCATCCTGGATCGGCAGCCCGCGCACGAGCAGACCCTGCGGGATCTGTCGAGCCTGCACCAGCGCGGGGGCCGTTTCGACCTCGCGCTCCCGCTCGTCCGGCGGCTCGCGGAGGCGCGGCCCGACGATCTCGTCATCCGGCAGGAGCTCGGCCTGGTGCTCGAGAAGACAGGGGATCTCGCGGGCGCGACGCAGGAATACGAAAAAGTCCTGCGCGAGCGGCCGGATGCCAGCATCACGCGCGGCCTGCTGGCGGAGATCCACTTCCAGCAGGGCCAGAAGGCCGAAGCGATTGCGCTCTTCCGGGAAGGGCTGGCCCGGGACGGCGACGCCGCCCTGCTCCACCGCGGGCTCGGCAGCCTGCTCGAGCGTACCGGCGACGCGGCGGAAGCCGTCAAGGAGTACCGGGAGTACGCGCGACTCGCGCCGAACGCGCCTGATGCCAAGCAGCTTGCCGACCGCGCCGAGCGGCTCGAGCGCCGGCTCGGCGCGGGCGGCTCATCACCATCGGGAACATGATCCGCCTTCCGCCCCTTTGCGCCGCCTTCGTCCTCCTCGTGGCCGTGCCGGTCGTCGTCGGGGCCCAGAGCCTCGGCGAGGTCGCGAAGCGGCAGGAGGAGAAGAAGAAGAAGTCCTCCAAGCCGCCGTCCAAGGTCTATACCGAAGAAGACCTGAAGAAAGCCCGGGAGTCGGGGTCGGGGACCGTGAACGTGTTGCCGGAGATCGGGAGCAGCTCCAGCCCGGCCGCCAGCGAGCGGCCTTCGGGCAGGGAAGGAGGGCCCGCGCGGGGGGAGAACAGCGTGGACGCCGGACCCCACGACGAGAGCTCCTGGCGGGCCGAGGCGGGGCGCCGACGGGATGCGGTCAAGGTCGCCGACTCGAGGGTGCAGATGCTGGAAGCGCAGGTCGCCGGCCTCCGGTCCGACATGAGCCCGACCAACACCCAGGATCCGAACCGCCTGCAGAACCAGGATCGGGAGCTGCGGCAGGCATTGGACAACCTCGAGGCCGCCCGCCGCGAGCTCGACGCCGCCCGGCAGTCCCTCGCGAACCTGGATGATGAGGCCCGCCGCGCGGGCGTGCCGCCCGGCTGGGTACGCTAGCCTGAGGCGCCGGCCGCCTCCCGCGATCCCTTCGCTCGGTGTCTGACATCCTCGTCGTCGAGGACAAGGAGTCCCTGCGGGGCATGCTCCGGAAGACGCTGGAGGCGCGCGGATACTCCGTCGAGGAGTCGGCGGACGCCTACGAGGCGCGCCGGAAGATCCAGGCTTCGCGCTTCCTCGTCGTGCTCACCGACCTGCGCCTCCCCGCCGGCAGCGGCTTCGACGTGCTGCAGGCCTCCAAGGAGGCGGACGCCCAGGCCCCCGTCATCGTCATGACCGCGTTCGGCACGGTGGACGACGCCGTCCGCGCGATGAAGGAAGGCGCGACGGACTTCCTCACCAAGCCCGTGGACACCGAGCACCTGCTCCTCGTCCTCGAGCGGGCCATGGAGCGCCAGCGCCTGCAGACGAAGTACGTCCTCCTGAAGGAGGAGTACCAGCGCCGCTTCGGCCTGCCGAAGATGATGGGGGAGGATCCCGCGCTCAAGGAGACGATGCTCGCCATACAACGGGCGGCGGCGACCGATGCCACCGTGCTCGTCCTCGGCGAGAGCGGGACGGGCAAGGAGCTGATGAGCCGCGCGCTCCATCAGCTCTCGGCCCGGGCGAAGGGTCCCTTCGTGGCCATCAACTGCGCCGCCATTCCCGAGAACCTCCTCGAGAACGAGCTGTTCGGCCACGAGAAGGGCGCCTTCACGGGAGCGACCGGGCGCAAGATCGGCCGGGCGGAGATGGCCCATCGCGGGACGCTCTTCCTCGACGAGATCGGCGACATGCCCCTCTCGCTGCAAGGCAAGATCCTGCGGCTGGTGCAGGAGCGGCAGTTCGAGCGCGTCGGCGGCGTGCAGACGATCACCGTCGACGTGCGCGTGGTGGCCGCGACCAACCGGGACCTGAAGGCGGCGGTGGAGCGCAGGGAATTCCGCGAGGATCTCTACTTCCGCCTCTCGGTGTTCCCGGTCGAGATCCCGCCGCTGCGCCGCCGACGGGGCGACATCATCCCTCTCGCCGAGGCGTTTCTCGAGCGCTCCGCGCGGGAGATGGGGCGTCGGGGCCTGCGGCTTTCCGAAGAGGCCCGGCGCACCCTCCTCGAGCATGCCTGGCCCGGCAACGTTCGCGAGCTGCAGAACTGCCTGGAGCGGGCCGCGATCCTGTGCGACGGCGTCGACATCCGGCCCGAGCACCTGCGGCTCGGAAGCACGGCCGACAGCGGACCGACCCTGGCCGACGTGATGGACCTGACCGGCCCTTTGGAAGAGGTCACGGCGCGGGCGGCGGCCCGCGCCGAGCAGGAGGCGATCCGCCTGGCCCTGAGGGACGCCGAGAACGACAGCACCGCCGCCGCCGAGCGCCTGGGGATGAGCGTGCCCGCGCTGAGGCGCAGGATCAAGGCCCTGGGGCTCGGCTAGGCTTCGGCGGTCCGGCGCTTGGGGCGCTGGTTGAACGCGAGCACGCGCTTGCGCAGCCGGATCGCACCCGGCGTCACCTCCACGAGCTCGTCGTCGTTGATGAATTCCAGGGCCTGCTCGAGGTTCAGGATGCGGTGGGGCGTGAGGCGGACCGCGTCGTCGGCGGTCGAGGCGCGCATGTTCGTCAGCTTCTTCGGCTTGGTCACGTTCACGTCCATGTCCGCGGCGCGCGCGTTCTCGCCCACGATCATCCCCTCGTAGACGGCGGTCCCCGGGCCGATGAAGAGCTCCCCGCGCTCCTCCATGTGGTTGAGCGTGTAAGCGGTGGCGTCACCCGGCCGGTCCGCGACGAGGACGCCGGTGACGCGCCGGGGGATGTCGTCCTGCCAGGGCGTCCAGCCCTCGAAGAGGCTGTTCATGACCGCGGTGCCCCGCGTGTCGGTCATCAGCTCGGTCCGGATGCCGATGAGGCCGCGGGTGGAGACGTGGAACTCCAGCCGCACGCGCCCGGAGCCGTGGTTCACCATCTTGACCATCTTGCCCTTGCGCATGGCCATCTTCTCGAGGACGACGCCCATGTACGCCTCCGGCACGTCGAGGACGAACAGCTCCAGCGGCTCCTTGCGCGCGCCGTCCTCCGTCTTCGTCACGACCTCGGGGTTGGAGATGGAGAGCTCGAAGCCCTCGCGCCGCATGGTCTCGATGAGGATCGCGAGCTGCAGCTCGCCGCGGCCCATCACCTTGAAGGAATCCGCGGAATCGGTGGGCTCCACGCGGATGGACACGTTCGTCAGCAGCTCCTTCTCGAGCCGGTCCTTGATGTTCCGCGACGTGACCCACCGGCCGTCGCGGCCGGCGAAGGGCGACGTGTTGACGGAGAAGATCATCGACAGCGTCGGCTCGTCGATGCGCAGCGGAGGCAGCGGCGCGGGGGCCTCGGCCGAGGTGATGGTCTCGCCGATGGCGATGCCCTCGAAGCCGGCGAGGGCGACGATCTCGCCGCAGTCCGCTCCGTCCACGTCGACGCGCTTCAGGCCGTCGAAGGCATAGAGCTTCGTCACCTTCGTCGTGACCAGGCGGCCGTCCCGCTTCGCCACCGCCACCGTGTCTCCCACGCGCACCCGGCCCGAGAAGATCCGGCCGATGCCGAGCCGGCCGAGGTAGTCGCTGTAGTCGAGGTTTGCGATCATCAGCTGCAGCACGCCGCCGGTGGCGCCGCCCGGGGGCGGGATGTGGGCGATGAGCGCCTCGAACAGGGGCCGCAGATCGCCATCCCCCCCGTCGGGGGTCGTCTTGGCGACACCGGTCTTGGCGTTGGTATAGATGATCGGGAAGTCGAGCTGCTGTTCCGTGGCGTCGAGATCGATGAAGAGGTCGTAGATCTCGTTCAGGACCTCGGCGGGGCGGGCGTCGCCGCGGTCGATCTTGTTGACGACGACGACCGCCGGCAGCCTCGCCTCGAGCGCCTTGCGCAGGACGTAGCGCGTCTGGGGAAGGGGGCCCTCCGAGGCGTCCACGAGGAGGAGCACGCCGTCGACCATCTTGAGCGCGCGCTCCACCTCGCCCCCGAAGTCGCTGTGCCCGGGCGTGTCGACGATGTTGATCTTGGTCGTGCCGTAGCGCACGGAGGTGTTCTTGGCCAGGATCGTGATGCCGCGCTCGCGCTCGAGGTCGTTCGAGTCCATCACCCGATCCGTCATCTCCTGGTGGGCGCGAAAGGCGCCGCTCTGGCGGAGCATGGCGTCGACGAGGGTCGTCTTGCCGTGGTCGACGTGGGCGATGATCGCGACGTTGCGTAGAGACAAAACCAGGCATCTTAACACGGGCCCGGGCTTTCGTCAGCGCGCCCCCCGCCAGGACTTGCCGAGGAGCCCGAGGCGGCGCTCGTAGTCCTCCCGCGTGTCGATTCCGCTGAGGCAGCCTTCGTCGGCGGG
Organism: Acidobacteriota bacterium; assembly: GCA_003222275.1. Lineage (GTDB taxonomy): Bacteria > Acidobacteriota > Vicinamibacteria > Fen-336 > Fen-336 > AA32. The sequence continues at coordinate 31,233 of QHVJ01000076.1, read as the reverse complement.
AAGGTGGACGACCCAGTCGGGATGGCGGGTGAGCACGGCGCGGACCCCGAGGCGCGGCGGCGCTTCCCGCAGGGCGGCCCAGGTCGCGCGGGCGAAGCCGCCGGGGTGGCCGCGCCGGCCGCCGTACGAGGGCACCGCGATCCGCGCTCCCGCGGCGAGGGCCGCCAGCACGAGGTCCGTCGCCGCCGGCGACACGAACGGGTGATCCACGGGGTGGAGGAGCACGGCTTCGGCGCCCCGCGCCTCCGCCGCCTCGAGCCCGAGGATCACCGATCCCAGCATCCCATCGTCCGGCCGGGGGTTGACGACGAGAGCCACGCCGGGCGGTACCCCGGCTTCCGCTTCCACCCGGCGCGCCCCGTGGCCGATGACCGCCACCACCGCCGCCACTCCCGGGCGTTCGAGGCCGCGCGCCACGTGAGCGAGGAACGTCGTCTCGCCGATCGGCAAGAGCGCCTTCGGCCCGCCGATCCGCCGCCCGGCCCCCGCGGCCAGCACCACCGCCACCACGCGCACGGGCCATTGAACCACGGACTTCGCGGTATCATGCCGGCTTCGCGGCGCACGTGCACTGCGGGAGCGTCGTCGAGAGGGCGATGAAACAGAAGCACCTCTTGTCGCTGAAGGACTACTCACGGGCCGACATCGAGGAGATCTTCGACCTCGCCCGCAAGATGAAGTCCCGCCCCGGCGACTACCGCAAGGCCCTCGAAGGCAAGACGCTGGCGATGATCTTCCAGAAGCCCTCCACGCGGACGCGCGTATCGTTCGAGGTGGGGATGTACCAGCTCGGCGGCCACGCCCTGTTTCTCGGCGCCGACGCGATCCAGCTCAACCGGGGGGAGACGGTCCCCGATACGGCGAAGGTCCTCTCACGGTTCGTGGACGGCATCATGGCCCGTGTCTTCGCCCATCAGGACATCACGGACCTGGCGCGTCACGCCACCGTGCCCGTCATCAACGGCCTCTCGGACCTGCTCCACCCGTGCCAGGCCCTCGCCGCGTACTTCACGCTCCTCGAGCGGCGGGGAAGCCTCGACGGGCTGAAGATCGCCTACGTCGGCGACGGCAACAACGTCTGCCACGAGTTGATGTTCGGGGCGGTGAAGCTGGGGGTGGCGATGTCGGTGGCCTCGCCTGCCGGTTACGAGCCCAACCAGCTCATCGTCAAGAGCGCCGCCCGTGAGGCGCAGAAGGGCAGGACGCCGGCTCCGGAGGTGATGAGCGGCCCCCGGGAGGCGGTCAAGGGAGCCGACGTCGTCTACACCGACGTGTGGACCTCCATGGGCCAGGAGGAGGAGAGCGAGGCCCGCAACGCGGCTTTCGAGGGCTTCATCGTCGACCAGGCCCTCATGTCGGAGGCCAAGCCCGACGCCGTCTTCATGCACTGCCTTCCCGCGCACCGCGGGGAGGAGGTCGCGGCGGAGGTGATGGATGGGCCGCAGTCGATCGTCTTCGACGAGGCCGAGAGCCGGCTCCACGTGCAGAAGGCGCTGATGACGCTGCTGATGGGCCAACCGCAGACGTAAGGAGCAATCAGCAATCAGCGATCAGCAAATGCTGAACGCTGAGCGCTGCCGTTCAGGTGAGTCGTGCCTCGCGGCTCGTCATCACCTTCAAGGCGTCGCGGACCTCGCCGCGGCCGATGTCGTCGTGGACGGCGACGCGGCCGATGGAGAGCGGCAGCACGAAGGTGAGCCGGCCGTTCTTGACCTTCTTGTCGCGGCCCACCGCGTCGAGGATGGCCTGGGATCGGATGTCCGAGACCCGCGGGCGTGGCCCCAGGTGATCGACGGTGGCGGCGACGAGGTCGAATGCCTCATCGGGCAGCAGCCCCCGCCGGCGGGCGATCCAGGCCGCCCCCACCAGCCCCCAGCCCACGGCCTCGCCGTGCGTGAAGCGGCGATAGGCCGTCACCGACTCGAGGGCGTGGCCGAGCGTGTGGCCGAGGTTGAGGACGCGGCGGAGGCCGTCCTCCCGCTCGTCCTTCTCGACGATGCCCACCTTCACCTCGCACGCCGATGCGACCGCGTTCTCGACGTCGGTCCGGCTCCAGCCCCGGAGCCCGGCCGGGGCCTTGCGCATCGCCTGGAAGAGGCCGCGGTCGGCGATGACGCCGCACTTGAGCGCCTCGTAGGCGCCGCTGCGGAGCTGGCGCGCGGGCAGCGTCTCGAGGAAGGCGCAGTCGGCGATGACCGCCTTGGGCTGGTGGAACGCCCCGATGAGGTTCTTGGCCCGCGGATGGTTGATGCCGGTCTTGCCGCCCACCGAGCTGTCGACCATGGCCAGCAGCGTGGTGGGGATCTGGACCCAGATGACGCCCCGCATGTAGGTGGCGGCCGCGAAGCCGGTCAGGTCCCCGACGACGCCGCCGCCGAAGGCGACGACCAGCCCGTCCCGCCCCAGCCCCGCCTTCACGAAAGCATCCTGGATCGCGTTCAACGAGCGGCGGTTCTTGTTCCGTTCGCCGTCAGGGACGAGCACGCGCGTGAACGGGCCCAGGCGCTGGAGGGACTTCTCGACCCGCGATCCGTGAAGCGCCCACACGTGAGGGCTGGAGACGACCACCGTGCGGCGGCCCGCGAGCGGAGCCAGGAGGCGGGGCAGTGACGACACCAGCCCGTGGCCGATGGCGATCGGATAGCTGTTCGGGCCGAGATCAACGGAGATTTCAATCACTGTAGACAGACTACCACGCAGAGAGCGCAGAGATGGCCAGCGTTGCAAGCAGAGAGCGCAGAGAGCTCGTACCCTCTGCGCCCTATGCCTTCTCCGCGTCCTCGGCGGTGATTGTGGGTTTTATCTTATCCATCCCGGCAGCGCCCGCTCCCGGCGCGCCCGGTCCTCGAAGCGTGACTCCGCCTCGCGAATCCGCTCCTCGAGGGCGCTCAGGCGGCGTTGCAGCGTCCCCATCTGCGGGCCGACGCCGCCCCGCCGGGGCGGCGGTTGGCGGCGCTTCTCCTCGATCTGGAACCGCAGCTCCGAGGCACGCTCGCGCAACGGCCGCAGCCGATCGCGCACGCGCTCGGCCTCCCGGCGCCAGTACTCCTCGCCCCGGGCGCGGCCCCGCTCGGACGCCGGTTCGGGAGCGGGCGCCGCCGCCGGTTTCGAGCTCCCTCCGGTCTCGTCGCGGTACGGCGACACCCGCTGCAGGTCTTCGTTGGTGTAAAGGGGGACGGGCTTCTTCTCGTCGTCGAGCGCGGACGCCTCCGCCGCCCCGGTGCAGACGACCGCCAGCAGACACCTCAGCATCCTCTTCACGTTTGCGATCCTTTCCGGGAGAGGCGATTGAGAGAGGGCGGGGCGCGGCCCGCGAGGCCGCCGGAGACTATCCCGCGGCGCGGTCGGACGTCAAGCGCGGCCCGCGCCGCCGGAGGTGGACGAGCGCCGCCCCGAGGTAGGCCGCCAGGGCCACGAGCAGGAGCGCCTTCAAGCCGACCGCCATCGAGGTGAACTCGAGGAGCCCGCCCGCGACCGCGCCCAGCAGGTTCCAGCCGAAAGCCGTCCCCGCCTGGGACCGTTCGCGGAACAGGAGAGCGAAGCACGCGGCCGCGAAGAAGATGGGCGCGCCCACGAAAGCGACCGAGAGAGCCAAACGCACCGCGAGGGAGGACACGAGAAGCACCTGCGTCGGCAGCGCGTAGACCGCGAGCAGGGACACGATCAGCCCCGCCATGCCCGCGGGGTAGGAGAGGGGACGCCGCTGAGCCATCAGCGTTGCGAGCAGGATCATGGCCAGTATCGAGCCGAACACCACCGCGCTCGTCATCCACGTCGCCCCCCACACGAGCGTCATCTCCGTCACCGACCGCGATTCGAGGAGGAGGAAGGCGAGACCGAAGAGGAACATCTCCACGTCCACGCGGCCGGTCTCGCGCAGGCTGCGGCGCAGCTCGTCCGAAGCCGCCGCCACCCCGAGCACGGTCAGGGCGCCGAAGGTCGCCATCAACGTGACGTAGAAGTGGTTGATCCCGCGGTGGCCGAGGTAGAGGTAGGGCCAGTCGTCGCGGGGCAGCTCGGTGCGCGACAGGAGCCGCTGGCGCAGCAAGGGGAGCGCGGCGCGCCGCGCGTCCCCGCCGAGGTGGGCGAAGGCGGGCCCCGCCATGTAGATCCGGTTGAACAGCTCGTAGTGGCGCGGCTCGACGAGCGGATCCTCTCCGAACGCCTCGGCCACCATGCCGCGCAGACGCACGTCGATGTAGTCGGTGGCGGCCATGAAATAGAGGACGATCCCCCCGTCCGGAGTGAGCCGTCCCCGGGCCCGCTGGATGCAGTCGAGCGTGTAGACGAAGTTGTCGAGCCGGACGTTCGAGAGAGCCGAGAGGCGCGTCATGGAGTCCAGCGTGCCGAACACGATGAGGTCGTAGCGCTCGCGCGTGTCGTTCAGGAACGACCGCGCGTCGGTGTTGACGGCGCGAACACGGGGATCGGCATAGGGCCGGTCGGGGTGGCGCTGCCGGCCCAGGTCGAGGATCACGGGGTCGATCTCGACCGCGTCGACGTGCTCGGCTCCCTCGTCGAGGAGGACCGCGACGTCGTTGCCCGTGCCGGCGCCGACGACCAGCGCGCGCCGCGGAGGCGCCTTGAGCAGCCGGTACGGCAGGTGATAACCCTCGCGCGTGCGGGCGGTTTCCTCGCCGACCGCGTCGGACCGCCGCAGCGCGAGCGCATCCTGGTGCAGGGATCCGTTCGCCAGCAGCTCGAATCCCGGCTCGTGGTGGAAGGGCACGGCGCGAAGAGCGTAGTAGGGGCTGTACTGTTCGGCCCGCTCGGCCCGGGCGACGATGAAGAGGGTGAGCGCGGCCGCCGCCAGATAGGCGAGAGAGCCGCGGCGGTCGTGGGCCACGAACACGAGGCCGGCGACGAGCAACAGCGCGAACCACGTCACGGGGAAGGTGCGGCCGAATCCGAGCGCGGTGAACGCCGCCACGCCCGCCAGGGACCCGAGGATGTCCCAGGCGTAGCCGCGAAGCGCGCGCGACCGCCGCCGGAACTCCTCCAGCCGCTCGGCCACGACCTGCCCCAGCGGCACGAAGCTCAGGACGCTCAGGACGAAGAACACGACGATGGGCAGCCGGACGTCGTGGACGACCGGAGCGTCCGGCGGCAGGTCATAGTAGAGGAGGTAGAGGTGCTCGGCCGCGGAGTCCTGCGCGAAGACGACGCGGCTCAGCGCCAGCGCGGCCGCGGTCACGGCGGCGAGGGCGGGCAGCCAGGCCCACAGCAGCGACCGGCGCCCGGCCCGAAGGCAGCCGATGCCCAGGCCCAGGAACGCACTCAGCAGGATCAGGTTCGGGAAGTAGGCGAGCACGCGGATCTGGCCGGGCAGCCAGCGGATCAGCGTCAGCTCTTGAAAGAGGACGATGAAAGAAGCCGCGAGGAGCTCGACGGACAGGCGTCGTCGCGTCTTCGAGGCGAGCTCCAAACGGGGCGATTCTAGCGCTTCTTTGGTAAGATTTCTGGCTTTGAACGGCGCGACCTCGCGATGATCGACACCCTCCGCACCGACTTCCTCGTCCTCGGCTCGGGGATCGCCGGCCTGCGGGCGGCGGTGGGCCTCGCCCGCCACGGCGCCGTGCTCGTGGTGACGAAGGACCAGCCCAGCGAGAGCAACACCGGCTACGCCCAGGGCGGGGTGGCGGTGGCCCTGGGCGAAGACGACGACACGCAGCTGCATCTGGACGACACGGTGCGCGCGGGCGCCGGCATCGTCGCGGGTGCCGCGGCACGGGTGCTCGTCGAAGAGGGGCCCGAGCGCATCCGCGAGCTGGCGGCGTGGGGCGCTCGCTTCGACCGCGAGGACGGGCGCTATCACTTCACCCGCGAAGGCGCGCACTCCCGCCCCCGGGTCTTGCACGCCCTCGGCGACGCGACCGGCTGGGAGATGGTGCGCGCGCTGCTCGACAAGGCGCATCGGACCGAGGCCATCGCGGTGCGCTCCTTCGCTTGCTCGACCGATCTCCTCGTGCAGGATGGACGTGTCGCCGGCTGCCGTTTCCTCGACGAGGCGGGGACGGAAACGACCGTGCTCGCCCGGGCGACGCTCCTCGCCACCGGGGGCGCGGGCCGCGTGTTCGCCGAGACGACCAACCCCCCCGTGGCCACCGGCGACGGAGTGGCCATGGCGCTCCGAGCGGGGGCGGCCCTCCTCGATATGGAGTTCGTCCAGTTCCATCCGACGGCGCTGGCGCTCCCGGGCGCGCCGCGGTTCCTCATCTCCGAGGCGGTGCGCGGAGAAGGGGCGTACCTGCGCAACGCCGCGGGGGAGCGCTTCACCGATGAGCTGGCCGCCCGCGACCAGGTGGCCCGCGCGATCGCCCGCGAGAACCGCGGAGGAAGGGGGCCGGTGGTCCTCGACCTGAGCCACCTCGATCCCGAACGCGTGCGCGCGCGCTTTCCCCGCATCGTCGCGACGTGCCGGCGCTACGGCGTCGATCCCGCCCGCGACCCGGTGCCGGTCACCCCGGCCGCGCATTACGTGATGGGGGGGGTCGCCACCGACCTCCACGCGCGCTCCACGCTGCGCGGCCTGTACGCGGCGGGAGAAGCGGCGGGGACGGGCGTGCACGGCGCCAACCGCCTGGCCAGCAACTCGCTGCTCGAAGGGCTCGTCTTCGGCGCCCGCGCCGCCGACGCGATGGCCAATGACTCCCCTCTCCCTGAAAGGGAGAGGGGTAGGGGTGAGGGTACGAGCCGGGAGGCTGACGGCTCCCCCGGCTCCGTTCGTGAGGAATTGCAGCGCCGCTGTTGGGCCGCGCTCGGGCTCGAGCGAGACGGCACCGGCCTCGCCGATCTGCAGCGGTGGCTCGAGGGTTGCCGCGCGACGGCGCCGGCCCGTCCTCGAGACCGGGCGGCCGCCGAGGACCGCAACCTGCTGGACGTGGCGTGGGCCATGGCCGCCAGCGCGCGGTTTCGCGAGGAGAGCCGCGGGAGCCACTACCGGCTCGATTTTCCACGCCCCGACGACCGCTTCCGCGGTCACACGATGCTCGCGGGCGGCGTGCCCCGCCTCGTCGACGTGGAGACGCCCGTTCCCGAGGGTGCGCCGTGCTGACCCGGCTGCGCGCTTCGGGCCTCCTGGCCGCGGCGCCGGCCCTCGGCTCGCTGGGCGAGGCGGGGGCGGCGCTGTGGACCTTCCCGTGCATGCTCGCCTCCGCCTTCGTGATCGCGTGGGGTGCGGAGGTCGCGCAGTTCTTCATGAGCCAGGGCCTGGCCCTCGCCATCCTCGCGTGGCTCCAGATCCTGCCCGAGTTCGCGGTGGAGGCCGACATCGCCTGGCGGCAGAACGTCGTCAACATGACCGCCAACTTCACGGGCAGCATCCGCCTGCTCGTGGGACTGGGCTGGCCGATGATCTTCGCGGTGTCCAGCCTCGCTCACCGGCGGCAGACCGGGGCGTGGCTGGGCGAGATCGTGCTGGAGCCCGACCACAGCGTCGAGGTGGTGGGGCTGCTGGTCCCCATCGTGTATTTCGCCTTCATCTGGTGGAAGGCGTCGCTCACCGTGGCCGACGGCGTGATCCTCACCGTCCTCTACCTGGCGTACCTCTTCGTGGTGAACCGGATGCCACCCAGGGACCACGAGGAGGCCGGGGAGCTGGACGCCGTGCCCCGCCGGGTCATGGGCCTGCGGCCGGGCGTGCGGGGCGCGGCGATCGTGGCGATGTTCCTGGCGGGGGGGGCGATCCTGTACCTGGTCGCGCACCCGTTCGTGGACAGCCTCATGTCCCTCGCCGTCACCGTCGGGATCAGCGAGTACGTCTTCATCCAGTGGGTGGCCCCGTTCCTGTCGGAGTTCCCGGAGTTCCTCTCCGCCTTCCGGTGGGCGCGCACGGTGCGGCACGCTCCGATGGCGCTGATGAACGTGGTGTCCTCCAACATCAATCAGTGGACGGTGCTGGCGGGCATGATCCCGGTCGTCTATAGCCTCAGCCTCGGTCACCTGGCCGCCGTGCCTTTCGACGGAATGCACCGGCAGGAGATCCTCCTCACCATCCTCCAATCGGTCCTCGGCATGGTGCTCCTCATGAACATGCGGTATTCATGGTGGGAAGCCCTGGTGCTCTTCGGGCTCTGGTTCGTCCAGTTCTGCGTGCCGTCGCTGCGCGTCGTGGTCATCGACGCCTATGCCGTGCTGATCGGGCTGGGGTTGGTGCAGGCGCTCTTCGGCCGGCGCCGCTTCGAGGCCTTCACCGTGTTCCGCGAACGCTGGCGGCAGCGCGTGTTCCCCGCGGCTGCCGCGTGAGGCCGGCCCCCTCCGCCTCATGACCGAGCCCACGCTGTTTCCCTTCGCCGATTACTGGTGGCTTTACGGCGCCTTCGCGGCGTTCGTGGGGGTGCTGCTCTTCCTGGACCTGGGCGTCTTCCACCGCCGGGAGCACCCGGTGACGTTCCGGGAAGCGGGGATCTGGACGGCGGTGTGGGTGGTCCTCGCGCTGGCCTTCGACGTGGGGCTGTACTTCTATCTTCGCCAGCGCCTTCCCCACGACGCGCGCCTGCTCGCCATCCCGGGTTTCGAGCCCCTGGCCGCGGCGCGGACGGCGGCCCTCGAGTTCCTGGCCGGCTACGTCGTGGAATACTCGCTCTCGGTCGACAACATCTTCGTCTTCGTCGTCGTCCTCGCCTACTTCGCGGTGCCGGTCCACCTGCAGCACCGGGTGCTGTTCTTCGGCATCCTCGGCGCCCTCGTCTTCCGAGCGATCTTCATCGCGCTGGGCGCGGCCTTGTTGCAATACAACTGGGTGACGTGGCTCTTCGGCGGCTTCCTCATCGTCACCGGGGTGCGGATGATGTTCGCCAAGGACAAGGGCGTCGAGCCGGAGGAGAACGCGCTCATCCGCCTCTTCCGGCGCATGGTGCCCGTAACCTCGGAGATGCACGGTCGGAGCTTCTTCGTGCGCGTGAACGGCCGGCGGCACGCGACTCCCCTCTTCGCGTGCCTGCTCGTGCTGGAGATGACCGACATCGTCTTCGCGGTGGACTCGGTGCCGGCCATCTTCGCGCTCACCGACGAGCCCTTCATCGTCTTCAGCTCGAACATCTTCGCGATCCTGGGCCTGCGCAGCCTCTACTTCCTCCTCAAGGGCGCGGTCGACAAGTTCCACCTCCTGAAGTACGGTCTGGGCGTGGTGCTGGTGTTCGTGGGGCTGAAGATGGTGTGGCTGAACCGCGCGTTTGGCGGCCACTTCCCGATCGTCCCCTCCCTCGCCATCATCGTCGGCGTCATCGGGGCGTCCATCGTCCTGTCGCTGCTGTTCCCGAAGCCTCCGGAGGAAACCCGCTAGTCATGGAGAAAGAGCGCACCTTGAAGGAGATCACGCCGCGCGGCGAGGACTTCTCGCAGTGGTACCTCGACGTGGTGCTGAAGACGGAGATGGCCGACTACGGCCCCGTCAAGGGCTGCATGATCATCCGGCCCTACGGCTTCGCCGTCTGGGAAGCCATTCAGGCCGACCTCGACCGGCGCATCAAGGAGACCGGCCACGTCAACGCCTACTTCCCGCTCTTCATCCCCAAGAGCTTCCTCGAGAAGGAGAAGGAGCACGTGGAGGGCTTCTCGCCCGAGTGTGCGTGGGTAACCATCGGCGGGGGAGAGGAGCTCGAGGAGCCGCTGGCCATCCGTCCCACCTCGGAAGCGATGATCTGCTCGATGTACGCGAAGTGGGTGCGCTCGTGGCGCGACCTGCCCGTCCTCATCAACCAGTGGGCCAACATCGTCCGCTGGGAGAAGGTGACGCGTCCCTTCCTCCGCACGACCGAGTTCCTCTGGCAGGAGGGCCACACCCTCCACGGCACCGAGGAGGAGGCGGAAGAAGAGACGATGCGGATGCTCGGCGTCTACCGCAGCTTCTACGAGGAGATGCTGGCCGTGCCCGTCGTTCCCGGGCGCAAGTCGGAGAGCGAGAAGTTCGCGGGCGCGCTGCGGACCTACTCCGTCGAGGCGCTGATGGGCGACGGCAAGGCGCTCCAGGGCGCGACCAGCCACAACCTCGGCCAGCACTTCGCGACCGCCTACGGCATCGAGTACCTCGACCGCAACCAGGAGCGGGCCAAACCCTGGTCGACGTCGTGGGGCGCGTCCACGCGGATGATCGGCGGCCTCATCATGACCCACGGGGACGACGCCGGCCTGGTCCTCCCCCCCAAGGTGGCGCCGTACCAGGTGGTGATCGTGCCCATCCCGCCGCGCAAGGGGGACTGGAGCGAGTCGGTGCTGCCGAAGGCGCGCGAGGCGCTGGCCATGCTGCGCGCGGCCGGGATCCGTGCCCACCTCGACGACCGCGACACGCAGCAGCCGGGCTTCAAGTACTCCGACTGGGAGATGCGGGGCGTGCCGCTGCGCCTCGAGCTGGGGCCCAAGGACATCGAGAAGGACCAGTGCGTGCTCGTGCGCCGCGACACGCGGGAGAAGGCGTTCGTTCCTCTCGCCGGCGCTCCCGCGCGCATACGAGAGCTGCTGGACCAGGTCCAGAAGGACCTGCTGGAGCGCGCGCGGAAGTTCGTGGCCGACAACACGACCCGCGTGTCGAGCTGGGACGAGTTCCGGCAGATCATGGCCGGCCGGCGCGGCTTCCTCATCGCGGGCTGGTGCGGCGACGCCGAGTGCGAGGCCAGGATCAAGCAGGAGACGAAGGCCACGGTGCGCGTGATCCCGCTGGAGGGCGGGGTGCGGCCCGGGACCTGTATTCGCTGCGGGCAGCCATCGCCGCAAGAGGTCTACTTCGCGCAGGCGTATTAAACTGCTAGTGCGATGACGAGCGCCGCCGGTTTCGCCGTCCTGGTCCTGGCCGGCTGCTCGGCGGGGCCGCCCGGACGCCCGGCGCCGCGGCCGGACGCGGGCCGGGAGCAGATGGTCAAGGAGCAGATCGAGGGCCGCGGCATCAAGGACCGGCTCACTCTCGCCGCGCTGCGCGAGGTCCCTCGGCACGAGTTCGTGCCCGAGGCCTCCGCCGGCGAGGCCTACGGCGACTTCCCGCTCCCCATCGGCCATGGCCAGACGATCTCCCAGCCCTACATCGTCGCCTTCATGACCGAGGCGCTGGGCCTGCGGGGCGGCGAGAGGGTGCTGGAGATCGGCACCGGCTCGGGCTACCAGTCGGCGGTGCTGGCCAAGATCGCGGGTACGGTGTACACGATCGAGATCGTCCCCGAGCTGGCCGAAGAGGCGCGCGAGCGTCTCGCGCGGCTCGGCTATCGTAACGTCAGCGTGCGCGCCGGGGACGGGTATCTCGGCTGGCCCGAGGCGGCGCCCTTCGATGCGATCATCGTGACCGCCGCCGCCCCCCGCATCCCCGAGCCTCTCAAGCATCAGCTCGCCGAGGGCGGACGCCTCGTGGTGCCGGTGGGGGACGAGGACCAGGAGCTGATCGTCGTCACCCGCCACGGCTCGGCGTTTGACGAGCGCCGCGTGCTGCCCGTACGCTTCGTGCCCATGACGGGCGCGGTGCGGAAGGAGTAGGCGCTGGGGCCTGTTGCCGCCCTGCTGGCCGTCCTCTTCGCCGGACTCGTCTTCGTCGTTCCCATCCTCGCCCTGATCGCGTTCGCGCGCGTCACCGCGCTGCGCGTCGAGATGCAGGCGCTCCGCTCGGAGCTGGAGCGGCTGCGGCGAAAGGTCGACGGGGAAACGACGCCCAGAAGCCCGACCCCCGCCGCGGCGGAGCCGACGCCGAGAACCGCCACGCCGCCGGCAGAGAGGGCCTGGCCCCCTCCTGCCACCCCACGGCCGCCCGTACTCTCTGCGATCTCTGCCGGCGAGCCGGTACCCGTCTCTGCGCCCCCTGCGGCCGCCCCTTCCCGGCCCGATTTCGTGACCAGCCTCGGCCCGAAGCTCCTCGTGGCGACGGGCGCGCTCGCTTTCGTGGTCTTCGTCGGCCTGTTCGTGAAGTACGCCTGGGAGAACGATTGGATCGGTCCCGCCGGTCGCGTGCTCTGCGGCGCCGTCTTCGGCCTCGCCCTCGTCGCGCTGGGGGCGAGGCTGCTCGCGCGCGAGTACCGGCCGCTCGGCCAGGGACTGGCCGGCGCCGGGCTCGCGAGCCTCTACATCTCCGCCTACGGAGCCCACGGCTTCTACGACCTCATCTCCCGCGGGGCGGCGGGCGTCCTCATGCTCGCGATCACCGCCAGCGCGGTGCTCCTCGCGGCGCGGCTGCCGGCTCGCCTGCTCGCCACGCTCGCGTGGACCGGCGCCTACCTGACGCCGGTCCTGCTCTCCACCGGCGAGGACCGGGCGGTGTCGCTCTTCCTGTTCCTGCTCGTGCTCGACGCCGGAGCGCTGGTCCTCGACCGGTGGCGGCCGTGGCCGGAGACGGTGCCCCTGGCGATGCTCGGGACGCTCGCGCTCTACATCGCCTGGTTCGCGAGCTTCTTCCGGGCCGAGCGCTTCGACGTGGCCGCCATCGGGCTGGTCCTGTTCACGGGCGTCTTCGTCGTCGGACCGCGGCCCAACGCACGTCACCCCGGGTGGCCGGCGCTCGCTCTCGTGATCGGCGGCATCGGCCTCAGCTTCCTGGCCGGCGGCGCCGACCGCCCGGCGGCGCTCTCGGCGACTCTGCTGGGGCATTCGGCGCTGGCGATCTTGATGAGGCGATGGTGGTGGGGGGCGGAGGTGGTCGGCGTGGGCGCTTCGGCGCTGGCCGTCCTGGTGTGGATGGAGGCGTTCTGGCGCCCGGAGCGGACCGGGGACGCGTGGCTCGTCGCCATGCCCGTCGCTGGCCTCTATCTCCTGTCGCTCATAGAGCGCGGCCTCGTGCACCGCCGGCGGCTGCGCGCCCCGGACGTCGCCGTCCATCTCATGGACGCCGCGTTCGCGTGGACGGTCCTGTACCGGGCGCTCTACGAGAGCCAGCCCCGCGCACTGGGCGGCATCGCCGTAGCGCTGGCCACGCTCTATCTCCTGCTGGGGCTGGCGGCGATCAAGGAGCGAAGCGAGGACCGGCTGCAGGTCCGGACGCTGCTCGGCCTGGCCGCGGTTTTCGTCACGCTGGCGATCCCCGTTCAGCTCGGGCTCCACGGCATCACGCTCGCGTGGGCGGCCGAGGCGGTGCTGCTCCTCGCCCTCGGTCTGCGCTTCGCGTCTTCGCTCGCGCGGGCCGGTGCCTACGGCGTACTCGCCCTCGCCGCGGCCCGCCTGTTCGTGCGCCACCTTCCGCTGCACGAGGGCCTCACGTTCACGCCCGTCCTGAACCCCGCCTTCGGGACGTGGCTGGCGGTCATCCTCGCCTTCGCCGCCGCCTTCTTCATGTTGCGGCGGGCCCGGCCGGAGACGGCCCTCGACCGCGCGATGAGGCCCGGACTGGCCACCTTCGCGCTCGGCCTTCTCCTGACCCTCCTCACGATGGAGACGGAAGACGTGTTCGCGACGCGGGCCCGCCTCGCCGCCCAGCTCGCCCTGTCGGTGCTGTGGACGCTCTTCGCGACGGGCCTGCTCGCGGGCGGGCTCGCGCTCCGGTCCCGCCCGCTCTTCTATTCCGCCTACGCGCTCTTCGCCGCCACGGCCGTGAAGGTGGTGGCGGTGGACCTGGCCACGCTGGGGGCCGTCTACCGCATGCTCTCGTTCCTCGCTCTCGCGCTCCTGCTGATGGCGGGCGCGTACCTGAACCTGCGCTTCCGCGAGCGCCTGCTTCCGAGGGCCGCCACGCGGTGAAGAGGCTCCGCGCCGCGGCCGGCGCCGGGACGGCGCTGGCCGCAACCGCGCTGCTGGCGGCGGGCCCTGAGCCCCCGGCCACCTTCGAGCGGGGCATCGACGTGAGGCGCCCGGGCAAGGTGGTCCTGACGCTGGACCGCGAGGTCTACGAACGGGCGCGGCCCGACCTCGGCGACCTCCGCGTGGTAGACGAGACGGGCGCCCATGCCCCGTACCTGCTGGACCGGGTGGGGAGCGATCCGGAGCCGACGTTCCGCGCGCCGGTGGCGTTCAACCGGGTCTTCGTGCGTGGCCGCAGCGCCAGCGTGACCCTCGACCTGCGCGAGCCCATGCTCAAGAGCGAGCTGGTGCTGTCGCTGCCGGGCGACGACTTCCGCCGGCGCGTCAAGGTGGAGGGACGGAACAAGCACGAGCGGCCGTGGACGACGATCACCGACGGCGCCTACGTGTTCGCGGTGCCCGCGCCGGCGGCGGCGCGCTACGAGACGGTGCCGCTCCCCCAGAACAACCAGCAATTCCTGAAGATCACCGTCTTCAACGGGCCCGACGATCCTCCGCGCCTCGAGATCCTCGACGCGTGGGTGCGCCCCCAGGAGCGGCGCAAGCCGCGCGAGTTCCCGCTCGAGCCGCGGCTGACGCGCGCGGACGATACGGCGGAGCGGGAGTCGCGCCTCGTCCTCGATCTCGGCGCGCGCTACCAGCCGTTCCGGGCGGTGCTCGTCGACGTGGGCGACCCGGAATTCTTTCGGGGGGCGAGCGTCGAGCAGCGGCGCGAGCCCGCGCTCGGCGAGAGCACGCTTCCCCTCTCGTGGGCGCCCGTGCTCGAGCAGGCGAGCCTCTATCGGTATCGAGAAGAGGGCGAGACGCGGGAATGCCTGCGCCTGGAGGCGACGGGTCGTGCGCGTGTGCTTCGCGTCCGGATCCGGAACCGCGACGACCGTCCGCTCGAGGTCCGCGGGGTCACGGTGATGGTTCCCCAGGAGCGGCTCGCCTTCGAGGCCGGCTCGCCGCACCGTTATCGCCTGACCTACGGCGACGCGAGCCTCGAACCGCCCGTCTACGACGTGGAGCGGACCGTCGGCGACGCGGCGCTGTGGATCGCCCAGGCCTCCGAAGGGCACTGGGAGCCGCCGGTCGTCCGCGTGCGCGAGGGGCCCCGGCGGCCCTGGACGGACAGCCATCCGGCGCTGCTGTGGGCCGGTTTGGTGGCGGCGGTCGGGCTGCTCGCGGGCGTGACCTGGAGAGCCCTGCAGGCGGCCCCCTGAGGGCCCGGGTGAGGGCGTATGCGTGGGCCCCTCCGAATGCTACGATCGTTTGCGTGACGCCACCGACCGGCCCCCGATACCTTCTCGCCACCCTGCTGGGCACGGCCATTGCCGCCACGGCTACCGCCACCCCCGCCGTCATCCCGCTGAAGCTGCCGTCCGGCAAGGTGCTGCAGACCGAGGTGATGGTGAGCGACGAGGACCGGCAGATGGGCCTGATGTTCCGGCCGTCGCTGCCCCTCGACCACGGGATGCTCTTCATCTTCGAGCAGCCGGACTTCCACGCCATCTGGATGAAGAACTGCAAGTTCCCGATCGACATCGTGTGGCTCGACGCGCAGCGCAAGGTCGTCCACGTCGCCCCGAAGGTGCCGCCGTGCGAGGCCGAGCCTTGCCCGGTCTACCAACCCCTCCAGCGCGCGTCCTTCGTGGTCGAGCTCAGCGCGGGTCAGGCCGCCAGAGAAAAGGCCGTCGTCGGCAGCAAGCTCGAGTTCACCCTGCCGCCTCTGCGTTGAGAGGCTAGTCGGTCACTTCGGTGCTGACGGCGGTCGCGGCCTCGCGGCGGCGGGGGCGGCCGAACATCCACGCGACGCCGACTCCGAGCAGGTAGAGGCCGCACATCGGCAGCGCGAGCATCGTCTGGTTCACGATGTCCGCGGTCGGGGTGATGACCGCGGCGACGATGAAGGAGCCGAGGACCGCGAACTTGAACTGGCGGAGCAGGAACATCGGCGTCACGAGGCCGATGCGGGCGAGGACGAAGATCACCACCGGGAGCTGGAACACGATGCCCAGGCCGAGCAGGAACCACGCGTAGAAGGAGTAGTACTCGTCCACCTTGGGCAGGAACTGCATGTCCGTGCCGCCGTAGCCGCCCAGGAAGCGGAACGTCACCGGGAACATGTAGTAGTGGCCGAACGCCCCTCCGCCTATGAAGAACAGAGACCCGAAGATGATGAACGGCAAGGCGTACGCCTTCTCGTGTGAGTAGAGGCCGGGGGCGATGAACGCCCACACCTGATAGAAGATGTACGGCGCCGCGATGAAGATCCCCACGAAGAAGGACATCTTCATGTAGAGGACGAAGGCCTCGGACGGACCCGTGTAGATGAACTTGATGGCGGGGAAGGCGCGGCGCAGCGGCTGGGTGAGGAAGTGGAAGATCTCCTCGTGCCAGTTCCAGCACACGGCGGTCGTGACGCAGAGCGCGATCAGGCTGTGGACGAGCCTCACCCGCAGCTCCTCGAGATGCTCGAGGAAGGACATCCGGTCGGGATGGGGCCGCGGCATCGTCCGGGACCGGCTCCTACTTCGGCTCGATCGGAGGGGGCGGCGGCTCTTCCCGGCTCACGGCCGGTGAGGTCGGCGGCTCGACGTGCGGCGCCTCCGCGACGGGCGCCGCCGCCGGGGCCGGGGACGCCGGCGCGGACCGGCTCGTGTCGAGCTCCCGCAGCCGCTCCGCTTCCACCTCGTCTTCGATCGTCCGCTTGAAGTCGTTGGAGGCCTTGCGGAACTCCGCCAGCATCTTGCCCACGCTCTTGCCGATCTCGGGAAGTCGTCGCGGTCCGAACACGATGAGGGCCACGACGAGGATGAGGAAAATCTCGGGTCCGCCGAGTGTGCCAAACATAAGGATCCGATGTTACCACGGGGGTCCGGGTGCTACACTCGGCCGTGTCCGCCCCCATTGGCCGTGCGGTCCTGGCGGCCGCGATCGCCGCCGGCGCCGCCGTCGCCCGAGCCGAGATCCCGGTGGTCGAGCTCGAGGGCGCGATCCATCCCGTGAGCGCGGGCTACGTGGTGACGGCGCTCGACCGGGCGGAAGCGGCGGGCGCCCCCCTGGTCGTGATCCGGATCGACACCCCCGGCGGACTCGACACGTCGATGCGCCAGATCATCGATCGCATCCTGCGGGCCCGGATGCCGGTGGCGGTCTGGGTGGGGCCGTCGGGAGCGCGGGCCGCCTCCGCCGGCTTCGTCATCACGATCATCGCCGACGTCGCCGCGATGGCTCCCGGCACCAATATCGGGGCCGCCCATCCCGTCTCCGGCCTGGGGTCGGTGGACGAGACGATGGCCAAGAAGATGGCGTCCGACGCCGCCGCCTACGTCCGCGGCAAGGCGGAACGCCGGGGCCGCAACGTCGAGCTGGCGGAGAAGGCGGTCCTGGAGAGCCGGTCGTTCACCGAGCGGGAGGCGCTCGAGGGGAAGCTCATCGACCTGATCGTTCCCGACGTGCCCGCGCTCCTGCGCGCGCTGGATGGAAAAGAGGTCAAGCGCTTCGACGGCAGCGCCGTCACGCTGCACCTGCAGGGAGAGACCACGCGGACGGTGGCCATGAACTGGCGCCAGCAGGTGCTCTCGGTGATCGCGCGGCCCGACCTCCTCTTCCTGCTCCTGCTCGGGGCGATGGCGGGCATCGGCGCGGAGCTGACCCATCCCGGCTTGATCTTCCCCGCCCTGCTGGGCACGCTGTGCCTGGTCCTGTTCCTCTTCGCCAGCCAGGCGATCCCCATCAGCGGCACCGGCGTGCTCCTGATCGCGCTGGCCCTGGTGCTCTTCGCGGCGGAGGTCAAGGTGCACTCCTTCGGGCTCTTGACCGCGGGCGGGATCGCCTCCATCATCCTCGGGGCCATGATGCTCGTCGACGCGCCCGAGGCGGAGATGCGCGTCTCGCTCGGCACCCTGCTGCCGGCGGCGGGCGTGGTGGCGGTCGGCACGATGCTCCTCGTACGCCTCGTGCTTCAGGCCCAGCGGCGGCCTCCCCTCACGGGCGCGTCGGCCATGGTGGGTGAGATCGGAGTGGCGGCGACGCCGCTGGAGCCGCAGGGCTGGGTGCAGGTCCACGGCGAACGGTGGCGCGCCGTGGCGGATTCTCCCGTACCCGCGGGGCAGACGGTGACCGTCGCCGCGGTCGAGGGCCTGACGCTCAGGGTCCGGAAGGAGCCGTGATGGGACCTGGCATCATCGTTTTCATCGTCGTCTTCTGGATCCTTCTCTCGGTGAAGATCCTCAACGAGTACGAGCGGGGGGTCATCTTCCGCCTCGGGAAGCTTCTGCCCCAGGCCAAGGGGCCCGGACTCATCCTCGTCGCCTGGCCCATCGACCGGATGGCGCGTGTCAGCCTGCGCACGGTGGTGCTGGACGTGCCGCCCCAGGACATCATCACCAAGGACAACGTCAGCCTGAAGGTCGACGCCGTCGTCTACTTCCGCGTCGTGGACGCGGTGAAGGCGATCGTGGACGTGGAGAACTACCTCTACGCCACCCGTCTCCTCGCCCAGACGACGCTGCGCAGCATCCTCGGCCAGGCCCACCTCGACGAGCTGCTGGCGGAGCGCGACCGCCTGGGCGCGACGCTGCAGGAGGTGATCGACCAGCATACGGAGCCGTGGGGGGTGAAGGTGACCCAGGTCGCGGTGAAGGCGGTGGACCTGCCGCACGAGATGCAGCGGGCGATGGCCAAGCAGGCGGAGTCGGAGCGGGAGAAGCGGGCGAAGATCATCCATGCCTCGGGAGAATACGAGGCGAGCAAGCAGCTCACGGAGGCGGCCCACACGCTGGCGTCCGAGCCGGTGGCCCTGCATCTGCGCTACCTGCAGACGCTGACCGAGATCGCGGCCGAGAAGAACTCGACGATCCTCTTCCCGGTCCCGCTCGACTGGATGAAGGCGTTCATGGAGAAGAAATAGGAGGTCATGGGCGACCTCGATCCGCTCGGCGGCGCGGAAGAGCTCACGATCCGGGGGGAGATCGAGACCTCCAGCGTGCCCGAGCTGCTGCGCTCGCTCCTGGGCAGCGGCGAGACCGGCATCCTCACCCTGCGCCGCGGCGACGCCACCAAGAGCATCTTCATCCAGCAGGGGCGGGTCGTCTATGCGGCGAGCAACAACGCCGACGAGCGGCTGGGGGAGAGCCTGGTCATCCGCGGCAAGATCACCGCCCGCCAGTTCCTCGAGGCGAGCAAGATGATCCGGCCCGGCCGGCGGCTGGGCGGCATCCTGGTCGAGATGGAGGCCCTGGACTCCGAAGACCTCATGCCGTGCGTCGAGCAGCAGGTCCACGACATCCTCATGGAGCTGTTCGACTGGACGCACGGTGAGTACGAGCTCGTCATCAAGGACATGGACCCCGACCAGGTCCTGAGCCTCCAAATCTCCACGGAGAACCTGATCCTGGAGGGGATCCGGCGCTCGCGCTCCTTCAGCCAGGTCATCCGCGGCATCGGGGACATCGACGCCGTCCTCGTGCCCACGGGGACGACGGAGGTCCGGTACAAGCTGGACCTGACGGCGGAGGAGCAGGAGGTCCTCTCCCACGTCAACGGGCTCGCGACCGTGGAGCAGATCTGCGACGTCTCGTACCTGTCGAACTTCGAGACGTGCCGCATCCTCTGGGCCCTCAAGGTCCTCGGGGTGATCCGGCGGAGCGGGGCGGAGGACGTGGCGGCCGTGGGGTCGAACGCCCTCGAGCAGCAGCGCGAGCTGGACCTCGAGGCGATCGTCGAGAAGTTCAACCAGATGTTCGGCCGGATCTATCATTTCCTGCGCGGGCGCCTCGGGGAGGGCGTGGACGGCTTCATGGAAACCTGCATGGAGGAGGTCTCGCGCCAGTACGGCGCGCTCTTCGACGGCGTCGACCTGAAGACCTACGGGCGCGCGGACTACGAGCAGATGCTGGCCAACGTGGCCGATCTCCCCCCGGAGCAGCGCAAGAGCCTCATGGTGGCCGCGCTCAACGAGCTGGTCTTCGTCATCCAGCTCGCGGTGCGGACGCGCCGCGGGGCGCAGGAGGAAGCCGTCATCTCCGGCATCATCAAGGACGGCCTGCGGAGGCTCGGGTCGTGAGGACCGGCGCCCGCGCGGGTTTAAGATAGTGGGCGGCCCGGCCGCCACAGGAGGTTCATTGGCGCAGGACGATTACTATTACGAGATCCAGCTCAGCAACAAGCAGCTCGTCTTCTATTTCATGGCGGGAGCGACGGGACTCATCCTGAGCTTCCTTGCCGGCGTGATGGTCGGCCGGGGCGTGGACGCGACCGCGGGGGAGGTGCAGGCCGCGCGCGCCTTGCCCGTGCAGGAGGAAAAGGTGGTGGCCGAAGAGCCGCCCAAGCCTGCCCCGGCGGCGGCTGAAGATCTCACCTACGCCCAGCGTCTCGAAGCGGACAAGCAGGAGGACACGCTGGAGAAGGCCAGGCCGGCCTCCGGCTCCTCGGCGAAGTCCCTCTCGGCGGCCCGGCCGGCACCCGCCAAGCTGGCGCCCGGTGTCGCGCCACGGGCTCTTCATCCCGCAACCGCCGCCACGAGCGCGCCGAAACCCACGGCCACCGTGCCCGCGCCGAAGCCGGCGTCGCCTTCCGCCACCTCTGCCGCGCCGGCCAAACCGGGCCCGGCGCCCAGGGTGTTCGCTCCCGCTGCCGGCGCGTTCACGATCCAGGTGGGGGCGTTCAAGGACAAGGCCAGCGCCGACTCCGTGGTTTCGCGCCTCAAGGGCAAGGGATTCGCGGCCTACGTGGTGAGCCCGGGCGCCGCCGAGGGACTCTTCAACGTGCGCGTCGGGTCGTTCGCCGGCCGCGCCGACGCCGAGCAGGTGCAAGCCCGTCTGCGCGACCAGGAAAAGTTCAAACCATTCATAGTGAAGAACTGAGTCCGCCCGACCCTCCAACGTCTTCGGATCCCTCTGCGTTCTCGGCCTGCTCTCCGTCTGCCTCCGCTGCGCTCCCTGCGGGTCTTCGCCTACCCGGGTGGGCGCGGAAGGGCAGCCCGCTCGCGCCCGCGGCGCGCGCCGTCCGGGTGCTCCTGCGCGAGCAGGGGCTCAATACCGTCTGCGAGGAGGCGCGCTGCCCCAACCTGGGGGATTGCTTCTCCCGCGGCACCGCCACCTTCATGCTCCTCGGCGATCGCTGCACGAGGCGGTGCGGATACTGCTCGGTGGCCACGGCCCGGCCGCAGCCGCCGGATGCCGGCGAGCCGGACCGCGTCGCGGAGGCGGCGGCTCGGCTCGGCCTGCGTTACGTCGTCCTCACCGCCGTCGCCCGCGACGACCTGGACGACGGCGGCGCGTCTCACTTTGCGGCCGCCGTACGGGCCGTCCGGCGGCGCCGGCCCGGCGCGCGCGTGGAGGTCCTCGTGCCCGACTTCCGGGGCGAGCGCCCCGCGCTGGAATCGGTCCTCGGCGCCGGTCCCGACGTCTTCAACCACAACATCGAGACCGTCCCGCGGCTGTTCCCGCGCGTGCGTCCGCAGGGCGGTTATTCGCGGAGCCTGGCGATGCTGGGCATGGCCCGGGCCCTGCGCCCGGCCCAGGCCGTCAAGAGTGGTCTCATGGTGGGGCTGGGGGAGACGGACGATGAGATCGCGTCCGTGCTCGGAGACCTGCGCGCGGCCGGGGTCGACATCGTCACGATCGGGCAGTACCTGCGCCCGACGCGCGACCACGTGCCCGTGGAGCGCTACGTGAGCCCCGAAGGCTTCGGCGCCTTGGAGCGGCGGGCGCGCGCGCTCGGCTTCCCGACGGTGTATTCGGGCGTTTTCGTGCGGTCCTCCTTCAACGCCGAGGAGGTCTTCACCACGATTCCCGCGGCACATTGATTCGGCTCCGCGCGGAGGCGCTGGCCTTCCTCTCGGGCCTGCTCGTCGTCCTGTCCTTTCCCCGTTTCGGCCATGGGGCGGTGGCCTGGGTGGCGCTGGCCCCGTTGCTGGTCGCCCTCGCCGGCGCCCCCAGTCCGGCCCACGGCTTCCGGCTCGGGTACATCACGGGAGCCGTGTCCTCGCTCGGGCTCGTCTACTGGACGGCGACGGTGGTCGTCCAGTACGGCGGCCTCCACCTGGGGCTGGGGATCGCCGTGATGGTGATGCTGTGCCTGGCCCTCGCTCTCTTCCCTTCGCTCTTCGGCCTCCTCGTCGCGGCGTGGGTCCGTGCCCTCGGCCCGCGGGCGCTGCTGCTGTCGCCCCTGGCCTGGGTGGCGAGCGAGATCCTGCGCGCGAACACCCTGTGCAACTTCTCGTGGTGTCTTCTCGGCTACAGCCAACAGCCGTTTCCGGGGTTCATCCAGGTCGCGCGCTACACCGCGGTCTACGGGGTGTCGTTCCTCGTCGCCGGCGTTTCCGCGGCGTTCGCCTCCATCGCGCTCGAGAAGCGCGCGGGTCCGCGCTGGACCATCGGGCTCCTGACCGCGACCGTGGCCGCGGGCGTGTGGATCCACGGCGAATGGCTCCTGGGCCAGCGCTGGCCCGAAAGCGGCCGCGTCGAGGTCGGCCTCGTCCAGGCGTCGATCCTGCAAGAGGACAAGTGGGATCCGGACCGCGCGATCGAGAACGTGAGGCGCCACCTCCAGCTGACGCGGGGGGCGGCGGCGCAGGGGGCGCGACTGGTGGCCTGGCCGGAGTCCGCGGTCCCCTTCTCGTTCGACGCCGCGCCGGAGGTGGCCGAGGAGCTACGGTCGCTCGCCCGCGAGCTCTCGATCTACCTCCTTTTCGGGAACGACGACCGGGAAGACCCGCCGGGCGGGCCTTACCGGGCGTGGGTGGCGGCCAAGATGCTCACGCCGCAGGGCGAGATGGTGCTGCGCTACCACAAGATCCGGCTGGTGCCCTTCGGCGAGTACGTCCCGCTGCAGCCGGTTCTCACGCTCGGCGGCCGGTTCACCTCCCGCCTCGTCCGGCAGGTGGCCGACTTCACCCCCGGCGAGGAGCACAGCGTGGCGGAAGTGGACGGGCACCGCGTCTCCAC
The DNA here is from genome assembly GCA_003222275.1 of Acidobacteriota bacterium. Lineage (GTDB taxonomy): Bacteria > Acidobacteriota > Vicinamibacteria > Fen-336 > Fen-336 > AA32. The sequence goes on along the minus strand of QHVJ01000076.1, from coordinate 8,596 downwards.
GTTCATCTGCTACGAGGCGATCTTTCCGGATCTCATCCGGCAGTTCACCGTCCGCGGCGCGGAGCTGCTCGTCAACATCACGAACGACGCATGGTACGGGTACAGCTCGGCTCCCTACCAGCACCTCGAGATGGCCGCCTTCCGCGCGGTCGAGAACGAGAAGTACCTGGTGCGGGCCGCGAACACCGGCATCAGCGCGGTGGTGGACCCGCGCGGGCGCATCGTGGAGCGCAGCGATCTGTTCCGACCCGCGACCCTCGTGCGCGAGGTGGCGTTCGTGCCCGGGACCACGTTCTACGCCCGCCACGGGGACGTGTTCGCCTGGGGCTGCCTGGCCGCCGCCGCCGCCATCACCGCCGCCACGTGGCGGCGTAAACGACTCTAGCGTTGCTCTTCAACGCAGAGGCCGCAGAGAAAGAACGGAGAGGCCGCGGAGAACAGAGGGAAACGGATGCTCGGGCGCACCTGTTCGACGCGCGTGGGTCTCTCCTACTTGTCCGTTCTCGGCGGCCTCTGCGCGTCCTCTGCGGCCTCTGCATTGAATCCGTTTAGAATGCCGGTTGGAGGTTCTTTTGGCTTCAGACCTGACCCAGCGTTTCGATCAGCTCGTCGCGAGGGCCGCGGACGTCCGCGGCTATCTTTGAGGCGGACAAGCTCCGCTCCGAGATGGACAAGATGGAGGCCCGCACCGGGGCCGAGGACTTCTGGAAGGAACCGGAAGCCGCCCAGAAGCTCCTGCAGCGCCGCAAGCGGCTGGAATCCGACCTCGACCTGCTGAAGCGCCTCCAGGCGCAGGAGGACGACACCCGCGTGCTCGTCGAGTGGCTCGCGGGCGGCGAGGACGTGGAGAAGGACCTCCGAGCGGCCCTCGACGCCCTGGAGCAGACGCTCGAGGGCGCCGAGTTCCAGAAGATGCTCGGCGGGGAGCACGACCGGGCGAACGCCATCCTCACGATCAACTCCGGCGCCGGGGGCACCGAGAGCCAGGACTGGGCGGAGATGCTCCTCCGGATGTACATGCGGTGGTGCGACCGGAAGGGCTACAAGCGCGACCTCATCGACCTGCAGGCGGGGGAGGAGGCCGGGATCAAGAGCGCGACGGTGCTCGTGCAGGGCGAGTACGCCTACGGGTACCTGTCGGCGGAGGTCGGCGTCCACCGCCTGGTGCGCATCAGCCCCTTCGACTCCGCGGCGCGCCGCCACACGTCCTTCGCATCGGTGTTCGTGTGGCCGGAGCTGGACGAGGACATCAAGATCGACGTGCAGGACAAGGACCTGCGCATCGACACCTATCGCTCGAGCGGCGCGGGAGGCCAGCACGTCAACGTCACCGACTCCGCCGTCCGCATCACGCACCTGCCCACCGGCATCGTGGTCGCCTGCCAGAACGAGCGCAGCCAGATCCGCAACCGGGAGGTCGGGATGAAGATCCTCAAGTCCCGCCTCTACGATCTGGAGATGCAGAAGCGGCGCGAAAAGCTCGACGTGGTGGAATCGTCCAAGAAGGACATCGCCTTCGGCAGCCAGATCCGCTCGTACGTGATGCATCCCTACCGCATGGTCAAGGACCACCGGACGAAGTTCGAGATCGGCGACGTCGATCGCGTGATGGACGGGGACCTCGACGGCCTGATCAAGTCCGCCCTCGTCGCGAGGGCGCGCGGGAACCTGGGACAGGCCATTAGTGGGGACTAGCCGCTCAATTGCGCCCTAGGCGGCTCCTCGCCGCGCTCGCGGCCGGCGTGCTCGCCAGCGCCTGCGGCCGGGACGGCGCGTCCGTATCCGCGCGGCCGCCGGAGGCTTCCGGCGCCGCTTCCCGCGACCTCGTGTACGAGCGCACGGTCCGCGGCAACCAGGACCTCTACGTGATCCCGGCCGGCGGGGGGGTGGAGCGCCGGCTGACCGACCACCCGGCGACCGACGCGCTGCCGCGCTGGAGCCGGGACGGCCAGTGGGTCTACTTCACCTCCGACCGGAGCGGGAACTGGCAGATCTACCGGGTGCGCGCACAGGGCGGCGCGCCCGAACGCGTCCGCACCAACACCCACACGGAGTGGCAGGTCGAGCCGTCGCCGGACGGGAAGCGGATCGCGTTCCTCTCCAACGAAGAAGGCCCCGAGCACCTGCTCGTGATGGACCTCGCGACGGGCGCCGAGCGGGTCCTCGTGCGTCACGGACGGAGCACGATCATGGGCAACCCCGGATGGAGCCCCGACGGCTCACTCATCGTGTTCTCGTCCAACTGGCGCATCGGCCACCAGATCTACGTGGTGGGATCCGACGGCGCCGGAGAGCGGCGCCTGTCCGCGTTTCGCAAGGGCGGCTGTGAGCCGCGCTTCCATCCCGATGGCCACCGCGTGGTGTACGTCAGCCGCGGCCACCTCTCCGAGCACAGCCGGCTGGTGGAGCACGACCTCCAGACGGACGACGAGAAGGTGCTGGTGGACTGGCCCGCCCTCAACTACAACCCGGTGTACTCGCCCGAAGGGACGGAGATCGCCTTCTCGTCCAACATCACCGGCGACTGGGTGATCTATCGCGAGCGGCTTTCCGACGGCAAGTCCTGGCGGGTGACGTTCGGCTCCGGGACCGCCCGCTCCCCGGACTACCGGCCTTGAGTCCCGCCCCGAAGGTCCGCCCCCTGAGGGCTTCGTCGACCCGGCGCCTTTGATCTTGACGTCGAGGCAGGCGGCGAGTACCGTCCGGGGAAACGCGGCCAGGGAGGAAGACATGAGACGCCTTTTCGTCCACAGGCCTCCACTCGTCCGTTCGGTCCGGTTCGGCCTGGCGCTCGGCCTCGCGGCCCCGCTGATCATGCCGGCCGCGGCCCCGCGGGCCGCCCCCCCGGCCGAAGCGGAGGTCGTCCAGGCCGCGGCGGATCCCGTCTTCGTCGGGGCCGGCGACATCGCCTATTGCGGGCTCGATAGCGACGAGGCCACCGCGGCGCTCCTCGATGGGATCGAGGGCACCGTCTTCACGGCCGGAGACAACGCGTATCTTCTCGGTACCGCCGCGGAGTTCGCGGACTGCTACGGGCCTACGTGGGGCCGGCACAAGGCGCGCACGCGCCCGACGCCCGGCAACCACGATTACTACACGACGGGCGCGGTCCCCTATTACGCCTACTTCGGCAGCCACGCGGGACCGTCTGGCCGCGGCTACTACAGCTATGACCTCGGCGCCTGGCACATCGTGTCGCTCAACAGCGACGTCAACGTCCCCGCCCAGGCTGGATCCGCCCAGGAGCAATGGCTGCGCGCCGATCTGGCCGCCAACCGCACGCAGTGCACGCTCGCCATCTGGCACCATCCCGTCTTCAATTCCGGCCAGTACGGCAACAACCCCCGGATGCGGGACATCTGGCAAGCTCTGTACGAATCCGGCGCCGACGTCGTCATCAACGGGCACGAGCACTCCTACGAGCAGTTCCACCGGGTCAATGCCGATGGGGTGCTGGATGCGAACGGCATCCGCGAGTTCGTCGTCGGCACCGGCGGCATCACGCTGCGGCAGTTCATGAGCGTCCAGCCGCCCATCAGCGCGGTGCGCAACGACGACACGCACGGCGTGCTCAAGCTGACGTTGCACCCCACCAGCTACGACTGGGAGTTCGTGCCCATCGCCGGGGGGACCTTCACCGACGTCGGGTCGAGGCCGTGCGTGGGCAGCGCTCCCGCGCCGGTGGGCGGCAGGGGCTTTGCCATCGGCGGCAGTCCCGGCGGCGAGGAGATGGTGTGGACGACCGGCAGCGCGCAAACGGCCTACGCCGTGGCCCGGTTCGCCGGAGGCACCACTACCATCCTGCCCGGGCCGGGGAGCTTCCTGCCGTCAACGGCGACCGACTACACCGACACCACGGCGGCGGCGGACCAGTTCACCTGCTACATCCTTCTTCCGCTGGGCGGGGCCGGCGTACTCGGCCGCTCGGACCTTCTCTGCGCCATCCCGGACAGCGGGTCGAGTGCCGGTGCTCCGGCCAACGCCAGGATGCAGCTCGACCAGTCGAGCATGGCCACGTTGACGTGGTCTCCGCCCGGCGGGCAGACCGCATACGTCCTGTGGTCCATCCCCCTGGACGGCACACCCCCGGGAGCCGTGCCCCTCCCGGCGGTAGCCACTCGGGCGATGCACGACACGGCCGGCAAGCCGACCTGCTACGTTCTGCTCGTCATGACGGGCGGCTCCGTCACCGGGAGCAGCGAGGTGCTGTGCGCGCTGCCCGGCCAGTCGGCCCTCGTCACCGCCGGATCTCCGGTGGCGACCTCGACGGTCGGCGACGCCCTGGACGCGGTGAATGACACTCTGGATCTGGCGACGATCCGGCCCTAGACGTTCTCGTCGGGCCGGATTGCCGCGCGGGAGCCACCCGGCGACTCAGCGCGCGGGCGCGGTCTGGTCCAGGACCTCCCTCACCTTGAGGGCGAGGGCGTCGATCGTGAACGGCTTCTGCAGGAACGGCATGCCTTCCTCGCGCACGCCGCGGCGGACGACGGCGTCGTCGGTATAACCCGACATGAAGAGGCAGCGCGTCTCGGGATGGACGGGACCCAGCCGGTCCGCCAGCTCGCGTCCGTCCATGCCGGGCATGACCACGTCGGTGACGAGCAGATCGATGGACGCCTTGTGGGAACGGGCCAGCTCGAGCGCCTCGGGTCCGCTGCTCGCCGCGATCACCTTGTAGCCCTGGTCGCGCAGGATCTCCTGGGCCAGGCTGCGCAGGGCCGCCTCGTCTTCCACCAGGAGCACCGTCTCCGAGCCGCCGACCACCGCGTCGAGCGAGGGCACCGGCGCCGGGCGCGGCGCCGCCACCGCGGGCAGGAAGATGCGAAACGTCGTGCCGGCTCCGGGAGCCGTGTCGACCTCGACGTGGCCGCCGCTCTGCTTGACGATCCCGTAGACGGTCGCCAGGCCGAGGCCGGTGCCGCGGCCCAGCTCCTTGGTCGTGAAGAACGGCTCGAAGATGTGCTTGCGCACCTCGGCGTCCATCCCCACGCCGGTGTCGGTCACGGAGATCACGACCAGGGGGCCGGCGGGGACGTCGGGATGGTCCTTGCGGAACGCGTCGTCGGTCGGCGCCAGCGCGACCTCGATCGTGAGCTTTCCTCCCCGCGGCATGGCGTCGCGGGCGTTCACGGCCAGGTTCATGAGCACCTGCTCGAGCTGGCCCGGGTCGGCGCGCACCGCCGCGGCCGTGGACGGCAGCCGGAGCACGAGCTCGATGTCCTCGCCGATGAGGCGGCGGAGCATCTTGGAGAGCTCCTCGATGAGGCCGCCGAGCGGGACCACCTCGGGCACGAGGACCTGCTTGCGGCTGAACGCGAGGAGCTGGCGGGTGAGGGCGGAGGCCCGCTCGGCGGCCTTGCGGATCTCCTGCATCTTGGCCCGCAGGGTCGGGTCGTGGAGCTTGGGCATCATGAGGTCGCCGTACCCGAGGATGGCGGTGAGCAGGTTGTTGAAGTCGTGCGCGATGCCGCCCGCCAGCCGCCCCACCGCTTCCATCTTCTGGGCCTGGACGAGCTGCTCCTCCAGGCTCCGGCGCTCGCTGACGTCCATCATCGAGCCGAGCATGCGCACCGCCCGGCCTTCGCCGTCACGCAGGATGTAGGCGCGGTCCACGACCCGGGCATAGCTGTCGTCGGCGCGGCGGAAGCGGAACTCGGCCGACCAGGATGCGTCCCCCTCGTCGAGCGCGGCCTGGCTGCTCGCGAGCACGCGCCCGCGGTCGTCGGCGTGGACGCGCTCGGACCACCACGCGGCGTCGCGGCCGACCTCGGCGGGCCCGAAGCCGAACAGGGCCTGCACGCTGTCGCTCCACCAGACCTCCCCGGTGGTGATGTCCAGGTCCCACACGGCGTCGTTGGTGGCGCGGCTCACGAGGCGGAAGCGCTCCTCGCTGATGCGGAGGGCCCGCGCCGCCCGTTCCTGCTGCGTGACGTCGCGGTAGTTGATGACGATGGCGGCGACGGCGGGCTCGTGGAGGTGGTTGGCCGCGGTGCCTTCGAGGTGGAGCCACGCGCCGTCCTTCCGCCGGCCGCGGAACTTCGCGATGACGATCTCACCGGCCCGGGCCCGGCATTCCCCGAGCTTCCGCGCGACCGAGGCGCGGTCGTCGGGGTGGACGAGCTCCAGCGCGTTGTGGCCCCGGCGCTCCTCCGCGGAGTAGCCGACGATGCGCTCCGCGGAGCGGCTCTGGTAGAGGACGACGCCCTGCGCGTCCACGAGCACGATGGCGTCGGCGCTGTTCTCGACGAGGGCGCGGAAGCGCTCCTCGCTCGCGCGCAGGTCCTCGTGCGCCTGCCGTCGCTCCGAGATGTCCCGCCCGAAGCCCTGGACGCCCACCGCCTCGCCGTCGCGGTGGATGAGGCGGCTGCTGATCTCGAGCGGCACGCGGCGGCCGTCCTTCGCGATGATCTCCAGCTCGTAGGTGCTCCCCTCGGCGTCGCCCGAGAGCTTGCGGCGGATCATCTCCCGCGCGCGCTCGACGTGCTCCGGGGCCACGACCTGGGTCAGGTTCAACCCGAGCGCCTCGGCCCGCGTGTAGCCGGTGATGCGCTCGCCCGCGCGGTTCAGGGAGGTGAAGTGGCCGTCGAGATCGTGCGTGTAGACGATGTCGTTGGCGTTCTCGACAACGTCCCGATAGCGCTCCTCGCTGCGGCGGAGCTCCTCCTCGGCGCGGCGCCTCCGCGTGGCCTCCCGCTGGAGAAGCTCCCGGGGGCCGCGTCGCTTCACGGGCCGCCGCCCACGGCGGCTCCGCTGTGCGCCTTGGGCTCGGTCCCGGCCACGAACGCCTCCATGCGGACGCCCGCCTCGCCCGGCATGGCGGGCTGGCCGTCCGCGTCCACGGGTACGAACACGATGTTGGCGGGGACCGGATAGTCGTCGATCGGACGGTCCTTCGTGGCCGCGGCCCAGAACTCCATCCAGATCGGGAGCGCGGTGTGCGCGCCGTCGGCGCCGCGGCCGAGGCTCTCCCGCTTCTCGTCGAAGCCGACCCATACCCCGCCCGCGAGCTTCGGCTCGTACCCGATGAACCACCCGTCGGTGTAGTCGTTGGTGGTTCCCGTCTTCCCGGCGATGGGGCGCTTCAGCGCGCGGGCCCGCGCGGCGGTGCCCCTCTCCACCACCCCCTTGAGCAGGCTGGTGATGATGTAGGCCGTGTCGGCGCGGATGGCGTCCTTCGCGACCGGGCGCGTCTCCTCGATGGCGTTGCCCTCCCGGTCGGTGATGCGCGCGACGTAGTACGGCTTCATGCGCAACCCCTCGTTGGCGAAGGCGCCGAACGCGGCCGTCATCTCTTGCAGGGTGGCTTCGCCCGCGCCGATCGCCAGCGGCAGGTAGGCGGGCAGGTCGCCGGTGAGGCCGAGCTTGTGCGCGTACTCGATGCCGGTCTCGATCCCGATCGCCTGGAGGGTCTTGATGGCGGGGATGTTGCGGCTCTGCTCGATGGCCCGGCGCATGGGGATGGGACCCCAGAACGTGAAGTCGTAGTTGTGGGGCGTCCACACGCCCTGGTTGTCGGGGAAGGAGATGGGGGCGTCGACGATGATGGTGGCGGGAGTGTAGCCCGCCCGCTCGACGGCGGCGGCGTACACGATCGGCTTGAACGCGGAGCCCACCTGGCGATAGGCCTGCGTGGCGCGGTTGAACTTGCTGCGCTCGAAGTCGAAGCCGCCCACCATCGCCTTCACCGCGCCCGTCTTCGGCTCCAGGGCCAGCAGCGACCCCTCGACGCGCGGCTCCTGCTCGACGAAGACCTTGGCCCGCTTCTCGCCGTTCTCCTCCCCCAGCGACTGGACGAGGAACGGCACGATCGCCCCCCGCGGAAGAACCTCGGAGACGTTCCGGCGGCCGGTCCACGACACCTCGGGCTGGCCCAGGATCGCCTTGTACTCTCCGATGCGCACCACGGCCAGCGAGCGGTCCGAGCTCTCGACGACGCCCCGCACCACGTCGCCGACCGTGATCGGTGCGTCCCAGTCTTCGAGGTGCACGGTCGGGGGGAACTCGCCGTCCTTGAGAACGGTGGCGGTGGGAGGCGTGAACCCGCGCGCCCTCCGGTCGAGCCGCAGCAGGCCCTGGCGGAGCGTCTGGTTGGCGGCGAGCTGCATCGACGTGTCGAGCGTCGTGTAGACCCGCAGCCCGCCCTGGTAGATCCGCTGGCTCCCGTACTCACGCTCGAGGTACTTCCGGACCTCCTCCAGGAAGTAGGGCGCGATCGAGGGGCGGTCCTTGCGCAGCTTCAGCCGGAGGGGCTCGGCCTTGGCTTTCGCGGCCTCCTCGGCCGAGATGTACCTCTCCTCCACCATGCGGTCGAGCACGTGGTTGCGGCGGGCGAGCGCGCGGTCGGGGTGCTCGACGGGGGAGAGCCGGGACGGGTTCTGGGGCAGGCCCGCGACGAGGGCCGCCTCCGCCAGCGTGAGCTGCCCGACAGGCTTGCTGTAGAGGAACTCGCTCGTCGCCTCCACCCCGTAGTTGCCGTGCCCGAAGTACACCTGGTTGCAGTAGAGGGCGAAGATCTCTTCCTTGGTGAAGCTCTTCTCGATCTGGAAGGCGAGGATGACCTCCTTGATCTTCCGCTCGTAGGTCTTCTCCGGCG
>QHVJ01000056.1 GCA_003222275.1 Acidobacteriota bacterium | reverse complement strand
CCTCGCTCCGCGCGAGTGAATCGCGCTCCGCTCGTGGCTCTTGCACCCTGGGGTGCTAGCGGCGGCTCGTGCACCACGGAGGACTAGCGACTCATCGGTGGTGCGGCCAGCCGTTTCAGGAACTGCAGCGCGGGGCCGCAATCGCCGGCCAGGTCCTTTGATTCCGCCTCCACGCTGATCCGCCCGCGATATCCGATCTTCCGAAGGTTGTCGAAGAAGCGGCGATAGCGCGGCTCGGCCGGGTCGTCTTTCGGAAAGCTGCGCTGCGCGGGGTCGGCGATCTGGACGTGGGCGACGCGGTCGCCGGCCTGGAGCACGACGTCGGGATCTTCGTTCTCGAAGGCCAGATGATAGAAGTCCACGATGAGCTTCACGCGCGGGTGGCGCACCTCGCGCGCCAGCCGGAGCGCCTCGGCGACCGAGTTGACGATGTTGGTCTCCGGCTTGCGCAGCGCCTCGATGCCGATGACCATGCCGTAGCCGCGCGTCTCGATGACCTGGCCGGCGAGGCGCAGGAAGTCAACGAGCTGCGCCCAAGCCTTCTCGCGCGGGAAGCCGTCGGGCACCGTCCGGGCCGCCGGGCTCCCGAACACGATCACCTTCGCCCCGAAGCTCTCGGCCAGGGCCAGCGACTTCTCGAGATAGGCGCGGACCTGCTCCCGGTCGACGGTGGGGCCGGTGAGCTTGATGTCGCTCCCGGGGAGGAACCAGTTCATGGTCTCCACCCGGAGGCCGGAGGCCTGCACGTCCTGCCGCGCGGCGGCGAGCGCCTTCGGCGAGAGCGCCACCGCTTTCGAGAGGGCCGGCTCGAGGTAGTCGTAGCCGCAGCCGGCCACCGTCTTGACATCGCGCAGCGGATCGACGGCCCCGAAGGCTGCCACGCCGAACCGCACCTCGAAGCGGTCGGCGGCGAGGACGGGCGGCGCCAGAGCGACCGCGCCCAGCACGGCGCAAAGGACTCGATGCGACATCGGAGACCTCCGGGAACGAGCGCCCATGATCGCACGTTACACTTTAGGGAATGGCTCTCCGCAAGTATCTGCGGGGCGAGGACGACCGGCAGCTTCTCCAGAAGCGTATGGCCGAAGCGGGTCGCCTGCCCCCGGGGCAATCGGCCACCATCAAGTGGCCGGTGCTGCACACCGGCGACGTGCCACGCTTCGATCCGAAGACGTGGGACTTCCGTGCCGGCGGCCTGGTCGAGTCGCCTCTCGAGTTGTCCTGGGAGGCGTTCGTGGCCCTGCCCAGGATCGAGGTCGTCTCCGACTTCCACTGCGTGACGAAGTGGAGCACCTTTGACAACCGCTGGGAGGGCGTCCCGTTCCGCGAGATCCGGCAGCGCGTCCGGCCCCATCCGGACGCGACGCACGTGATGGTGCTCGGCCATCTCGGTCCGGCCCGCTACGGCTATACGACCAACGTTCCCCTCGCCGACCTCGACCGCGCCGAGGTGATCTTCGCCTTGCGCCACGACGGCAAAGACCTGGAGCCCGATCATGGCGGGCCGCTGCGGCTCGTGGTCCCTCACCTCTACGCCTGGAAGAGCGCGAAGTGGGTGCGGGGCCTGATCTTCATGGTGGGGGACAAGGCGGGTTACTGGGAGCGAGCGGGCTACCACATGTACGGCGACCCGTTCCGCGAGCAGAGGTTCTCGGGCGATTAGGCGGAGCGGCGGTCACATCGACCGGCCGCCCTTGGTCATCGGGTTGTCCACCTTCGTGTACCCGGCGGGCACCTGCCAGGCCGAGGCGGGCACGGGGCCGCGCTTGACCTCGACGACCTCGGTGGTGGTGATCGTCGGACGGCCCATCATCGTGGTGGTGGTCGTGACCGCCAGCGGATAGCCCTTCATGTCCTTCATCTTCTCCCGCATCTCCGAGAAGCCCTTGGCCAGCGGGCCCATGGCCGACATCATGCTCATCATGCTGTTGGCGAAGTCCCGATACGTGTCCCAGGCCTGGACCGGCAGCGGCAGCTCGGTCGAGAGGCACTGTTCGGTCTTCGAGATCTGGCCGAGGGCCACCGTCCAGTTCTCGCACGCGTAGCCGGCGATCTTCCGCGTGGCGCCGGTCTTCTGGACGATCACGGAGCCCACCAGGCTGCCCATGGCCGCCTGCATCTTCTTCTGGACTTCGGGAGGCAGGTTCTTCATCTGCTCCTGCGCCCGTTGCATCTCGGGGCTGTTCGCCTGCTGCTGTATCCGCGCCTTCAGCTGATCCATGTCCTGACGGGTGACGACGAAGTACTGCTTCTTCCTGCCGTCCACCATCGTCACGTCACCCGTCTTGAGGTCCGCGATCATCTCGCGGCCCTCTCCCTGGATGACGCGCACGTGGTCGCTCGTCAGGTAGCTCGTGGCCGTCGTCGGCGGTTCCTCGCCGCGGGTGACCTTGGAGAGGATCGTCAGGTCGTCGGCGGCGGCGGGGCCGGCGAGCGCCAGCGTGAGCACGGCCAGGGAGTGCGTCGAAAATCGCATGAGTCCTCCATTGGGGGATGACGGATCTTATCAGGGCCGATTGAATTCGTCGCGGGGCACGAGGTCGCGGTTGATGTCCTCGTCCACGCCCGCCGCCTCCGCGGGCCGCGCCGTGAGGAGGATGCTCCGCACGTCGTGCGCCCGGTCGTCGCCGAGGTAGGACCGCACCGCGTCGGACATCACGCGCTCCTCCCAGGCCCCGAGGTCCAGGGCCAGCGGACGATTGCTGCCCACGAGGATCGACCCGTCCCCGAGCTGGAGGACGTGGGGCATCGCCCGGAGGAAGGTCCGGCGCACGCGCGCGGTCGGAGCCCAGGTGCACAGCACCCCTCCGGGCCTCAGCCGGCGGGCGCACAGCACGAAGAACTCCAGCGAGTAGAGGTTGCCCGAGTAGGGGCTGCTCGGGGGCAGGGGGTCCATCTCGATGAGGTCGTAGCTCTCCTCGCTGACGCTGAACGCATGACGTCCGTCGGCGATCCTCACCTCCAGACGCGGATCGCGCAGGAAGCGTCCCAGCTTCGGCGGAGGCTCCGGCATCGCGGCCAGGGCGCTCAGCAGCCCGAGCTGGGGCGAGCAGATCTCGTACACCCGTACGCGCTGCGTCTCCTCGCGGCGGCAGCCCGCGGCCCACGCCGTGTCGCCCGAGCCGAGACCGATCACCGCGACGTCGCGAGGGGCGGGGTGCATGAGGGCGGGAGCCGCACCGAGCGCCGTGTGGATCCCGCCGAAGGGAAGCGTGCTGTGGCTCCGGCCATTGACCCAGACCCGCCAACCACCGATCTCCCGGGGCGTGAGGGCGACGACGCCGGTGGCGTCCTCGGCGACGAGGGCCTCCCCTCCCGTGAGCCCGTGCAGCCGGAGCCAGAGGGCGCGCTCCCCGGGCATGAGGAGCGCGAGCGCGAGGAGGCTCGCCGCCCCGGCGGCGAAGGCACCCCGCGCCTCCGTCCTGACGATACCCACGGCCGCGAACACGACGCCGGCGAGGACGAGGAGGCGCAGCACGCCGGCCGAGCCCGCCCAGGTGAGGCCGACCAGTCCCGCCAGGAGGCTCCCCCCGACACAGCCGGCGATGTTGGCCGCCTGGAGCACGCCGACGCGGCGGCCGGTGCCCGCGACGTCGTCGTGCACGGCGCGCTGCAGCACGGTGAAGGCGACGCCCATGAGCACGGTGGGCAGGCCGTAGAGCACGAGCGGCAACAGCACGTAGAGCCGCCACACCGGTGGCCAGCTCCATGCACCGCCCAGGTTGTAGGAGCGGTGGCCACCCCACAGCTCGAAGAACCACGCGAAGAACGGCGTGCGCGGGGGCAGGAGGACGAGAGCGAGGATCGCGAGGGCGGAGCACGCGAGCAGCGCGCACTCGCACGCGAGGAAGGCCACCAGCAGCCGGCGCAGGCGCCCGACGAGGGCCACCCCGATGAAGGTGCCCACCGCGAGGCCGAGCAGATACACCGCCAGCACCGTGCCGAAGGTGAACGCGGTCGACTTGACGGCGACGTCGATGATGCGGAACCACACGATCTCGAGCGAGAGCGCGCAGAAGCCGCTGAGCGCGAAGAAGGCCGCCCACGCCGAGAGACGGAGCGTGGCGGGCCCGGGACGCTCCGGCGGGAGGCCGACCGCGGGGGGCGTGGGCGTCTGGGGGGCGCGGAGCGCCGTCAGCCCGACGAAGGCCGCCAGGAGGTTCGCCGCCCCGGCCACGAGGAGCGCTTCCCGGACCCCATAGAAGCGCACGAGGACCCACGGCGTCACGAGGGCGCCCGCGCACGCGCCGAGGACGTTGACGCCGTAGAGCAGACCGACGGTGCGCGCGGCGTGGGTCGTATCGCGCACCATCGCCCGCACGAGCAGCGGCAGCGACATGCCCATCAGGATGGTGGGAAGGGCGAGCGAGACGAAGTGGAGGATCGCGGCCCGCCACGGAGTGGCGTAGAGGCCGCCCGCCCGCAGGTACAGCCAGTCGTAGTAGAGACGGCCGCTCGCGAGGCCGAAGAAGCCGATGGCCAGCTCGAGGGTCGCGAAAGCCAGCAGCGCCGTGCGCGGCGGGAGGCGGACGCTCAGGACGCCGCCGAGGTGGCTACCGAGGCCGAGGCCCACCATGAAGGCGGCCACGATCATCGCGACCGAATAGATGCCGACGCCGCTGTGGAGGGCGAGCAGCCGCTGCCAGGTTACCTGGTAGATGAGGGCGGCGGCGCCACTGAGGAAGAACGCAATACCAACGAGTAGGATCCGCGCGTTCATGCCGGCGGATCTTACGCGAGCCCAGCAACAAGCAGCGAGCGAGGGATTCACTCCCGAGCGAGCGACGTGGGGGGGAGCGCGAATGCGCGCGGGGGGGTGCTTCCGTTGGACGTGTACCCCCCCGAATTCACGACCAGATCGGTCGCGGCCACGCTAGCGCGTCGGCCTGGGGCGGCTGGCCGAGAAACGCTGGCAGGCGGACTCGAAGCGCTCGCCGAGAACCCGGCCCGCGTCCCCGGGAACCGGGCCCAACCGTTTCCAGGCCGCCTGCGCCGCCTCGACCTCGACGGCGGCGGCCTTCCACCGCGCCTCCGCCTCGCCCCGCGCGCCCATCGTGTTGGCGGCGAGGGCTTCCTTGAGCCGCTCCGCCAGCGATGCGCCGGTGGCGTCCTCCGTCTTGGGCAGCAGGGCCTCCACCCTCGCGCAGAGCTTCTCCATGCGCGACCGGTTCGCCTCGGGGTCCAGCTCCGTCTTGCGGAACGCCGAGGGGTGCGCCTCGACGACACGGTTGCGCGCGTCGGCGAAGCGCCGGGCGACGTCGGTCGCATCGCGCGGAGGGGGCCCGGCCTGTCGCCAACGAGCGACGACGGCCAGCACCTTCGCCGCGACGTCTTCCGGGGTCGCGTCGGCGGGGACCTCCTCCAGCTCGCGCACCATCGCTTCGCGCTCGGCGGCGGCGGCCGCCCGGCCCAGCTCGTCCCGCTGCGCGTAGCGCTCCAGGAAAGAATCGACGGCCTTGCGGAAGCGCTGCCAGACGGCGTCGGCCTTGCTCTTGCGGACGGGGCCGATCGTCCTCCACTCCGCCTGGAGCCGCTTCATCTCCACCGAGGTGGGCTCCCAGTCGCTGGACGTCATGAGCTCCTCGGCCCGCGCGCACAGTGCTTCCTTGCGCTGGAGGTTCGCCGTCCACTCGTGCTTGCGCCGGTCGAGGTCCTCCTTCCGCCGGCTGAAGAAGCGGTCCGCGGCCCCGCGAAAGCGCTCCCAGAGGGCCTGGGACGGCTTGTGCGGCGTGGGACCGACCTGCTTCCACTCGCCCTGCAGGCGCCGGAACTCGTCGGCGGTCTTCAGCCAGTCCGTCGATCCGGCGAGCGCCTCCGCCCGGCCGACCAGCTCTTCCTTTCGCTTGAGATTGGCCTGGCCTTCTTCCTTCTTCTTGGCCAGGTAGGGCTCGAGACGCGCATGGAGCTGGTCGCGCGCCGCCTTGAAGCGCAGCCACAACGTCTCGGCCTGATCGCGAGGGGCCTGCCGGACCTCGCGCCACGCGACGTCGATCTCGCGGAGCCGCCGCAGCGTCTTCTCGAGGTCCTCCTCCGCCAGGAGCGCCTCCGCGCGCTGGCACAGCTCTTCCTGCTTGGCGGCGTTGGTCCAGCGGGTCCACTCGTCGGCCTCCCGCAGGTCCTGGGCCTTCGGGAAGAGTGCGGCCCGGGCCGCCTTCAGCCGGTCCGCGAGCGTCTCCCGCTCCTTCCGGTCCGGGACCGCAGCGAGGGCGTCGAGGGCGGCGCGCTCGTCGCGGAGGGCGCGCTCGACCTCACGCAGCGTGGGCCTCTCGGCGCGCGCGAGGACCTCCAGCCGCCCGGCGAGGGCCTGCGCACGGGCCAGGGTCTGCTGGCGGCGGCGCAGCTCGACCTCCCGCGCCTTCGCCTGGGCGTCCTTTTCCTTGGCATCTCGCTCGGCGGCTTCCTTCTCGGCGTTCCGCCGGGCCGCGACCGCGTCGTAACGCCGTCGGCACTCCTCCATCGCGCGCTGGAAGCGTGCGTTCAGCTCGTCCAGCTCGGGGGGATCGATCTGGGGAGCCATGCCCTCCCAGACCGCCCGGGACTCCTCCAGGTAGTCGAGCGCCTCCTCGCCCGTGAGACCTTCCAGCTTCGCGCAGAGCGCGATGCGCTCTTGCCGCTCCCGCTCCCGCTCCCGCGGATCGGGTTCCGGGGAAGCCGCGGGCGCCAAGGGCACCGATTCCGCCGAGGGAGCCCCGACGTCGCGCGTCTCGGCCTCGGGGACCGCCTCGATCGCGTCCGGCGGCGCGGGCGGAGGAGGAGGCGGCTCGGCCGGCAGCGGAGGCGCTTCCGGCGCGGGCTCGCTCGGAACGGCCTCCGAAGCGACCACGCTCGCGCCCGGCCGAGCGTCGAGGACACCGCGGGCGCGGCGGGCCGCGGCGGAGTTGCGCGCGCGCGCCGCCACGGCTTCGAGGGCTTCGGTGTCGTCGAGGCGGCCGACGGCGGCAACCGCCACGTCCTTGTGCTCGCTCTTGAGGGCGACGTCGGCCAGCGCCGCCGGGTCGTGGATGGCGTCGAGGGCGGCCTGGCGCGTCGCGGGGTCGGGCGCGGTCTTGGCCACCGTGGCCAGGGCCCGCGGATCCTCGAGCCGTGCCACCGCGGCGGCGCGGGTGGAAGGCAGGCGGGCGGCTCGCGCCA
>QHVJ01000608.1 GCA_003222275.1 Acidobacteriota bacterium | reverse complement strand
ACACGGGCATCCGTCAGAGGCTCGGCGGTGACGAAGGCAAGAGCCGGCGCGGGCCGTCCGCGACGGTGGTGTTTCATCCTGAGCGCGGCGAGGAACCCGGGTCCAGCTGGCTCGACCAGCTCGAGGTCGCAGAGGATCACGTCCGCGACGAGCGCTGCCTCAGAGGCGCCCGCGGCGGTCGTGGTCGTGACGAGCACGCCGAGAGGCTCGAGCACGGCTCGGACGATCGCGCGAACGTCCGCATCGGTGTCGATAACGAGGACGTGGATGCCTTCGAGTCCCTGCCAAGCGTTCTGGCCCATTGATGGTGAGTGTGATGGGGCGGAGACCCGGCGACTCGGGTTCGGCACGACAAATTTGCCGTGGGCGACGACAGCGGCGGTCACTGCGGCGCCTGTCGAAAGGCCCGCGGCGATAGACCATGCCACGCCCGGAACGCGCGCTGGAAGGCGCTCGGATCGCGGTAGCCGAGCAGGAACGCCACTTCGGACACGGCGAGACGGCCGTCGCGCAGCAGCGGCCGCGCCATCTCTTGCCGGAGCGCCGTCAGCACGGCGGCGAACGTCGTGCCCTCGGCGCGTAATTGACGCTGGAGTGTCCGCGCACTGACTCCCAGCGCGCGCGACACTTTGCCGAGCCCGGGGACGCCTTCGCTGAGTTCCGCCCAGAGGAGCCGCCGCACGCGATGCGCCGTCGACCGGTCGTCGCCGAGGCGCGCCAGCGTGTCGTCGGCGAGATGTTCCAGGTAGCCGGTCACCGTCGGATCGGACAGGACGACTGGCCGCTGCAGATCCGTGTTGTCGAGCAGCAGCGCCGTGGCGAGGGTGCCGAATTCCAACGGTGCCCGAAAAAATCGCTCGTAGGGCGTGACGCCGTCCGGCCGCCGATACGGAAATTGGACGACAAGTGGCGCCAGCGGTGCTGCGGCGATCTCACGCAGGGTGGCGAGGAGGGCGGCGAGCCGGCTGTCGACCGCCGGGCGCAATGAGCGCAGCGCCGGCTGCGAGTCCACCCGCACCCACGTCGCCTCGGCGTCGCGGGCGAGGCTCACCACCAACGCGTCGGAGACGATCCGTCCGTAGCGGGCGAGACGCTCGAGCGCCGTCGAGACGGTCGTGGTGTACGCCATGACGCATCCGACGAGACCAAGGTCGCGCACGCGACAGTCGGCGCCGAGGCGCAGCCCTATCGTCGGCTCCGTCGCCTGCACCGTGATCGCTTTCCACAGGCGCGCCACTGCGGCCAACGGAATTCTCGCGTCCGGATTTCGTAATTGGCGCTCGTCGAGACCGGCCGCGCGCATGAGCTGCGCGTACGGTATCCCGAGCGCGCTCATGCGCGTGAGCGGCAGGAGCGCGAGCCGGGCGAGGCCCGACGGCTCGCTCACAGGATGGCCGGCATCAATCTTCGGCACGGGCCGAGAGTGCCATCAGTGACGTTGTAGCCTCATCGGACCAAGGTCCGATATGCGCGCTTGCCCTCTGGAACGGCGTGGACCCCATCGTGAAGGAGCGCCTGTTCGGTCTCACCAACAGCGAGGGCAATCACGGCGAGGACGTGAAGGAGTACTACTTCTATCTCGACAGCACCCCGACCCACTCCTACATGACCTCGCGCGTGGTGCATGCCGACCATGGCCGGAGCGGGATGGGACGGGAGGCACGATGGGACCAAGAGCGGATGGTCAAACGACGGGCAGCAGTCCATTGTGTTGACGATGCCCTCGTTGATCTGCGTGATCGACGACGATCGGTCGGTGCTGCGCGCGCTGCGACGGCTCCTCTGGGCCGAGGCGTTCGCCGTCGAGGCCTTCGGCTCGGCCGAGGAGTTCCTCGCCTCCGAGCACCGGGCCAACGCCAGGTGCCTTGTGCTGGACGTCAACCTGACCGGCCGGAGCGGATTGGAGCTGCAGGAGCAGCTGCTTCTGACCGGAGCCGCGCCGCCGATCGTCTTCATCACGGCCTACGACGACCGGGTCGCCCGCGAGCGCGCATGTCGAGCCGGCGCCGTCGACTATCTACGGAAGCCATTCGACGACACGGCCCTTCTAGACGCAATCAATCGGGCCATCAGGGGTTCCTGACGTCGCGCATTTCCTTGCCAGAGGCCGGAGGACCGTGGTAGAGAAGCCCTGAATACGACCAAGGTCTTATGTGCGCCCGGGCGACGGTTCTCTTAGGCTTACAGGTCGGCGATGATGGCAGAAACTGGGAACAATAGGGTCCAGGGCTGGAGGCCGGCAGCGACGCTTCTGGCCGTGGCCGTCGCCTACTACGTGGGCGCCCAGTTGGGCTTCATCCTGAGATTCCCGCCGACGACGCCCTCCGTTCTCTGGCCACCCAACTCGATCCTGACCGCGACGCTTCTCCTCACACCGGTACGGCGGTGGTGGCTCTACCTGCTGGCGGCGCTTCCAGCGCATCTCGCCGCCGAGCTGCCTGTGTTGCCCCCGCTCCTCGTGTTCGGCCTCTTTGCGACGAACTGCGCCGAGGCGGTCGTCGCCGCCGCGGGGCTCCGATGGTTGAGCGACGCGCCGACGCGCTTCGACACGCTCCCTCGCATGGCGGTTTTCGTGCTCGTCGGAGCTCTCGCCGCGCCTTTCGTCTCATCGTTTCCGGACGCGGCCCTCGTCACCGCCATACAGGGGGAATCCTACTCATTCGTCTGGCGCACCCGCTTCTTCTCCAACGTCCTCGCGTCGCTCACGATCGTGCCGGCAGTCGTCATGGCCGTACGCAACGGGCTGCCGAATCTCCGCGCAGCGGCTCCGCACCGCCATCTCGAGGCGGGCCTGCTCGCCAGCGGGCTCTTCCTGGCGAGTATGGGTCAGTTCGGGAATCCGTCGGAGTTCGGGCTGGGGCTGCCGGCGGAGCTGTCCGCGCCGGTCGCGGTCCTGTTGCCGTTCCTCCTCTGGTCGGCGGTCCGCTTCGGGCCGGGCGGACTCAGCGTCTGCCTCGTCGCGACGGCGCTGCTGGCGGTCGTCGCCGGCACGGGCGAGAGCGGGATCTTCGTGACGCAGCGGGCCGCGGAGGCCGTACTCTCGCTTCAGATCCT
>QHVJ01000607.1 GCA_003222275.1 Acidobacteriota bacterium | reverse complement strand
AGACGAGGTTGTCGACGACCTCGCCGAGCTGGCCGATCGTGCGGCACTCGCGCACGAGATCACACGCCGGCGCGTACATCGGCATCACGCTGTCCCCGATGCCCCAGCCCCACTGGCCCTCGGGGTTGAGCCAGATGATTCCCTTCACGCGCTCGCGGATGAGCCGCAGCGCCCACGCCTGCGGGTCGTTGTAGTTGTTCCGCGCGTCACCGAGCACCAGGATCGTCGTCTTGCGGTCGAGCGACTCCAGCTCGGTGTTCGCGAAGCGGCTGAAGGCGAAGCCGAAGTCCGAGCGGCAGTGGTAGTCCACGGGCGCCGCCTTCAGCGCCCACTCGATCCCGCGCTCCACCGGGTAGGTGGCGAAGGCCTGGGTGACCTCCGCGATCTCGGAGACGAACACGTACGAGCGCACCCGGCTGAAGCATTCCTGAAGGCTCCAGACGAGCTGCAGCATGAACCGCGAGGCGTTGCGCACGGAGTCCGAGACGTCGCAGATGGTGATGAGCTTGGGCTTCTCCCGGTGGCGTCGCTTGAGGAAGACCTCCATGGGTACGCCGCCGTAGGAGAGGCTCTTGCGGATCGTGCGGCGCGTGTCGAGCCGCCCCTTCTGCTCCTGCCGCTGGCGCAGCGCGAGCGCGTCCTTGATCTTGCGCGCCAGCCGCGCCACGACGTTCTTCATCTGCGCGACCTCCTCGGGCGTCAGCGCGAACAGCGGCTTGTCCGAGAGCACCTCGCGCGTGAGCTTCTCGCCCTGGCGGTAGGCGCGGCGCTCCAGCTCGCGCTCGACGTGCTGGCGGATCATCCGGTTGAAGGCCTCCAGCCGCAGCTCGAGGTAGTTGCGGATGCGCGCGAGCTGGCCGGGATCGAGGCCCCGGGCCTCCAGCATCCGCATGATCTTCTCGATGTCGCGCTCGATCGCGGACCAGTCGAACTTGTCCGAGATCTTCCGCGAGAAGTAGCCGACCTGGAGGAAGTACATCAGCCGCTCGAGGCCGGCGTTCTGGCCGCCCGCGCGGATGGCCATCTCCATCTCGCTCCCCTCGCCGCGCATCAGCAGCTCGGTGAGATCGTCGAGCTCGAGGCCTTCCTCGTCGACGAGACGATCCAGCAGCTCCTGCACGCGCGGGTCCTCGGGGCCGAGGGCCTTCTTGATCCCCTCGCCGAGGGCCTCGAGGTCGAGGAAATAGAGGTTGAAGATGCGGTCGAAGGTCGCCAGGTCGCGCGATTCCTTGACGAGAGTGGCGGCCAGCGTGGCCTTGAACGTCTCGCGGTCGGTCAGGCCGACCTCCGCGCTGGCCGCGAGCGCGTCGAGCGCCTCCGAGGGCGAGATGCGCAGCTCGGCCCGGCGCAAGTCGCCGATGAACTCGAGGATTCGCTCGTCCATCTTATTTGCCGTCGGGGCGGCTGCGCAGGGCTCCGCCGCCCGACGGTCGGGGGATCACTGGCCGGGGACGCGCCTCGGCGCCGGCGGTCTGACGCGCCTCGGCGCCCGCACTCATGGCGCGAGAACTTTGTCCAGGGCGCCCTTGACGCGCTCGAGGTCCTTCTCGTACTTCACGAGCATCGTCAGCGTGGACTCGACCAGCGCCGGGTCGAGCGCCTGCGCGTTGAGGATGACGAGCGAGCGCGCCCAGTCGAGCGACTCCGACACCGAGGGCGGCTTGCGCAGCTCGAGCGCGCGGATCTTCTGCACGGCGGCCACCACCGCCGAGGCGAGCCTCGCGGGGATCTCGGGCACCTTGAGCCGGATGATCTCCAGCTCCTCGGCGGGCGCGGGGAAATCGATGAAGAGGTGCAGGCAGCGCCGCTTGAGCCCGTCCGACAGCTCGCGCGCGTTGTTCGACGTGAGCACGACGAGCGGAATGTGCTTGGCGCTCACCGTGCCGAGCTCCGGCACCGAGACCTGGAAGTCCGAGAGCACCTCGAGCAGGAACGCCTCGAACTCGGGCTCCGCCTTGTCGATCTCGTCGATGAGCAGCACCACCGGCGTGTCGGACTGGATCGCCGCCAGCAGCGGCCGCTGCGACAGGAAGCGATAGGAGAAGAACGCATCGTCCTGGCCCGCGATGCGCGCGACGGCGTCGGGTAACGACGGCGCGTCGGCGATCAGCTCTCCGATCCTGTCTTTCAGGAGCTGCGTATAGAGCAGCTGCTTCGCGTATTTCCATTCATAGAGCGCCTTGCCCTCGTCCAGCCCCTCGTAGCACTGCAGGCGGATGAGCGGGCGGCTCGTGATGTCGGCCAGCGTCTTGGCCAGCTCGGTCTTGCCCACGCCGGCCGGTCCCTCGATGAGGACGGGGCGTCCCATGCGCTCCGACAGGTAGACGACGGTGGAGATCCGCCGGCTCGCGATGTACCGCGCGCTCTTGAAGCGCTGCTGGACGTCCTCGACCGAATCGAACATGGGGCTCCTCTTACGCGAAAGGTGTGATTGAACGCCCGTTCATTGTAGCAGCAGGCCGCAGCGCGGTTAGTGGCGCGTGCCGCCGCCGCGGATCATCCGGTCCCGGATGTCGTCGGACGGCGCAGGCGCGGGCGTGGCGGCGGGCGCGGGCGTGGCCGGGGGCGCGGGCGTCGTGGTCGTGGGCGCCGGCGGCGTGACCGTCGCGGGCACCGCGCGCGCGACGTCGGGCCAGGCCGCGGCGACGTCGTCCGCGAGCGCGGCGGCATCGACGCGCGCCTCCTCGGCGATCTCGCTCCAGCCGGTGCCGGTGCGCCGCGCGGCAACGACCTTCTCCAGCGGATGGCCGCCGCGCGTCGCGAGGCGATGGGCGATGAAGAGGTCGCCCCACCCGAGCCGCGTGGCCGCACGCGAGGCGCGCACCTCGGCCGGCGTCCGGACGAGCGCCGCGGCCATCCGTGCCACCGTCGCCGCCTCGCCGCGCGGCGTGGCGGCGCCACGGTCGACGGCGGCGGCAAGCGCGTCGAGCCGGTCCTGCGCGTGGGCGGCGCCGGCGGCGAGCGTGACGACGAGCAACGCGAGCAGCGTGCGCATGTCCGCCGAGTATGCCGCGCCCGCCGGCTGTGTACAATCGCCGCATGACCGCCCTCGAGTCGGGCCGCTATCATCGCCTCCAGCTGCTGCTCGGCCTGGCGAGGCTCGTGCTCGGCGCCGCCTTCCTCGCGGCCGTGCTGCTCCTGGGCGGCGGTCGGATCCTCGCCGAGCTCGCCGCGCGCGTCACCGCGAGCGCGGCGGGCCAGGTGGCGCTCGTGGCGGCGGCGCTCGGCGCGGGCCACGCGCTGCTCGGCGTGCCATTCGCATGGCTCTCGTCGTGGGTCCTCCCGCGGCGGTACGGTCTGCTGCACCAGCCCTTCCCCGCGTGGCTCGCCGACCGCGCCAAGGCCGCGGCACTCGGCGCGGCGATCGGGCTGGCGGGCGTCGAGGTCGTCTACGCGCTGCTGCGCCTGACGCCGCTCTGGTGGCTCGCGGCCGCCGCCCTCGCCTTCGCCTTCGCCATCGCGCTCACGGCCGTGCTGCCGATCTGGATCCTGCCGATGTTCTTTCGCCTGACGCCGCTGGCCGACACGACGCTCCGAACGCGTCTGCTCGCACTGGCCGAGCGGGCCGGGGTGAGCGCCGTCGGCGTCTGGATCGCCGATCAATCGCGCAAGAGCCGGACGGCCAACGCCGCCGTGATCGGGCTCGGCCGCACGCGGCGCATCCTCCTGTACGACACGCTCGCGGCCGGCTTCCGCCCCGAGGAGATCGAAGCCGTGCTCGCTCACGAGCTGGGGCACCACGCCCACGGCGACCTGCGGCGCGGCCTGCTCGTGCAGGGGGCGCTGAGCGTCGTGACGTTCTGGGTCGCGAGCCACGCGCTGAGCGCCGGTGTCGGCCGCTTCGGCTACGCGGGCGTCGCCGATCCCGCCGGCCTGCCGTGGCTGGCGCTGGTGCTCGCCGCGCTCGGCCTCCTGCTCACGCCGCTCGTCAACGCGTTCTCGCGCTACGTCGAGCGCCAGGCCGACGACTTCGCGCTGGCGCTCACGCGCGACCCGGACGGCTTCATCGGGGCCATGGAGCGCCTGGCCGCGCTGAACCTCGCCGAGCGCCGGCCGCACCCGCTGAAGGAAGCGCTGCTGTTCTCGCATCCCGCGCTCGACCGCCGCATCGCCCGCGCCCGCGCCGTCGCGTGAGCGCCATCACCGAGGAGCGACCATGAGCCGCCGTGCCGACCTCCGCCGTCTCGTCGAAACCAAGAACGGGCTCGTCGTCCCCGGCGCCTACGACGGCGTCTCCGCACGCCTCGTCGAGCGCGCCGGCTTCCCCGCCGTCTACATGACGGGCTACGGCACCTCCGCCTCGCGCCTGGGACTGCCCGATCTCGGCTACGCGGGCCTCGCCGAGATGGCCGACCACGCGCGCAACCTCGCGGCCGCCGTCGAGATCCCGCTGATCGCCGACGCCGACACGGGCTACGGCAACGCGCTCAGCGTGCGGCGCACGGTGCAGGCGTACGAGGCGGCCGGCGTGGCCGCGCTGCACATCGAG
>QHVJ01000107.1:570-15197 GCA_003222275.1 Acidobacteriota bacterium | reverse complement strand
CGCGGCCGTCGCCGTTCACCTCGCGCGCGGCGCTCCCGAGGACGCCGATCTCCGGGTGCGCATCGAGGAACGCGACCTGGCGCGCCAGGCGCTCGGGCAACGCCACGTCGTCGGCGTCGAGCCGCGCGACGATCGGGGCGCGGGCGAGGCCGAGGGCCAGGTTCAGCGCGCGCGTGAGCCCCGCGCGCGGCCGGCGCTCCACGCGCAGCCGGCGGTCGGCGATGCCGGCCAGCAGGGCGGGCGTGGCGTCGGCAGAGCCGTCGTCCACCACGACCAGCTCGAGGTCCGCGAGCGTCTGCGCCAGCACGCTCGCCACCGCGTCCTTCACCCAGGGCGCGCCGTCGTGCACGGCCAGGAGGACCGACACGCGCGGCGCCGTCACCGCGCGGCTCCCGCGTCGCGACGGGCTTCGACCGCGAGGACGGCGGCGAGGTGCCGCACGAGCGGGAGCCGGCCGAGGCGGTGCTCGGCGTCGAAGCGACGCCGGGGCTCGGGTACGAGCCGCCGGGAGAACGGAATCCAGTAGCCGGTGATGCGCACGTCGGAGAAGCCGCCGTGCCGACAGAGCGTGCGCAGCTCGCCACGCGTGAGGAAGTCGTGGGTGGCCCAGTTGCGCTCGTCGCCCCAGAACGACGGCCGGCGATAGGTCGTCGCGTACTTGCGCAGCAGACGCGCGACGCGGCGAAGATTGTGGTGCGGCTCCACGAGATAGAGACGGCCACCGGGGCGAACGACGCGGCCGAGCGCGGCGAAGACCTCGGGCCGGCGGTGGAAGTGGTGCAGGCTCTGCAGCACGAGGGCGGTGTCGATCGACGCGTCGGCAACGCGTCCCGCCAGCTCGAACGCTGTCGCGGCCAGCGTCGTGACGTTGCGCAGACCCGCTTCGCGACACCGCCGCTCGATGACCGTACGCATGTCGGCCACGGGCTCCACGGCCACCACCGACTCCGCGCGCCGCGCGATGGCCGCCGTGAAATAGCCGCTGCCCGCGCCCAGCTCGAGCGCGCGACCGTAGTCCTCAGGGGCCCAGACCTCCTCGATGAGTGCGCGGGCGGGATACTCATGGGCCTCCTCCGCGGCGTAGCGGTGGATGCGGTCGTACCCGACGGCGCCCTCGCCGGAATAGAGCGCGTCGTTGAACGCGAGGTTAATCCGGTCCAGGCGGGCTTGCGATCCGGGCGAGAGCAGCGCGACCTTCGCCCAGTGCGGCAGCAGCAGATAGAGGAGGTAGTGCCGGCGCGCGATTTCGATCGAAATCACCGCAGCGTCCGGCGGAACAGGAGGTTGAGGTACGGCAGGCATAGTGACGGTGGCCGTCCGGCGGCGCGGAGCACGGCAGCGGCCACGGCGAACGCCGGCAGCAGGGCTAGCCGCGTGCGCGAACGCGCGGTGTCGCGGAAGAAGCGCCAGCCATAGCCCGCTTCCTCAGTGACGTCGTCGAGGCCACTCCATCCGGACGATGGGAGGCATTCGCGCCAGGACGCGTTCATCCAGCCGCTTCCGTCCTCCATGAATTCCTTGTACGTCAGTCGGCCATACGTCGCCGGTCGTCCCAACCGCGCGTAGTGATACGCGAGTCGTGGGGGCAGCCAGTGCACGAACGGTAAGCCAACGGAATGCGTCTCCAGCGGGAATGCCCGGTTCGGCGTGTCGAGGATCGCGATATGACCGCCCAGAGCGAGCACGCGGTAGTACTCGTCGACCTGCCGGCGGCGCGTGCGGAGCGGTAGATGCTCGATCACTCCACTGGCGACGACGAGGTCGAAGGCGCCCGATGCGTACGGCAGGTTGCACGTCTCCTCGTTCGTGAATAGTGCCACGTCGCGCACCCGGTCGAGCCCGAGCTCGCTGACCTTCAGCCGTGTCATGCCGATAAAGGCCGGGTCGGCGTCGAAGGTGTGCACCGCCGCGACGGTAGCCTGCGCGGCGAGATACTCCGTCATGTGACCAAACGAGCACCCCACCTCGAGGACGCGCAGCGCCCCCGCGCCGCGCGCCTCGAGATAGCGGAACAGCGGCTCCAGAAAGTATCGTCCGCGTGTCTCCCTGTACGGCAGGTAGAGCACTGCCCGGTACGGCCCCTTGCGCTCAATAAGCATGAGCAGCAGGCGCTCGCTATAGACGGTGCGATAGCTCTGCCCGTCGACGGTCAGCAGCCGGTGATCACCGAGGTCCTCGAGACGATAGTCGGCGCCGCTCACCGCTTCACCGCGACGAACAGGACAGGAGCACGCTTGCGGACTGTGGCACACGGCGCGGCCCGCTTCCGGCCCGTTGGGTTGTGTTCGACGAGCCCAGCGCCATATAGCACGCTACCGGAACGTCGACGAAGCCGAGCGAGCGCAGGCCAATCACGGCCAGCGGTGGCACACTACAGTGGGCCGGCGGCCCAGCCGCGAAGTCCAGGGCACGCTTATCCGGCTGCATATGGAAACAGCGGCGAGCGCTCGGCGATCGTCTGCACGTGCCCAGTGGAGTGACGCCTCCAGTGCTCGTTCCAGAACTGCCGACGCGGGCCGGCCAAATGGAACGAAGTGCTCACACGGCATTACCCCGACTTGGAGCAGACGGCGAAGAGCTTGTTGGCGAGATGAAGACCGAGGGGGTGGCTCTTGAGCCGGCGCACGAAACCAAAGCGTCGCTCGCCGAGGATGGCCATCCCTTCGAGCGTCACACGTGGGAACCGGGCGGTGAGAAGACGGCGAAGTCGCGTCGCCGACTGGGGCGAGAAGTGCGTCGGATCGTCGCGCAGCCGCGCCAGGTTCCGCGCCCGCAAAGCGGCGCGAACGTCGTACAGCCGCTTGATGGGATAGTTGGGCGTTGTGAGCACGAGGCGGCCGCGCGCCGCCATCACCCGATGGATCTCGTCGAGACTGCCCTTGGGGGAGGAGGTGTGCTCGATGACCTCGATGAGGCTGACGAGGTCGAAGGTCTCGTCACGGAACGGGAGTGCTTCGGAGCGCGCGACCACGACGCGCAAACCGCGCGCCCGCATCCGTCGCGCGCGCAGGAAGCTGATCTCGACTCCGACCACGAGCGTCGCCGGCGGCAGACGGCGCGAGAACAGGTCGACGTAGCGCCCGTCGCCTGCGCCGAGGTCGAGAACCGTACGCGGTGAGACGCGCGTCTGCTCGATGAGGCGACGTTCGACGAATTCAGGAAGTACCTCGTCGATCGGAAACGCCTCGGCGTACTCCTCGAAGGCCGCCGTCTCAGGCGCCGTGCTCGTAATGGATCGCACCCACCGCGCCTCCTCGCGCAGCAGCCGCCGTGCATCGTACCGCGCCAGCGCCTGCGTCCGAGCGGCGGCCCCAAGCGCGCGGGCGTATGACGGATCGTCGAGCAGTCGACGGAGCGCGGCCGCGATCGCCGTGACGTCCGTGGGATCGAACAGCAGCCCCGTCTTGCCGTCCTCGATCAACGATGGAATACCCCCACGCGCAGAGGCGACACACGGCACGCCGCATGCCATCGCTTCGATTAGCGCCTTCGGGTGGCCCTCGCTCAGCGACGGCAGCGCGAACACTGCCGCGGCATTCAATTCCGCGGGCAGCGCGCTGTGCGGCACGGTGCCGCGGAGTTCGATGCCGATCCCGCTCTCGCGCGCCCGGCGTTCCAACGCGACACGAAGTCGGCCGTCACCAACGAGGATGAGGCGGACCGCGCGGGGTCGCAGGGCCGCCACGGCATCGACGAGACGCTCGAGGTTCTTTTCCGGCTCCAGTCGCCCGACATAGACAACCCCGGGGGGCTCCGGGCTGACGTGTGGCGTGGGACTGAACTGCTGCACGTCGACGCCGTTCGGAAACCGTCCGACGCCGCCGGAGCGCCAGCGCCGCACCTCGGCTTCCATCTGCGGCGAGGTGACGATGACCCCGGCCGCGCGCGGCAGCGCCACGCGCTCGAGCAAGCGGTAGAGCGACGGTTTGATGCGCGACCCGGCGATGCGCGCGATCTCGCCGTAGTGGTAGCCGTACGTCACTACGAACGGCACGCCGAAGCACCTGTGCGCGATAAGAGCCGGCACGATGCCGGGGAACTGCATCACGCGAAGCGCCTGGCACGCCGCGAACTCGCGGCGGTAGACGAACGGCAGCAGGACGGTGTACGCCCGCGAGGACCACGGCCCGCGGCGTGGCAACACGCGAATCCGCTCACGAAGCACGGGATCATCCGTGAACTGCTCGAGGCGCTCGTCGAAGTAGCTGAAGTAGAAGATGCGGTCGTAGACCTCGGCATAGGCGCGTAGATCGTAGTCGATGAGCCGTTCGTGCTGGCCAGACCTCGCGAGGTCTGTGAGACCACTACCGAGTGCCGGCAGCACGCCCAGAGTCGTCGACGACGCGACGCTCACGCTGCCACTCGGCGGTAAACGTCGATGAGCGCCGTGACGATCGCGTCGGGGTCGAAGCGCTCGGAGAGGAACCGCCGCGCGTTGTCGCCGAGGCGACGGCGCACGTCGTCCAAATCGAGGAGTTCGCGCATCGCCGCCGCCAGCGCCGGCGTGTTGTTGCGCTCGACGAGGAGCCCGGTACGCCGGTCGTCAATTTCCTCTGGAATTCCCCCGGCGCGCGCACCGATGGTCGGTCGCCCTGCGGCGGCCGCCTCGAGCGGTACCCGGGACAGGGCCTCCGGTCCCACCGACGGAACGACGACGACGTCGGCGACAGCGTACAGTGCAGCCATATCGTCGTACGGCATCCGTCCAAGCCACCGCACATCCGTCCCCGGCACCGTGGGCGGCTCGTCGGGACCCGCCACAAGAAACGTGACGTCACGGTGGTCGACCGCCACCGCCTGAGCCGCCTCGAGGAACACGGGCCCGCCCTTGCCAAGCGACAGCTTGCCACAATAGAGCACGCTCCGGCGGCCGTCGAGTCCGAGTCGCGCCCGCAATCCGGCCACCACGCCCGGGTCGACCCTCGCCGCCGATGGAGGGAGCGTGTAGATCACGTGGGCGGCGTTCGCCCGGCCGTAACCTGCCTTGAGATAGATGTCGAGCAGTCCGCGACTCACGCTGACAAGTCCGTCCACGCGGTTGACGAGCCGCCGCTTCAGCCTGGCGTCCGCGTAGAGCACCGCCAGATTCGCCCGGACGCGGGCCCGCCGTGCGGCGCCGCCCCCGATATAGTGTCGGAGGTAGAAGGGCGCGCACTCGCGCTGCAGCTTGCCGCTGCTGCAGTCGGGCGGCACGGCGTCGTGCGTGAGGAGACACGTGGTGATGGGGCAGAGCAGCCCCGTGTCGCGCACCGTCAGAAACACCGGCCGCCGCAGGCGCCGCGCGGCGACGAACGTTCCCACCAGCGCGTGCTTGTCCTGCGCGTGCAGCACGGCCGCACGCATCCGCCGGGCCTCGTCGGCCGCGGCGCGAAACATCCGGAAGTGGAATCGCGGGCTGGCCGTGTCGCGCGTCGGCGCCATCACGGCACCCGCCGGCAACCGCCGCCAGAACGGATACCGCGCCACCGTGACGCCATCGACAGTCTCGCGCGCCGCGGCGCCGTAGTTCGGCGTCACTACCGTGATCTCGTGGCCACGGGCGGCGAGCGCTTCCGCGAGGAGCCGGATCGACCACGGACTCCCGCCCGGCGCGAACGGCGGATAGTACTCCGTCGTGAACAGCACCTTCATCGCGGCGCGCACACCGCGTAGAAACCGGCGTTCTCTTCCGGCCGGGCTTCGGCGAGCCGGCGCCGCAGGGCCGAGAGCCGCCGATAGGCCGAGAGCGAGAGGCCGCCGATCACGTCGATCACGCCGATCCAGGGGGTATCGTAGACGGACGGCTCGAGCCGCACGATCTCGAACCCGCTGCGCCCGAGCTCCGCGCGCAGCTCGTCCAGCGTGTACTCGATCTTGTGGTCGGGATCCGAGTACGAGAACAGCCCGACCGCCTCGAGGTGCCGCTTCCACGTGGTCGCGCGATTCGGCACTGCCAGCAGCAGCCGCCCGTGAGGCCGGAGCACCCGACGGATCTCGCCAAGCACGTGGTCGCGCTTGACCACGTGCTCGAGCAGATCGGAGCAGAGCACCGTGTCGAATCGAGCGGCCCCGAATGGCAGCGTTTCCTCCACGTCACCGCATACGAGGCGGACGTTGGCCGCACGCTCCGCGGCGGCGCGCCGGACGCCGACGGCGAGCGACTCGGCGCTCCGGTCGATGCCGGTCGCCTCGCGACAGCGACGAGCGACCTTGAGCGTGTGCATGGCGTTGCCGCACCCCACGTCGAGTAGCACATCATCGCGCCCGACGTGCGCCAGGTACCAATACTGCGCCTCGGTATCGGCCAGCAGGTGCTTGGGGTGAACGTACTCCGAGCTCTTTCCGGTCCAGCGTGTGAGCCGGACGGCCAGCCGCTTTGCCTTGGCGTTCGCCCGCACGATCGAAGCCAGAGCGAGGCGCCGCAGAGCGTGCGACATCATGCGCTGAACTGGATCGTGACGTGGATTGGCCGGACGGCGTTTCCCAGACGGCGGAGCGCCGGCGAGCGGACGCGATGCCCTGGTACGGGTGCGAGCGCGGTGCGCTCGATCCCAGCCGCGTCGAGGATCACAAGCCAGTCTCGCCAGCGGAGCGGTCGCTCGCGCAGCCCAGCGTGCGCCGAGCGCTCGCCCATCTCCCGCGCCTCTCGCACCAGGAATGCCGGCAACCACGGCGACGCCCGTTCGACGCCGAGATATCGGCCGCCCGGCGCGAGGACGCGACGAATCTCGCGCAGCGCGCGCGACGGATCGGGGAGGCGGTAGAGGACGACCTGGGAGTAGACGGCGTCGAACTGGCCATCGTCGAATGGCAGCTGTTCGGCGTCTACGGCCGCATAGGCGTCTGCCGGCGTCCCGATGATCGACCCGACGCGGACAGCGTGCTGCCGGAGATACCGCGCGGAGACGTCGCTCGCAACGACCCAGGCGTCGGGAGCGCGCTGCTTGGCCAGTGCGCTTGCGTAGCAGAGCCCGCCACCGACCTCGAGCACACGACGGGCGCCGGCATCGAGAAGCGTGGGCAGCCAGCGGCTCTCGCACCACGACAGCCAGTGCCGCTTGTGGAAGAACAGCCGGCGCCACGTCGGCAGCCCTTCGTCCTCGTGCGCGCGGTCCTCGTTCACCTTCACCGCGTCGAGCGTGCTCGGGAGAAGATCCCAGACACCCGCCGTGGGTCCGAAAGCCCGGGCGCACCCACCGCACGTTCTCGACGTGTCGAGCGGTCCCACGGACTTCCCGCAGTCTGGACAGCGGAAGCTAGCGACCGCGGGTGAAGCCATGGATGACGTCCTCATAGACCCGCAGCACGTTGCGTACCGTGCCGTCCCAGCGGAAGTGCCGCTCGATTCGCTCGGCCGCGGCCGCGCCGAACTTGCCGCGCAGCTCGGGATCGCGCAGGAGTGTGACCACCCGCGCCACGAATCCGTCGTGGTCGTTGGCCGCGACGAGGAAGCCGGACACGCCGTCCTCCACCATCGCCGGGAGCGAGGCCACTCGGAACGCCACGACGGGCTTGCCGCAGGACATCGCCTCCTGCGGCGCAAGCGGAAATCCCTCGAGCAGCGATGGAAAGACGAACAGGTCGGCGAGGTTCAGCATGGGAACCTTGTCCCGCTCCGGAAGATAGCCGGTGAACACGACGGCGTCCGCGATGCCGAGCCGCCGCGCCAGCGCGCCGAGCTCGTCGCGGAGCGGACCCGCGCCGACCCAGACCAGCACGACGTCCGGGCCGGCTGCGCGCCGGATCTCGGCGAACGCCTTGAGCAGGAACACCGGGTTCTTCCGGTGGATCAGCGGCCCCAGCGACAGCAGCACACGCTTGCCGGCGAGGTTCCACCGGTGAGCCAGCGCCTCGTTCCGCGGCTGCGCCGTGTACTTCGGGCCGACGCCGCAGTAGACGACGCGCACGTGGTCGGTGCGCAGGCGGAGCTCGTCGGCGAGCTGGCGCCGGGCGAACTCGCTGTCGGTGACGACGCAGTCCGAGGCGGCCAGCACACGCCGCTCGAGGAACGGGTTGAGCGGGCTCGGGTCGAGGTGGTGGTGGTGGGTGACGATCGGCACCGGCAGCTGATACCGCCAGCGGGCCCAGAGCGCGGAAGGACCGACGAAGCGCACGGAGTGCGCGCGAAGCAGCGAGAACGGCCGCGCACGCCACACGCGGCCTATATAGCGCGGCCACACAAACGGTGTCACGTACCAGCGCAGACCCTTCGGCGGCCACACCGGATGCACCGTCCAGCGCGGCACCCCCTGCGGGTACGGCTTGCCCTCGGCGAGCAGGATGTCGCACTCGACGCCAAGCGCCGCGAGACCGCGCAGCAGGTCGCGCTCGTATACCTCGCCGCCCGATCCGGACTCTGGCGCGATCCCGCAGTGCGGCGAACAGACGCGCATCACGCCTGGCGAGCGGCCTCGGCGAGCGTGTCGGCGATGAGGTCGAGGTCGGCATCGGTGAGATCGGGCGACGCCGAGACGTAGAGCCCGCGCGGGAACACGTCGGCGGCGACGGGCGTGTCCGCCGTGTCGAAGCCGAGCGCGCGATACGGCGCCTGATCGTTGATCAGCGAGAAGAACGGCCGCGTCTCGATCGACGCGGCATGCAGCGCGGCTTCCGCTCGCTCACGCAGGGCGATAGTGCGGAAGAGGATCGGATACGAGAACGGAACGGCCCGCGCGTACGACTCCTCCACGGGGAGTGCGGCGATGAGCCCCGTGAGCCCCGCCAGCCGTCGCGTCAGGGCGTCGCGACGAAGACGCCGTCGCTCGATGTACGCCTCCGCCTTCCGCAACTGGACGCGACCGAGCGCCGCGTGCAGGTCCGTGGTCTTGTAGTTGCCACCGAGATAGGCGTGGACGAAGTGCTCGCCCGGTCGCTGACCGAAGTTGCGGATAGCCCGCATCTTGTCGGCCAGCTCGTCGTCGTCCGTCACGATCATGCCGCCCTCGGCGGACGTGATGATCTTGTTCGCATACAGGCTGAAGATCCCGCACCGCGCGAGGGCGCCCACCGGCCGACCGCGGTACTCGGCCCCGGCCGCCTGCGAGCAATCCTCAATCACCGGCACGCCGTGCGCGGCGGCAATCGCCAGGAGCGGATCGAGGTCGACGGGATGGCCGAAGAGGTGCACTGGAAGAATAGCCTTCGTCCGGCCTGTGATGCGCTTCTCGATCTGCGCGACGTCGATGTTGTACGTGCGCGGCTCGATGTCGACGAAGACGGGCCGCGCGCCCTGGAACAGCACCGGGTTGGCAGAGGCGATGCAAGACAGCGGCGTGGTGATCACCTCGTCGCCGGCTTCGACGTCGAGGGCAAGGAGCGCGACGTGCAGGGCGGCGGTGCCAGAATTGGTGGCCACCGCGTCGCGGCCGCCGCAGAACCGCGCAAACTCCGTCTCGAATGCCTTCACCTCGGGGCCCTGCGTGATCCACCCGCGCGCCACCACCGCGCTCACCGCTTCCTGCTCGCCCACGCCGAGGTCGGGCCGGGCCACCGGAATCCGCCAGCCCATCAGCCCTCGAGGGCGGCGGCGAGCGCGTTGACGACGGTGTCCACGTCGGCACGCTGCAGACGACCGCCGGACGGTAAGTTCAGCCCGGCGCTGGCAAGCGACTCGGACACCGGGAGCGACTTGCCGACCGCGTACGGGGGGAGCGTGTGCAGCGGATGAAAGAACGGCCGGCTGTCGACACCGCGCTCCTTCATTCGCGCCCTGACCGCGTCGCGCGACGCGTGTGGATCCGCAAGAACGACGGAATACATCCAGAAGACGTTGCGCGCCCACGGCGCTTCGGGGGCGAGATGGACGCGGCCGGCACGCGCCAGTGGTGCGAGCGCTTCTCGATACCAGCCGGCGATCTGACGCTTCTTCTCGACGAAGCGCGGTAGCTTCTTGACCTGCGCGGCGCCGATTGCCGCCTGCAAGTTCGTCATTCGGTAGTTGAAGCCGATGACCTCGTGCCAGTAATGGCGCTTGGGATCCATGCCGTGATCGCGCAGAACGCGCATGCGGTCTGCGAGGACGGCGTCGTTCGTGACGCACATCCCGCCCTCGCCCGTCGTCATGATCTTGTTGCCGTAGAACGAGAAGCAGCCGACCGTGCCGAGCGTCCCGACCCGGCGTCCGCGATACTCGGCCCCGTGCGCCTCGGCAGCGTCCTCGATGACGGCCAGCCCATGGCGACGGGCGACAACAGTAATCGCATCCATGTCGCACGGGTGGCCATACAGGTGAACCGGGATGATCGCACGGGTGCGCGACGTCACGCGACTATCGAGCCCCGCGGTCGTCATCGTCCACGTGTCGGGCTCGGCATCGACGAACACCGGCACCGCGCCGCAGTACCGCACGGCGTTCGCGGTGGCGATGAACGTCAGCGTGGGCACCAGCACCTCGTCGCCCGGTCCGATGCCGGCGGAGACCAGGGCCAGGTGAAGCGCCGTGGTGCCGTTGGAGGTCGCGATGCCGTGCCGGGCGCCACAGTAGGCGGCGAACTCACGCTCGAACTCGACCACGAACTCGCCGAGCGAGCTGATCCAGCCGGAGCGGACCGCGGAAACGACGTTAGCGAGTTCCTCGTCGCCGAGCTCCGGCTCGGACACAGGGATGAACGGATGGACCACCGGCATAAAATCTCATGAACGCGGAGATTTGTCGATCTCTCCGCGCAGAAAGAGCAGGAAGCGCCCGGGACTCAGCAAGTGCACGCAGTAGGCCGCTGTCGCGAGCGCAACAGGGTTCAGTGCGCGGACGGTGACGGCGTAGGCGGCGAAGCCCACCGTGGCGCCCACCAGCGTCCCGACGCCAGTCGGCCCGGCGGCGAGCGGCGAGCGCACGACGATCTCGAACAGGGCCACGCCCACGATGAAGCCACCGAGGTACGCGCCAGCATGGCGGTAGTATCCGATCCCGGCGAGCTCGCGCGTCCAGCGGACGTACATCCAAGCCGGAAACACCAGGAGCAGGAGCCGCGCCACCGCGGCGCCGCGCTCACCCAGGGCCAACCCGTGAAAGCCGACGGCGGTGGCGCCAGGAACGAGCACCACGAGCGCTGCGAGATAGACGACGAAGCGTAAGAGCACCACCGGCACCAGGCGGCCGTGGGCCTCTAGTGCGTAGAGCACCTGCGTGTACGGATTGAATGTGTTAGCCGCGACCGCCGCGACCACGAAGATCCGCGTGGCGAGCGCGGCCCGCGCGAACCCGGGGCCGAAGAGGAGGGTTATGAGCGGCTCCGCGAAGAACCAGAGGCCAAGGCCCATCGGCACGGTCACGAACAGGAGCTTTTCTACTCCAGAGTAGAACAGCGACTGTGCCTCCGCGACAGCCGCCGCCGAGCGCGCAGCAAAGAGGCGCGACATCCTGGTGAAGAGCATCATCGTCGGATATGCACTCACTGACGCCAGCGTCTCCCACAACCCGCGCGCGACGTGATAGATACCCGCTGCCTCCAGTCCGACCCACTGCTTGACGACCACGCGGTCGAGCGAGTCTTGCACCAGCCCCAGCGGCACATTCACGAGTAGCGGCCGCGCGTAGCGCCAGTAGCCGAGTAGACTGGCGCGCGTCGGCAGCTGGAGCCTCGGGTGCAGGCGGCGGACGGCGAGCCAGCACGCCAGCGTCACCTCGGTCAGACCCTCGAGGGCGTGCGCTGCAGCGACGCCGCGCACGTCCGGCGCCCACGCGAGCACCCCCACCGTGGCGAGAAACCGGAAGCCGCGCGAGACGAGCACGACGGTCCCTTGCTCCACCGCGTACTCGCGCGCCAGCAGCGCGAGCGTGAACACCTCGGAAAAACTCGACGCCAGGCGACCAACGAGCAGCAGCAGGAATACTGTTTCGAGCGCGGGCACGTCGAAGAGTGCCGCGCGCCAGGGCCGCGCGGCGATCAGCAACACGGCGAGAGCAACATACAGCGCGAGCTTGATGGCGCCGAACGTTGTTATGCACAGCCCGACGTCGACGCCCTCGGCCACGCGCTTCATGTGCGCCTGCGTGAAACCGGGCAGCAGCGCGGCAAGCGCGAGGCCCGAGAGGCCGAGGCTGAAGGCGAGCGCGCCGACCGCGCCGGGGCCCAAGATGCGTGCGACCAGGACGGTGGCCGCTAGGTTGACCAGGCCGGCGACCCATGTGCTCGCCAGTAGCGACACCGATTTCCGTCCGAGATCGCCCCGGCTCACGGTTGGCGCTCTCGAAAATCATGCGCTAGGCTGACGGGCGGATGAGGAAGCGCCTTCGCATGCTCGCTCGTGCCCTGCTCGGCGTCCGGCGCGAGCGAACGTACTACCTCCCCTGGATCACGCGGCGCGGCGTCGACTGCACGCTCCTTCTTAGCAACGTCGAGGCGCGCTTCAAGGAAGGGTTCACCCGCGGCCCCTTTCTGGCGACCGTGACACAGTACAATGCGCGCGGCAAGACGGTCGGCCGCTACGAGGTCTCGCTGCACGATCCGACGGACACGGTGGAGGTCAGCCTCGGCGACACGCCCGGCCACGGCTTCGCCACAGTCGCCTCGGAGCGCATCAACTCCGACTTGTACGTGACGCTGTCCGACGGCACCTCGTACACGGCCACGCACGGACGCCACGAGTTCGTCGAGCAGTACCCACCCTGGACGGCGGCCGTGCTCGCCACATCGACCGCGCTTCTCGCGCTCGTCGGCCGTACGCTCCCGGCGTTCGCACGGGACCAGTACGTGTACGTGGGTCCCGACAGCCGCTCCCACGTCCTGTTGATGAATCTGTCCAACGTGACCAACCGCATAAGGGTCGTGCTCACGGCCGCGGACGGCGCCGCGCGCCGCGCGTTGCTGCGCGTGCCACCGCGCGGCGCGCACCTGCTCGACGTCGGGCGTCTGACGGATCCCGCGTCCGTCACCACGGCCTGCCGGCTGCGGCTCGAGGGCAATGCCTGGTTCAATCTCTACCTGGTGGGAGCCGGCGCCCGCGACCTTGACGGCCCGCTGTCGCTGATGCATGTCAAGTAAGCCGTCGGGACTGCTCTCGGCGACGTTCGCCGAGCCTGCCTACGATCACCTCGTGGAGCTCGTCCATCAGCGCGATGCCGCCGCGCATCGCCGGCTCGCCTCCCTGCGGATGACGGCGCACGACGCCGACGGGCGCGAGGTACTCGCGCTGGACGTCGACCCGGCGCGAGAGATCTTCGATCTCGGCGCCGCCCTGAGCGAACGCCCGGAGGAGCGGCTGATGGTGCTCTTCGATGCGCGCTACGACGAGCGCGTCTTCCCGTATCGGCCGCACCAGTATGCGTATCTGCACCCGCGCGGCGCCACCGACGCGCCGCTCTACTACGCCGTGAACGCAACGCTGGGCGGGGTACCGGACCGCATCGGCGCGACGAACATCAACAATGTCGAGACGTACGTCTTCCGGCCTCGCGCGTTCGCTGAGCGGTATTCGGTCATGCTCGGCAACGTCTCTCGCTTTGCGGCCGCCCAGGCGCAGCTGATCGCCTACTACGGCACGGAGCGCGTAGGCCACCAGATTGAGCTGCCCCCGAAAGCGCACGTCGAGGCGATGGTGGCCGCGGACCTCGAGGGCATCCGCCTGAGCCGCGTGGAGACCAAGGCGCCGTTTCGTCTCGCGACCTACGTGGTCGGCCGCCGCGCGGAGAGCGGCCATCTCGTCTTGTTCGACCACCTCTTCACCTACGTCAAGTGACCGACCTCGCCCGCGAGTCGCTCGACGCGCTGCTGCTCTGCTACTGCACGAACGTGACGATCGGCGAGCTGCGCGAGGCGTGCCGGGCCGGCCGCTGGCCACCCGCCGGCAAGGAGCAGACGGGGAAGCTCTGCACGGGGTGCCTCGGCGATCTCCGTTACTGCCTCGAACGCTTCGGAGACCACGGGCGCGCGTAGTCAGCGACGTGCGTCCGCGAGAAACGCTACGACGCGGGCGCGCTCTTCCGGTGTAATGCCGACGGAGCAGGGCAGCGAGACGCCGCGCGCGTGGAGGTCGTCGGCGATCTCGATGCGGTAGGCCTGCCGGCCGGCGAACACCGGCTGGCGGTGCAGCGGATACCACAGCGGGCGGAAGCCGATCCCGTCCGCGTTGGCCGCCCGGACGACCTCGCGCGCGGCGCCGAAGCGGCGCGGGTCGAGCAGCACCGAGAACATCCAGTACGTCGAGCGCGCCCACGGCTGCTCGACGAACGGCTCCACGCCTTCGAAGGCCGCCACCGCGGCGGCGTAGGCGTCGGCCGTCCGGCGCTTGGCCTCGACGAAGGCGCCGAGCTGCTCGAGCTGGGCGACGCCGAGTGCGGCCTGGAGGTTCGTGAGCCGGTAGTTGTACCCGACCTCGCGGTGGATCCACTCCGTCGCGTCGGCGCGCGCGTGGGTCGTGAGCGAGCGGGCGCGCTCGGCGACCGCCGCGTCGTTGGTCAGGAGCATGCCGCCGCCGCCCGCGGTGACGATCTTGTTGCCGTTGAACGACAGGCAGCCGGCGAGTCCGGCCACGCCGACGGCGCGGCCCTTGTAGCGGGCGCCGAGCGATTCCGCGGAGTCCTCCACCAGCGCCACCGGCCACCGCGCGGCGACGTCGAGGAACGCGTCGAGATCCACGGGATGGCCGTAGAGATGGACGGGCAGCACGGCGCGCACGGTGCGGCCGGTCGCGCGGTTGACCACGACGCC
>QHVJ01000107.1:0-292 GCA_003222275.1 Acidobacteriota bacterium | reverse complement strand
GCGAGGTGCGGCACCGCGTTGGGGATCGGCCGCTCGCTCATCGATCGTCGTGGGGGGCCCCGATATGGCCCCCCACACCCCCCATCGCTCGGACGCGCCCCGGCGCAGCCGTGGCGCGCCTCGGGCTTGACACAGGATGGCTCATCGATCGTCGTGGGGGGCCCCGATATGGCCCCCCACACCCCCCATCGCTCGGACGCGCCCCGGCGCAGCCGTGGCGCGCCTCGGGCTTGACACAGGATGGCTCATCTATGCCCCCCCGGGGGGGACGTCGCGCTCCACGTCCGGTACC
>QHVJ01000106.1 GCA_003222275.1 Acidobacteriota bacterium | reverse complement strand
ATTCTGAGCGTCGAGCAGGACATCATGCGCGGTCAAGGAGTAACCTCAGCGGACACGCTCGCCCTGGGGCGCCTGGCCGGGCAAGAGGAACGTCTTGATCAGCTCGCCTTCGCCGCAGACGGTCATCCCGGAGAACCGCTTGTACCACGGTCCCTCCGGAACCTTCGGCTCGCCGTCGAGCCAAGCGGCGAGCAGCTCGAGCTGCTTGGCGCCTATGTGACGCTCGTGGATGCGCTCCAGAAGGTGCTGGAGTAGCAGGGGCGGGACGTCCTGGCGGCGGACCTGGGGCACGTCAGATGCCGTAAAAGCCGCGGGCGATCCTCTCCTTCAAGCGGGCGGCCTCGAGGGGATCGCGCGCGCCCGCGAGCTTCTTGGCCAGCAGACCCAGCTCGCGAGAGCTGAGCGCGTGGCCCCGCCCCTCGAGGTTCGCGAGCTCCGGAGTCTCCAGCGCGGTCTCTTCGCCCGCGGGCGAGCGCGCGACAACGCGCGCCCCCGTGATCGCCTGGCGCACGAACCAGTGGTACACGGCCAAGGCGTTCTTGACCACGTCCGTGCGCTTCGAGCGCGTGAGCGCGGCCATCTGATCGACAAGCGCCGTCTCGGCATCGGTGAGGACCGGCTGAACGCGAGGCATACTCAGAACTCCTCAATTTCTGTTCGAGTATGACTTGAAAAAGGGGCTCGTTGCAACACGGGCCCGCCCCCGGAGAACCCGAGGATGAAGGAGGTTTTGCCTCTGCGGTTTGAACGCGACCACACGCCCGCTCGGGCTTTGCGAGTATGAGGCTGGTCTCGATCGAACAAGCACTCAATCGGTCGAAGACCGCGCCGGCGACGGCACGCCGGACCGCCGGCCAGGGTACCAAGCCCAGTGCAGGACGCGATCAGCCGCGGCGGCGAGGATCTGGACGCCATCCGGCGCGCTGTCTCGCCCCCGCTTTCCCCTGAGATGTCGAGGGTGCCGGTTCGACGCTTCGGATACCTGGGACCTCAGAGATGAGCGGCGCAGCCACCGGGGCCGTCAGCATAACGTCTAGTGCACTAGACACTTCTGTGATATCCTTCAAGTGACAGGCAAGGACCTCCTTCGCCGGCTCCGCGACCTCGGGTGTGAGGAAGTCCGGCAGGTCGGTTCGGACGTGCGGATGCATTGCGGCAAGTGCGTCACGACGGTTCCGGTCCACGCCGGACAGGACCTACCGCCGGTGACGCTGCGCGCCATCGAGCGCGACTTGGAGCCATGCCTGGGTAGGCGATGGTTGGGCCGCTGACGGGGTCTTGCGCGGTGTAATGATGAAGAGCTATCGCGTCGTCTACGAGCTGGACGAATCCGGGCGCTGGATTGCGACCGTCCGTAGCATCAAGGGGTGCCACACCTACGGCCGGTCCATTCGGCAGGCGCGGGATCGGATTCGAGAGGCGCTCGCGCTGCTCGTCCGGGGCGCTGCGCGCGCGCGCCTGGTGGACGACGTGCGGCTGCCGGCAGACGTGCGCCGCCAGATCGAGCGCCAGCGTGTTCTGCGTGCCCGCGCAGAGCGCGAACGGGCCCGTGCGCAAGCGGCCACGAGGGCAGCCGCCCGCCGGCTGACGCGCGCCCAACGTCTGAGCGTGCGGGACGCCGGAGAGCTGCTTGGGCTGTCCCACCAGCGGGTCCAGCAGTTGCTTCAGCGGGCTTCGTGAGCGGTGTGGAACCCATGTGGAACCCGCCGCCCAAGCGGCTCTGTAACTCATTGATGTACTGGGGTGGATGACGGGATTCGAACCCGCGACCTCCAGGGCCACAACCTGGCGCTCTAACCAAACTGAGCTACACCCACCAGCGGGTCGACGTGGCGCGCCTGAAGGGATTCGAACCCCTGACCCGCAGCTTAGAAGGCTGCCGCTCTATCCACCTGAGCTACAGGCGCCGAACGCGTGAGTATAGCACGCAGGTGCGAGCCGCCGACCCTTGCGCGGACGCTAGGTCGTAGAAGGCGCAGCGATCGGAGCGGCGTCGGCGTGCACGGGCGCGCTGGCCTGACGACGGAGGGCCAACGACGTCTCTCGCGGATCGGGCCCGAGCGTGGGGGCCAGCCAGTCCGCGCGTTCGATCATCACCAACTCTTCTCCATCCGGCAGCTGGATGCTGTCTTCACCGTATGTCATGGCGATGAACCTTTCCCGGGGGGGACGAGCCGTCCGGTACCCTCACCAGACGCTGACATTAATTATGCAAGTCAGGCGCATTCGTGTCAAGGAGTCAGATGAGATGACACGAGTCAAATAGGGCGGGGAGGAGGGACGGCGAGAGGAATCGGCATTTCAGCGCTTCTTCGGCGCTGTCGGCACGGAGGCGCCGCTCACGTGATCGCGGCTCCCGGGTTGCTCCTCGAAGCGAGCGTCCTGACCCGGCCTCTGCGGCTGCCGGCCCGCGGGAGGCGATTCGGCGCCGGGCGGAGGGGCGGGCGGGGCAGTGCCGGAAGACGCGGGAGGCTCTCCGTGGTCGGCGTGGCCGGTCCGCTGCGAATCGTCGCGCGGCGAGCCGGGACGACCCGTAGTCACACCGCTCTCGTCCTTGTTGGACGCCCTTTCGGGTTGGCGCTTTGCTCCGGCCATGGGACTCAATCTAGGGTACGCTGTTGTTGGCCTCAGGGGAGCCAGTCGTGACGAATGTGAGGAGCCGCTAGAGATGGCGTCCGTCGCGCATGCGCTGACAGGAGGATTACGCGCCGTCGGGGGCGCGGGCGAGTCCGTGGCCCGTCACGCAGGTGAAATCGCGCAGCTCGCCTGGCAGTCCGTGCAGGCGACGTTCCGAGGGCAGGTGGCCTTCCGGGACTTCATCATCCAGGCCTACGCCATGGGCGTCGAGAGCCTTCCCCTGGTGCTGGTGACGGCCATCCTTTCTGGCGTCGTGACCTCGCAGCAGGGCGGCTACCAGTTCACGGGATCGATCCCGCTCTACGTGCTGGGCAGCGTCGTCACCAACGGCGTCGTGCTGGAGCTGGGGCCGGTGATGACCGCGATCGTCTTCATCGGGCGCGTGGGGGCGCGCATCACCGCCGAGGTGGGCACCATGCAGGTCTCCGAGCAGATCGACGCCATCTACTCGCTCGGCCGCGACCCGGTGCGGATGCTGGCCGCCCCCCGGATCCTCGCCGGCATGCTGGCCATGCCCTTTCTGGTCGGCCTCGCCAACGGCGTGGGCGCGATGGCGGGCATGGTGGCGGCCCGCAGCACGATCGGCCTCGGATATCAGAGCTTCCTGTACGGGGCGCGGCTGTTCTGGCACAGCTACGACCTCTTCTATTCGCTCATGAAGGCCGAGATGTTCGGTTTCATCATCCCTCTCATCTCCGTGCACATGGGCCTGCTGACCCGCGGGGGCGCGGAGGGCGTCGGACGCGCCACGACGTCGTCGGTCGTCTTCATGATCATCGCCGTGCTCGTGGCGGACGCCCTGTTTCCGCCACTCTTCCTCAACTGATGGCGGCCGGGCTCCGGGGACGTCGGTGATCGAGTACCGCGACATCTACAAGGCCTTCGACGCTCCCGTGCTGGCCGGGGTGAGCCTCACGGTTCCCGACGGCGAGACCCTCGCCATCGTCGGCCCTTCGGGCACGGGCAAGAGCGTGCTCCTCAAGACGACCATCGGCCTCATCGTGCCCGACCGCGGGGACGTGCTCATCGACGGAGAATCGGTCTTCTCCTCCCGGCCCGGCGTTCTCCAGGAGATCCGGCAGAAGGCGGGCTACGTCTTCCAGAACGCGGCGCTCTTCGACTCCTTCAACGTCTACGAGAACGTGGCTCTCGGCATCCAGGAGCACGAGGCGAAGCGGCTGGGGCAGCGCGAGGTGGCGCGCCGCGTGTGGCACGCACTCGAGGACGTGAACCTCGATCCGCGCGCCGTCCTGCCCAAGCTTCCTTCCGAGCTGTCGGGCGGGATGCGCAAGCGGGTGGGGCTGGCTCGCGCCATCGTCGGCCGGCCCCAGATCCTGCTCTACGACGAGCCGGTTACGGGCCTGGACCCGGTGAACGCGGCGGCGGTCGACCGACTCATCGAGGAGATCACGGAGAAGACGCACGTGACGTCGATCATCGTGACCCACGACATCGAAGGCGCGCTCTCCCTCTGCGACCGCATCGGGTTGCTGGAAGGGGGCAAGCTCCGCTTCATCGGCACGCCCGCGGAGTTCCGTCGGAGCGACGAGCCGCTCGTGCGCGCCTTCGCCGACCGCCAGGCCGCGGCGCTGACCGCCATGCGCAGCGAGCGCGGATCGCGACGCTCCCGGCGCACGACGGACCTGGAGTCTACCGGGAGACCCTCATGACCGACCGCGAGCCCCCGCCCAAAGAGGACGAAGGCATCCCGCCGCCCCCCGTGGCCCGCAGCAAGGACCGCGCGATACTGGTCGGCGTCTTCGTCATCTTCGGCCTCCTCGCCGTGCTGCTGTCCCTCTTCACGTTCACCGACGCCGCGCTCTTCCGCGGCCGCTACATCGTCACCACGCACGTGCCGAACGCGGGCGGCATCCGCCGGGGCGATCCGGTGCAGATGCGGGGCGTGAACATCGGCCGCGTTCAGCGCTTCAAGATCAGCCACGACGACGTGGCCATCCGGCTGGAGATCGAGGGCGAGTACGACGTCCCCGCCGACTCCAAGGTGCTGCTGAAGTCGGCGGGCATCGTCGGCGGGATGGTGGCCGACGTCGTTCCCGGCATCGCCGACAAGAAGGTGGGGAACGGGGACACCCTGCCCGGGGCGAGCGAGACGTCGCTCAGCGACATCACGAGCCGCATCTCGACCCAGGCGGAGACGGTCCTGTCCCGCATGGAATCGCTGCTGGACAAGCAGACGATCGACAACGTCCACGCGAGCAGCGCCGAGCTGAGCCAGGTGCTGAAGGCCCTCTCCGCCACCGTCACCGAGCAGCGCCGGGAGCTGAGGGACATCGCCCAGAGCCTCCACCGGTCTTCGGCGAGCATGGAGAAGATCACGGGCGCCCCCGAATGGGACCGCACGCTCAAGCGCGTGGACTCCGTGACCGAGCAGGCGAGCGTCATCACCCGGCGCCTCGACGGCGTCAGCACCACCCTCGAGAAGTCGTCGCAGTCCATGCAGAACGTCCTCGGCCGGGTCGAGCGCGGCGAGGGCAGCCTGGGCAAGCTGACGAAGGACGACAAGCTGTACGACCGTCTGAGCGAGGCCGCGGCCAACATGAACCAGGCCAGCGTCAACCTCAGCAAGCTGGCCGACGACATTCGAAAAGACCCGAAGCGCTACCTGTCGATCAAGGTGTTCTGAGCCTCCGCGCGCCGCGTTTCTCCAACCGGTCGTTGACGCCCCGACGAGCCGGGTCGATCATGGCAGAGGGGACAACGATGCCTTCATTCCGCCGTTTTCGCCGCGCCGCTCTCGCCCTCGCCGCCACCGCGATCGTCGCGGCCGCCGTTCCCGCCGAGGCGCAGTACTTCGGGCGGAACAAGGTCCGCTACCGCACGTTCAAGTATCAGGTGCTGAAGACGGCTCACTTCGACATCTACTACTACCCCGAGGAGCGCTTGGCCGTGGAGCAGGCGGCCCAGATGGCGGAGCGTTGGTATGCGCGGCTGTCGAAGATCCTCAACCACGAGCTGAAACTCCGGCAGCCGGTCATCCTCTACGCCAGCCACCCCGACTTCGAGCAGACCAACGTCCTCGAAGGCGAGATGGGCGAGGGGACAGGCGGGGTCACGGAGATCCTCAAGCGGCGCGTCGTGCTGCCGATGGCGGGGCCGCTGGCCGAGACCGATCACGTGCTCGGCCACGAGCTGGTCCACGCCTTCCAGTTCGACATCACCGGGCACGTCGGGCCGGTGAGCGAGGGCTCGGTGCCCGCCGCGGTGCGGATGCCCCTGTGGTTCATCGAGGGCATGGCCGAATACCTCTCGCTCGGCCCGGTCGATGCCCACACCGCGATGTGGATGCGCGACGCGGTCAAGAAGGCCCAGCGCGACGAGAAGAAGGACCGTCTTCCGAGCATCCGCGATCTCGAGAACCCCAACTTCTTCCCGTACCGGTGGGGCCAGGCGCTCTGGGCCTACGTGGCGGGACGCTGGGGCGATCCCGTCGTGGGGCAGATGCTGCGCGCCGCCGCTCGCGCCAACGACATGGACCACGTGGTGAGCGAGGTCCTCGGCGTCGACGCCAAGAAGCTCGCGGAGGACTGGCATGCGGCGCTACGGGAGGCCTACGTGCCGCTGGTCGCCTCCAAGCAGGCGCCGTCCCGGTACGGGTCCGCCGTGATCACCGACAGGAACGGCGGCGAGCTGAACGTCGGCCCCGCCCTGAGCCCGGACGGCCGGCGCATGGTCTTCCTCTCGTCGAAGAGCCTCTTCTCGATCGAGATGTTCCTGGCCGAGGTGCCCTCCGGCCGGATCGTGCGGAAGATCGTGAAGACCGCCGCCGATCCCCATTTCGACAGCCTCGAGTTCATCAACTCGGCGGGAGGATGGGACCGCGCCGGCCGCCGCTTCGCCTTCGGCGGCGTCCGCAAGGGCAGCCCTGTGCTGACGATCCTCGACGTCGACGCCGGCCGCATCGAGCGCGAGGTGCCGTTCAAGCAACTGGGGGAGATCTTCGATCCCACGTGGTCCCCGGACGGCCGGCGGGTGGCGTTCGTCGCCCTGGTCGGCGGCCTGATGGACCTCTTCATCTATGACCTGCAGAGCGGGGCGCTCAAGCGCGTCACCGATGACGCCTTCGCCGAGCTCCAGCCGGCCT
The DNA here is from genome assembly GCA_003222275.1 of Acidobacteriota bacterium. Lineage (GTDB taxonomy): Bacteria > Acidobacteriota > Vicinamibacteria > Fen-336 > Fen-336 > AA32. The sequence goes on along the minus strand of QHVJ01000106.1, from coordinate 1,241 downwards.
GGTCCCCGGACGGCCGGCACATCGCGTTCGTGACCGACCGCTTCACCACGCGCCTCGAGAACCTGGCGACCGGCGACTACCGGCTGGCGATGCTGGACGTGGACTCGGGGGACGTTCGGGAGCTGCCGGGCTTCGAGGGTGTCAAGAACATCGATCCGCAGTGGTCGGCCGACGGCGCCAGCCTGTTCTTCATCTCCGATCGGAACGGGATCAGCAACGTCTACCGCCTGGCCCTCGACGGGGGGACGCTCACCCAGGTCACCGACCTCCTCACGGGCGCCACCGGCATCACCAACCTGAGCCCCGCGCTCTCGGCGGCCGCCGGGCGCCTCGCCTACAGCGTCTACGAGGACGAGAAGTATCCCATCTACACCGTGGACGACGCGAAGACGCTCGCCGGCTTCACACCCGCCGCCGAGACGACGCAGGCCGCCGCCCTGCCGCCACTGGAGCGCCGGCGGGCGGAGGTGGCCGCGCTGCGCGACAACTTCAACCTCGGCCTGCCGGACCGCAAGAAGTTCGGGGCCGCCGACTACCAGCCGAAGCTGAACCTCGACTACATCGGGCAGCCCAGCATCGGCGTCGGCCGCGACCCGTTCGGCACCTACGTCGGCGGCGGCGTGTCGTTCCTCTTCAGCGACATGCTGGGCAACCACACCCTCGGCGCCTCGCTCCAGATCCAGGGGAGCTTCGACGACTTCGGCGGCGTCGTCTTCTACCAGAACCGCAAGCACCGCTGGGACTGGGGCGCCGCCGTGCAGCAGATCCCGTACCTGACCGGCGGCTATGGTATCGGTACCGACGTCGTGAACGGGGTCCTCGTCGGAGTTCAGCAGGCGGAGCTGGACCGGCAGATCGATCGCAGCGCGACGCTATTCGCCGACTATCCCTTCAGCCGCGCGCAGCGCTTCGAGGTGAGCGGCTCGGTCCGCCGCATCTCGTTCAAGAACGAGTTGAGGACCGAGTTCTTCGATCTCAACACGGGCCAGCTCCTCGACCAGCGGAAGGAGAAGCTGCCCTCGGCGTCGGCCTTGAACCTGGCCGAGGCCGGGGCCGCCCTCGTCTACGACACCACGACCTTCGGCGCCACCAGCCCGATCCTCGGCCGGCGATACCGGCTGGAAGTCACGCCCACCTTCGGGACGGTGAACTACACCGGCGTGCTGGCCGACGTCCGCCAGTACGTGATGCCCGTGCGTCCCTACACGCTGGCCGCGCGCGTGATCCACTACGGCCGCTAC